>NZ_AEXL02000130.1 GCF_000242875.2 Candidatus Nitrosopumilus salarius BD31 | reverse complement strand
AAAAAGATTTTTTGTTGGTAAAAACATTGCAGATGAATTTATTGAATTGTTTATTAAAAAAGCATCACAACTCAAAGTAGGAGATCCCATGTCCATAGAAACAGACATGGGGCCAGTTTCAAGTAAAGATGGTTTAGATACAATTTCTGGAATTGTGGAAGATGCAAAGAAAAAAGGTGCTGAAATTCTTTTAGGTGGTTCTGAAATGGAAGGCAAAGGATTCTTCTATAGACCAACAATTCTTACAAATGTCAAACCAGAAATGAGAATTGCAAATGAGGAAACATTTGGACCAGTAGCTCCAATTACAATAGTTGAAAATGAAAGTGAGGCAGTTAAATTGGCTAATGAGAGTGAGTTTGGTTTAGGTGCAAGTATTTGGACCAAAGATCTTGCAAAAGCAGATAAAATGTCTAGACGTATTGAGTCAGGAATTGTTAGTGTCAATAATGTAGTAATTTCAGATCCTAGGATTCCATTTGGAGGAATAAAGCATAGTGGATTTGGAAGAGAATTATCAAGATATGGAATGTTAGAATTTGTAAACCTGAAATCAGTGAGATTTTATGATAATCTAACACATCATCATTACGTAGAATAATCTTGCAAATCTAAGATTCCTCTAAAATAGAGTCCTCGTCAATTTCATCATCATCCAAGTCATCATCAGCACATTCTTCTAATTCAATATGAGTTGGATTACCATCATCACCAAAAAAGATCTCAATACAGATATCAGTAGCCAGCGTAGAGGCCAAAGCTTCTGTTAATTCCTTGGGAAAATTGCTTAATCTGCTTGAATCTGAAGAATATCTGTATTGAGTAACTTCATCTTCATGATAGAAATCTACTTCAATATCTCCATTGGCAAATTTTCTAACTCCTAACACTTGGCCAAATAAGCTATAAGACAAATTTAATTTCCATGCTGAGAAACATCTTTTGTAAGTGTTTCAGCCAATTGTTCATAGTGTTCTCTAGTCTTTCCTAAAGTATCAAGTTTAGATTTTTCAATTTCAGTTAATTCTTTATCTACTTTTTCTGAAACGTATTGCAATCGTGCTTCAGCCATCATAAATAATCGATTATTTTCTTTCCAGAGATGTTCTGTTATGTGTTCAACATATTGTTGCATATCAGAAATTAATTTTGAAGAATCTCCAGATGCAAGATATGTTTTAGCTGATTCTTCCATCTCAGTTCCAATTTCTCTTGAACGTTGATGATCAATTAGCATCATTGCAATAGGTCCCATATTACTAGGCATACCAGCTTGTTCTAACGCAGGAAAAAGAGATTTCTCTTCTTTACTATGATGACAGACATCTGTAAAGTTTTTTGTAAAATCAATTACTGGCATTAAAATGGATTCTGGAATTTGTTTACCATCTACTAATAATTGTACAGTAGAGTCCATTGATTTGATTACTTTTTCTATTAATTCATGATCGCGTCGCAGTGATGCAGTTGACATGATAATTTTAGAATAAATCCAATATCTATATCTTATTCATTTAAAAAATAATTAAAAGATAGAAATGAGTTAACGAATAATCGTTAACACGTGGATTTAACGATTAGAGAGGCTTTTTGATTTAACAAATGCCCAAATCTTTTTGGTCATTTCGCTAGGTGCAATTGGTTTGTTTCCAAATACTTGTTCTACAGTTTCTTTACGACCTGCAAAACTAATTGCATACCCACCAAATGCTGGTTTTTTACCTTTTGATTTAGTAGCCTTCTTTTTTGGTGCAACCTTCTTTTTTGGTGCAACCTTCTTTTTTGTTGTAGCTTTCTTTTTTGTTGTAGCTTTCTTTTTTACTGCCAATTTCTTGTAATTTTATTTAAAAGAAAGTATAATAACTTACACTTTTTCATAATTCAAAACAAGATGATTTTTGAGCCTCTTTGTAGATTTGAGACGTAAATTAGGGGATTTTGATATTTTTTCAAACCCTTTTCCTTGAATAAATGATATTGCATCATTTCCTCCAATTAGGAATGGAGAAATTGTGATAATCAACTCATCAAAAAGATTATTTTTTACAAACTCCCAATTTACAGTTCCGCCACCTTCAACCAAGATTGTTTTAATTTTTTTATCTGAAAGTTTTTTCAATAAAGATTTAATGTTAACTGATTTTTTACCAGTAATAATTACTTCGACAGGAAATTGGTGAAGTTTGTTAAGATTTGTTTTGGAGATTATTTTTGATACAGCTATGATTGTTGGAATTTTCTTACTTGTTTGCAAAATTTTGGAGGTTTTAGAAATGGTGCCTTCTGAATCTAAAATTATTCGGATGGGGTTTTTTCCTTTTGTATGACGTACAGTTAACATCGGATTATCACGTAAAACAGTATTCTTTCCAACAAGAATTGCATCAACTTTAGAACGTAGTTTATGAAGTCTTATACTGTCTTGTTTTGAGGAAAGATTTGAAAAACCAGTACTAGTAGCAATCTTTCCATCAATTGATGTTGCTGCACTAAGTATTACATATGGTTTAGATTTTTCCATGAATGATTTCTCCTCCAATCATTACTGCTTTAATTGTAGATTCAGATGCTCTATGAACAATTGATGCATATGGATTATGCATAGGTTCTAAATCTAATGCGTGTTTATCAAGAAAAATACAATCAGCAATTTTTCCGCATTGAATTATTCCAATATCTTTATTCAAAATTTTTCCACCATTTACAGTAGCCATTTTAAGAATTTCTTTTGGATCTATTCTTTTTTTATTAATACCCATTGTTGTTTTCCAAATAAAATCCATCTCTCTGAACATGTCAGGAGAATTTATCATGACGTTATCTGTGCCTAAAGCTATCGTACATCCTGCCTTTTGCATTAATTCTATATCGGGAATTCCTTCAGCTAATGATGAATTAGCTCTTGGACAGATTACAATTCCTCTAGTTGTTTTTGCGGCAGCAATCAGGTCACTTTTTGTGGCATAAGTCATATGAACTAGAAAATCAGGTTTTAGAGATAAAGCCCTAGTAGTTTCAGATTTTCCTGTGATTTTCTTTGATTTGGTGGTACTTTGTTTAGTTTCAGATGAATGAATAGCTCGAATTTTTGTGGTTTTTGAATAATAATTTAATACAGAAGTACTATTTTCATTTGCACCACTAATTCCAATACCGTCACATTTTTTGAGTAATGCGGTAAGTTCATGAATTTTTGATTTGGGAAACGGAGTATTTTTTTTAATTTCTAAAGAGCCTTGATAATATTCTATTCTACCTAAAATTATTGAGCGTAAAGGCATATCAGATAGTACTTTTTGGAGTAAAATAACACCATCCAATCCTCCTTCTCTGAAATCAGCAAAAGTGGTAATTCCCTTTTTAATCATGGAGTAGCACGTATTTTTCATAAAATTGGCTAAATTTTCTTGAGAAGTATTTTTCAGAATTTTTGATTTGGCTCCAAAGACAGGATGTATTTTTTTATCTACACTGCTGTCAAGTGTAACATCTTTTCCAATTGAATCTCCAATGTGTGTATGAGCATTAATAAATCCAGGGATTAGTAAAAGACCTTCACAATCAATAGATTCTTCTTTATTATTTGATGTAGTTTTCGACTGAATTCTTTTGAATTTTTTATTTTGAATTTGCACATTGGTACTTGGAATGAAATCTAAATCTGAGCCTGATAATACGCTGATATTTTTTATTAACATGATAATTCATAAACTTCAGGTTTTTCTTTCCCGGAATCTCGAATTTCTCGTATAGTGTCAAGAGATTTTGTGGCTAATTTTACAGCTTCTCTACCAGAATTACCATTACCGATTCCACAATTCAAAGAAATTTTGTCATCTTTCTTTACTATGTCAATAAAATTCTGTACGGAATTTTTTGCATCATCATTTGAGACAACCATGAAGTTATCACCACCCATGAAAAATGTTAGTGAGTTTCTTTCTAGAAAAAATTTTGCCATTTTTGAATACAATTCAAAAATTATAGATGAAATTTCATATGGAGAACTAGTTTTTCTTTTTGAGGTGAGATCATCAACATCTAAATGCATGATAGATACTTTAGAATCAGATTTTCCATTAACAAAACCAAAAATATTGTGTTCCGAATTTAGTATAATTTTATTTTTTTTCCTTCATACGCCTTCAAATTCGCTTCAAATGGGGATTCTCCATAACCAATTGAAATGGTTAGACGGATATCAAATAATTTTTCAAGTGTTTTTTGGATTTGAATATGATCTTCTAATTCAAGTCCATTTGAAACTACAAAGAATTCATCTGCACGATTAAGAAAAACTATACAGTTTTTTTCAGAAAATAATTTTTGTACTTCTTTGTAAAGTGAGGCTTGGAGTATTTGTAATTCATGCTCTCTGTCACTACCTAATGTTAATGTCCAAGGACCATACTCAGTAATTTTTAAGATGCTAAGTTGAATCATTTTTGAATCCTTTTTAGTTCATCAGAGATTTTTACAACTGCCTCTACAGCACGTTCAGCAACAGGTCTTATTCTAGCAATAGCATGCTTTTCCTGCATTCCAGGACCAGAAATTCCCAAAGATACAGGCTTTTGGTGTTTTAGTGATAAATCTGTGAGGGATTTTGCTGCAGAGTGAGATATTACTTCATCATGTTTTGTTTGCCCTTTGATTATAGCACCTAGTGTAACTACAGCATCAACATCTTTTTTTTTCAATAGTGTATCTACGACTATAGGCATATCATAGGCGCCTGGAACCATACATGTGTAAGAGATTTTTAATTTAAGTGATGTCGCTTTTTCTTGAGCCACAGCAAGCATTCTAGATGTAATTTCTTCATTGAATTCCGAAACCACTATTGCAATATTCAATACTAATTCACCTTAGCGTATTCTAAAAGCTCTTTTCCATCAATTAATGGAATGCCATTTTGTTTTGCAAATTTTTCTGCTTTATCAACTGATAGAGCGGCATATGTTTCAGCATCCATCATTTCACAAATTGCTGTTACAGGTGTCAAACCCGCGATTTGTGCTAAATAAACAGACATCTCAGTATGTCCTTGACGTGCTGCTAACAATCCTTTGGATGCTATCAATAATGGAACATGACCAGGGGTCTTAAAAGATGAGGCGAATTTTTTCTGTTTGTTTTCAACGTTATAGATTTTAGCCATTTCGCTAATTGTTAATGCTCTATCTTTGTCAGTAATTCCTGTATAAGTTTGATAATGATTTACAGACAATGAAAAAGTAGGATGATCACCGTATGGGGCCAAACCCATTATCATATCCTTATTTGAGATGGATGAATCAGCTAGAATTTCATGCATATACCTCAAATCAAGAGATGTTGCAAAATTATTATCAATTGCAATACACAGCAAGCCGCCTGCATGTTGACGCATCCTGGCAACATGTTCTGGTGTAACAAATTCCGCAGCTACAACCATATCAATTTCATTTTCTCGTCCAGCTGAATCAAACAATAAGACAAACTCTCCACGTTTTAGGGACTGTAACGCAGATTCTAATGACATATAGAAAAAATCGCGATAATCCAATTATAAAGTTTACTAAAAAATTGGTAATTACCACTATAATAGTAGATAATTGATTTTATTTTAGAATGTATTTTCCAAGAATGTCAGTTTCAATATTAAGTTTGTCGCCTGGCTTTTTTGTATGAAAATTTGTAACCTCAATCGTATGAGGAATTAAAGAAACTGATGCGAGATTCTTTTTAACATCAACAACTGTCAAACTGATTCCATCTAAAGCGATAGAACCTTTTTTCACTACATACTTTGATAAATTTTTAGGAATTTCAAACCAAACTTGAACTTCTTTAGGTTTTTTAAGAATTTTTTTAATTATTGCCACACCATCTACATGGCCTAAAACAAAATGTCCTTCAAGTCGTTGACCCACTTTTAAACTTCGTTCAATATTCACAATTCCTCCAACCTTGAGATTTCCAAGATCTGTTTTTTTTGTAGTTTCCTCTATCATCTCAAAAATACAACTGGAATTAGAAATTTTTGTTGCAGTAAGACATACTCCATTAAGAGCTACACTTTGACCAATTTTCAATCCTTTTGAATGTTTTCCAAGATTCACAGTCATTTGAATTGCACTTCTGTTTTTGGTATTTTTGGAAATATTTTCTACACTTCCAACACCTTCAACAATTCCGGTAAACATCAAATTAATTACAAATTCTTTTCTATAAAATGATTTAGTTCAATATCAATCTTAATTATTTAGAACTAAGATGTTTAAATTCGTCATTACAAAATTGATGAAAAACAGAGCATTTGTTTTTTTTAGCATCAATTTTTATTTTTTCCATATCTTTGTTAAGAACTCCTTGAGCAGCTAAAAATGCATCATCTTTTAAATTCAATTTTTCATATATGTGAGATTTAGCAATAGGTATTTCTTTCAAATTTGGATCAATCATTTGGGCTTTATCATAATAGATTAGTGCATCTTGATAATTTCCTAAATGACTAAGAGAAATTGCTTTATTCATCAAAGCAGTTACATCATTAGTATCAATTGAAAGAACAGTATCATAATATTCAATAGCATCCTCATGACGATTTAATTCATTTAAAGACAACCCCATACTGTTTAGAGCCCATAAATCTTTAGAATTACTCAAAAGTAATTTATCGCATAACTCTAAAACTTGTTCATATTGTTTCATACTTTCAAGAGCATAAATTTTATTTTTTAGCGCATAAGTATCCAAGTTTTTGATTTCTAGAACTTTATCACAATAAACAATAGCCTCTGGATATTTTTTCAGATAAATCAGAGATAGTGAAATATTTTGAAGTGCAACCATATCATTTGGGATTTTTTCAAGTAAAGATTTACAATAAGCGTACATTTCATCATATTTTCCAGCATTAAACATTCTAGTAATTACATTTGAAGGATCTAGCAGGTTAACCATTTTTACTATAATTTAATTAAAATTCATCGACTTTAACCTATTCGAAAAGATAGATGTTTGATTAACTATAATTATTTCAGAGTTTTACGAAGTGTTTCGTTTAAGACTTTAGAATAACTATAAGATGTTTGTTCTGTTTGAATCAGTTTTGCTTGACGAAGTCGAAGTTTTTTATCAAGATCATCATCAATCATTATTGTTACACGTTTACTCATTTTAACTAATTACTTGTATGAAGATGAGAATATAACAATATGTTAAAGTTCCCAAAAATGGGAATTAAGATTCAATCGTGGAAATGACTTGATCCATTTTGAATGGTTTTTGAATTAAAGGAATGTTTAGCTTATCCAACTTTTCTTCAGTGGAATAGCTTCCATCTGCACTAACTGCAATGATCCGTGCATTTGGATTTATCTCTTGAATTTTTTTAATAGCATAGAATCCACTACCATTAGGCATGTTAAGATCAATGAGAATAACATCAGGTTTTGTTTCTTGAAATAATTTAACTGCGGAAATTCCATCAAACCCACTACCAACAACATTAACTCCATGTTCTTGAAGAAATTCACTGAATAATCTTACTGTATCTTCATCATCATCTATTACTATTACCGATTTGGGCATCTCTAGTCACAGTATGTAAAACAGTGCTTTAATATTTTGCATTATTTAGAATTTTTACATGAGTGGAATTGATAGATTGATTTCATTTACATTATCCACAGAAATTAAGAAAAAAATGGAGCCCGAGGTTCTAAAAAAGATTGAACGTGAATTATTTTTAGATAGTGGAATGTCAATAAAATTATCAATTGAACATTTTGATAATCTTATAAGAGTTTTAGAAAAAAATTCAAATTTGGATGTTAAAAGATTTGTAGCAGAGTGTATTGAAAAAATTATTAAAATAAAAAAAATAGATAAGAAATATTCAATCGAAGTAATAAATTCAAATTTGAGAGATTTAGTATTAGAATCATTTGGAGATTTAGAAACAAGAAAAATCATTTCTTGTATTTTAGAAAATGAATTAACTATTCCAGAAATTCTTCAGAAATCTGAAGTTCCAAAAACATCGGGATATAGAAAAATTGAAAATATGATTATTAATGGATTGATTATTGAATCTGGAATAGTACTTAGTGATAGTAAGAAGATCTCTAAACTTCAATGTGTTTTTCAAGAAATTAATTTAGATATTAAGAAAGAAAAGACTAGGGTAATAGGTATTTTAACAAATAAAATGCTTGAAAAAAGTTCTAGTGTTAAATCATTTATTGATAGATTTTAGATTTAACTACAGGAAATTTAGGAGTTTATAAGCTCAAGAAGTGCTTTTGCTTGTTTGAAATGTACCTCATCAATCATTTTTCCATCAACGGTAGTAGCTCCTTTGCCCTTCTTTGTAGATTCAAGATATGTTTTGCATACTTTTTCAGCCCACATTATTTCACTTTTGTTGGGATGAAATAATCTATGAACGACAGGAATTTGATCAGGATGTATGATACTTTTCCCAGAATACCCTAAACTTTTCCCAATTTTACAATCCTGTTCCAATCCTTTAGTATCTTTAAGATCCTGCCAAATAGCATCAATCACGGCAACACCGGCAGCATGTCCATCAACTGGAATTTTTCTTCTTGAATACTTGGCTCCCTCAGAATCTTTTGTATATTCAACTCCTAAATCATTTAGTAGATCAAAAACACCAAAAACTATCGCAGAGACTCTTTTTCCAAAAGATGCAATGCTAAATGTGTTAACTACACCTTCTGCAGATTCAATGGAGGGAATAATTTGAATTGTTTTAAGTTTTCTGGTTTTTTCTAATCCAGATAAAATTTTTTCAATTTGTTTTAATTCTTTAATGTTATTTACTTTGGGAATCACAATTCCGTCAATACCTTTTTGAACTATTTCTTTAAGATCAGATGGGATTTTCCCAGATGCAGGTGAATTTGTACGAACAAAAATTGAAGATTCATAGGATTTACGGGATTTTAATGCAGATTTGATTAGTTTTCTAGCATTTGCTTTTTCATTATCTGGAACAGAGTCTTCCAAATCAAAACAAACAATGTCAGCTTGTAGCTTTTTTGCTTTTTCAAGAAATCTGGAATTATTTCCAGGAACAAAAATAAGGCTACGGAAAAGCTGAGTCATTAAATGACTAAGCGCCCTCTGGTTTTAGTAAGATTTTACCAAAGAGACCTTTTCCAGTTAACATCTTTGTATGAGCCTCTGCAGCTTGTTCAAATGTGTATGTTGAATCAATAGCTGCTTTGATTTTACCTTGACCCATCCAATAGAGACCTTGTTCTAATTCAGCTTTAGTTCCTTGTGTTGAACCTAAGATGTTAGTTCCTTTAAAGAATACATGTCTTAGATCAGTTTGTGCATTGTATCCAGTTGTTGCACCACATGAAACAAGTGTTGCACCATATTTTAGTAAGGTCAGTTGTTTGTTCCAGTGTGTTTCACCAATATGATCAAATGATACATCGATTCCTGGTGCTTCGCCTTTCTTCTTTGCAAGTTCTTTTGAGATTGCTCTAACTTCTTTGTGCCAATCTTCTTTTCTATGATCTACTGCAAAATCGGCACCAAGTTCAAGACATTTGTCTAATTTGTCTGGACTTGCAGTTGCAATTACATCACAGTTGTAAAGTTTAGCAATTTGAATACCAAAACTACCTACTCCTGAACCACCACCCATGATTAAGACGGTTTGCCCTGGTGTGATTTTGGCTCTACCAACTAACATGTGCCAAGATGTTAACAAAGTCATAGATGCAGCAGCTGCTTCATCGTATGAAACTCCTTCTGGAATTTGTGCAATGTTAACTTCTGGCAGGTGAGTTATTTCTTGAAAAGCTCCCCAAGTTGGACCAGTTTGGAATCCCCAAATGATTCTATTAATACAATCAAATTCTCTACCGTCAGTACAAGCTTTGCAAACTCTACATGACATGTTAGAATGAGAAACTACTCTGTCTCCAACTTTGATATTTTTAACATCTTCACCAACTGCAATTACATCACCTGCAGCATCTGAACCTGAGACATGTGGTAATGGAACAGGAACTGGTTGACCTCTCATTCCCCATATATCATTATAATTTAGAGCAGCAGCTTTAACTTTGAAAACTACTTCATCGGATTTTGGTTTTGGATCATCTATATCCTGGACTTTGAGGATTTTAGCAAAATTATCATCTGGTGCATATTCATTGTATACAACGGCTTTCATGCATTAACCGACATTTTTCCCATAATTAAATTTTTTTGGATTATATTCGATTTATCTTAAATTCGCGTTTTGGCTGCTGAGTAGAGAGCAATATTTGCTTTAATTGTTCATCGTTGATCTGACCAGGAATTTTTCCTTGGGTTGCCATTCCGATCAGATATTGCTCAACAAGCTCAGATAATTCTGGCTTTACCATTTTGATATTGTTTAATCTTAGCCTTGCTTCAGGAGTAAGAATTTGTTTTAGAATTTGTTCTTTTTGTGCTGCAAGTTCATGATTAGAATTCTGCTGAGAGTGTTCGTTAGATTCTGGAAAACTCATTTCAAATCTATCGATATATTTTCAATTCTGGCTTTTCAGTAATTAGTTCTTTGAGAATATCTGTTGCTAATCTATCTAGTTTTTGCATTCCTTGTTTAGAAATGATACGGCCTTTCTTCTCAACTTTTTCTAGATAACCTAGTTTTTCTAATCCTTGAATAGCATTACGGATAATTGCGCCACCAGCGTCTTTGTGATGGGCTGCACCATATCCAGATGGTTTACCACCACCATAATCATTTCTTAATGCGTTAATTCCAATTGGGCCATTAAGGTAAATTTTTCTCATAATTGAAGCACATCTAGTATGCCACCAATCTCTATCTTGTGGTGGTTTATCTGCATGAGCTCCAGTTTTTACAAATGGAATCCAAGAAGGTGCAGGGATATCTTCATTCTTTAGAATACTTGCTAATCTTCCTATCAATACATCTGCGGGTACATCGTATACCTTTGCCATGAAGTGAAAAAATCGATAATCGTCTTATAAATCATTGAGGTATTGTGTTAGTTTGTTCAACATATTTCAGCGTAAAAATCTTAGATCGGACTCCATTGTTCTTAAAAAAACATTTTTTGTATCAATCTTTTTGATAAACAGCATATATGCCCCCAATAGCATATGACGCTGCAATAAAAAGTCGTGACACTAAAACAGCAATATCTTGATTCTCTAGAAGAAATGAAGAGTCAATCCCAAAAGCAGGCAAAATTAAAGCAAGCGATATTACTCCAACTAAAAGCTGTTCTTTATTATTTAATCCGCTGAATTTATTCATAAAAATAAAAGTTGAGATATTTCCCAACCCGATTCCTAAGAGTAACAAATATTGTGAGAATTCTGGAAAAAATGCAATTAATGAAAAAGGCATAGCCCAACAAACACCATTTATGATTTTGATTTGCAATGGCCACTTTGTACTATTTTTCATTCTTTGACGTATTAAGGAAAAAACCAGTTTGAATTTACGAAATTGTAAACCAAAAATTAAACCAGAAATAATTATCCATATCAGTACATAATAGTACAATGGCACATCATTTCGAAATGCTATTTCACTTACAATTGAGCCACTAGAAACTAAAATAGCAATATTTATGAAAAAAATTCCAAAAGCATGTCTAATTTGTAATATTGAAGACGTCATGGTTAAAATTTGACGCATGGACATTTAAATTGAAAGAGATCAATGAAAAAACAATTGAACATTAGAATTTTTACAATATTATTAATAATTACTCTAGTTTCAATTAGCACTTCTTTTAACTCAATGGCGTTTGCTCATTTTGATCATTTACCACACAATAATGGTGGGGGGGATCAAATAGGAAGATATTATGTAAATCAAGCATTAGAACCAGAATATGCAAAACCTGGTGAACCAACACACATAGAATTTAGCATACAGGATGACGATGGTAATGATGTACAAAATGTTGAAACTGCAGTTGAGATTTATGATGCCATTACAGGTCAAAGAATAGAACTTTTTCCTTGGGAATTTCATCCTACTGGGGATTTTGAGGTTCACTATACTTTTGAAAAAAAAGGAAATTACCTTCTTGTCATAAGTTTAGCTGATGAGGGTTCATCACAAGAACATGTAATTCCTCCAAGGAGTATTTTATCAAGTAGTTACAATTGTGATTGTGAACGAGTAGTTTTCAATATTTCAATTACTCCCAACATTGGAACAGTTTGGGATTCAGTTATGTCAGCAGGAATATTGTTACCATTAATAGTATTTGGTTCAGTTTTGTCAATGCATTTTTTGAACTTAAGAAAGAATCAAAATCAACCCAAAAATCCAGAGGTAATAAAATACCTAATTGTATTTTTAGCAGTAGCAGGAGGTATAATTCATCTAGGTGTTTATGCAGATCATGGAAGTTTGAGATTAGAATATAGTGTGTTTTTGCTTGCAGCAGCAGCTACTCAGGTTGCTTTCGGTACATTCTATGTATTAATGACAGTAGTACAGCCAATTACAAAATCTAGACAGTCAGTGCTTTCATATTATAACAAAACTGTCATACTAAATATTATTGGATTTGTTGGTACTGCCGTTTTGTTAGGATTGTATCTGTATGTAGTAATTTTTCCTCCACCATTATCTCCAGACAATAAACCTGAAGAATTGGAATTGGATGGAATATTTTCAAAATCCGTAGAATTTGCTACAGTGATAGGAATTATTTATCTTATGCAATATGAGAAAAAGAAGAAGAATGTATTGCTCAATAGCATCCCTAGTAAATAAAGTGATTTTATTGAATAAAACTCATAGAGTATTGTGTTAGTTTGTTAACTTATTTCAGCGTAAAAATCTTAGAACAGTGTATGTTTTTCTTAAAATCAAGTATAATCTGATTGGATTTTTCAATAATTAGGATTCTTGTTCATTAATTACATTCAATGTCATACTGGTTTTAATATGAGGCAGTGCACGTATGGCTTTAGTAATTACATTTTCTAGTGTTTTATCATCAGACGCATCCACCTTACAAATAACATCATAAAATCCAAAAACGACATCTGCCTCCTTTACTTCAGGTATGTGACTGAGATTTTTCAATGTTGGGTATTCTTCTCCTTTATCGCAATGAATCACCACATATGCTTGGGCGTTATTTTGTCCCAACATCATTCCAATTAGTTTTTCTGATGTTTGAAAAAGTTCACCTGATTCTGAACGGGTTAGAGTCACAGTAGAGTGAATTTTTGGCATTTTACGAATAACACCAGTTACAATCTCCTGAAGATCTTTGTCAGATGAAGATTCTATTTGTATAACAAGATCATAAAGGCCAAGTGTGCCATGAGCTTCTCTCACACAATTAATTTTTTTTAGCGACGCAATTATCTCCTTTTCTGAACCTAAATCACAGTTCATCATGACATATGCTTTAGCCATTTTCAATGAGCTTGATTTTCACGTTTGGGTTTTGAATGTGCTTTTATCATGTGTTTTTTGGTCCTTTCAGGATCAGTAAACTCCATTTCACATATTTTACATTTATTTGAAAACGTTGTTTCTCTTTTTAAAAGACTTTTCACCATACTTTTGTTAAAAGAAAACCTTGATTTCATACAAAAATTTGAAATTTGATATTATAAGGAGTTGCTTAACATTGTTAATGAAACATAGATTCCCATAATAGTTAAAGTAGTATCAGTATCAATAGGCATAATGACAGATACCAAAAAATATCGTGATAGAATATACATCGTCAAAGATATTATTCTGACTCTTTCAGAATACGGTCAGCTTAATCAAACAGCATTATTCAGTTTTTGTGGGTTAAACATTACAAAACATAAACAGATTCTAGATAATCTAGAACAAAATGAAATGATACAAAGAATAGAAACAGTTGATGGAAAAAGAACCATCACAATCTTCAAGGTTACCCAAAAAGGAATGGAATTTTGTCATGAAATATTGGAGCCTTTTGAAAAATTGTTTCCAAGGAGTGGCAGATCCAGTTCATTAAATCCTGAATGATTATTCTTCGTCTAGATGGTATTTTGAGGTAATGTCTCTATCCAAGTCTTCACGTTTCTTCAGATAGCTACAATATCTTTTGTTCCAGGTATTGAGAGATCTAAATTGCTGAATTCCTGCTACTAACCAAATTCCAGAAGTTACTAAAACTACTGTCAATAGAATCGTCAATAACAATGCAAATTCAGATTCATTTTCAATTAAATGGAGAAATTTTGGGTGTGTTAGTAAGTATAATGAAATTCCAATAGCAAGGGGTGCCAAAATGATGGCAGAAAATGAAACTCCCAACATCAATCCTTTCAGTTGCTGGATTTTCTCAATAAAGAGATCCATTGAACTTAGAATGTTATTGTGATTATCTGACAAATTCCACCTCATCATTATTCAAATAATTTGGTTGTATATATTCTGGATAAATTTTAGGGGAAATAAGACCATAATGTTTACAAACATTCATTCCTATTCGTTCATCTCAGTGTAGTATTTAGCAAATACTTAACATTGTTAATTCAGTTTTATTAAAAATCAGTTGTAATAATTCGTATGAATAAAAAAGAAGAGATGGATGATGAAAATATTGCAGATAAAAGAAATGAAGACTGGTGGCGATTAGAAAAATCTCAGATAGGTAGGAGGAAGTATTGCTAGATATGACTTTTTGTTGTAAAGGTGTTTGTGATACATTTCATGAAAAACCATTATCAAATATTGCACGCTATGAAGCTGGACAAAAAAGATGTACATTATGTTCAATGTTTTTTGAAACGACAAATCTTCGATGTCCATGTTGTGGTGCGCGTCTAAGAACAAAATCTAGAAACAAAAAACATTCGTGGAACTGAACTCAGATTAACAATGTTAAGCGATTGCTAAATATCAACAAAATAAATTATAATTAATGCAGAAGCAAAGTAACTCCAAAAGGATGAACAGTGCTACGCTATCGGCTGTTCAATGTCCTAGTTTTCGTTTTCTGCCTCTAGATCGGCATATTTCCTGACTGTTGCTTCTGCATTATTCTTTTTATGATGACTTGAATGGTAGTTAACATTGTTAATTGAAGTATATTACTATCAAATTCTCTAGAAAAGAGTTGGCAAAATTAAATTGTAAGGATTATGGATTTGAATGTGATTTTGTAGTAGAAGGCGATTTGGAGAAAGTGATAGAACAATTTGGATTGCATACTGAAGAAGTACACGGTATTGATTACTCAAAAGAAGCGCTAATGCAGATTATTATGAGAAAAACCCGTTGATCATATTTCTAGAATAAATTTAACATAGTATTTTTTCACCTGTATTTCACTTAAGGGAATCATAATAGAATTGACCAAAAATTTCAATGAATCTCAATGTTCTAATTGGTCGGAGCATTCTGTTGAGCAAACATCATCACACCAATGTTCAAACTCTTTTCTACATACAATACATTTTTTCATATAGGACATATACATTTGATTTTTAATAAAATTGAATTAACAATGTTAAGTGATTGCTAAATATCAAATAATTTCTTAATGAGTAATGTAGAGGTCATTGTAGCTAAAATAATGTAATTCCTAGAATTCATACTACCCCCAACTGTATTACTAGGTTTGATTTCCATCAAAAAATATTCCAATATGGACATTATTTTGACTTCTACATTACACTAATCCAAGTCAAAAATAGGAATTCATGTTATTAATTCATGAAATATTTTATCACGTATAATTTTGATCAGAATATCATGGTGAATGATTGCTAGTCATCAGTTCTAAATGACCACTTCAATTCGCCTTCCTCTTTTACAAACAAATCCGGAGATGTTTTGCTGTGAGTATTTTTGATATGAGACATATAATTGACAAGAGAAAGAAAGTCTTGATTACATATTGGACAAGTTTTGCTAAATCCCATGGATATTATATCAAAATATTCCTTTTAGTGGTTCCTTAACAATGTTAATTATTGTATATATTCATGAAAATTCTTTTTGTCCTGTGAATAAGAAAAAATCTTCCAAAATAACCAGATCAAGTATCATTTCAGTCAGTATTATTGCAGGAGTTATAATTTTGATAGGTGGTATAGCACTGAATTCATTTCATCCTGTAAATTCAGAGAGTTTTGTTTTTGCTCCTACAACGAACTTATTCCTAAAAGCAGTAAAATCTTCCCAAGGAAACTATCATTATCAAACTACTAAAGGAGGTAAATCGCTATCGTCTACAGAAGGAACATCACCATCACTTACAGTATCAAAAGGTAACATCATTCAGATTCATTTGATCAATGAAGAGAAAAACCAACCCAATAATCCCTCAAAGCATAATCTTAACATTGATGAATTTAATGTTCATATTAAAGATCTTGATTATTTTCAAACTGATGAAGTCGCATTTTTGGCAGACAAAACAGGTACATTTGATTACTATTGTTCAATTCATCCAGATATGAAGGGCACTATTACTGTCAGTTAAAATTAATTATTTCTAAATGATCGTGTTTTGATGTCTATGTCTTTTACAATTATTGAACTTCAAGATAACATAATATTCAGTATTCACAAATAGATTATATTGACACTGGTGGATTGAACAAAAAATTGTCTAATCAAAATATTCAAGAGAAATCCAATCTAAACAGAAAAGTTTCTCAATACATGTCTGTAAATTTACTTATCCTAGATGAATTAATCAAACTGCCTTTAGCTTGTAAATTGATGAATGAGAAACACAAAGATGAGATTATTGTACGAGATAAAACAGGAAAGCTTACAGGTATTGTAACTGATGAAGATATTCTAAAAAACATTGGGGAATCTCACATACGATCAAGTAGAACAACATTAGGTGATATTATGCAATTTCCTTTGATAGGTGTAAAACATAACGAGTCATTAGAGAAGGCATTAGACGTAATGATAGAAAAAAAGATACGAAAATTGGTTGTTTATTCGGATAATGATGAAATAATTGGAATGATCTACTATGATGTTATTCAGGATATTGTCCATCCGATAATTGTCAATTCAAAGCATCCAATTTTTAGAAGCATATTATGGAATTTAGCAACAATATTACAATTTGCAGGGGTCTTGATGATTATTCCATCTTTCTTGTCTACATTATTAGGTGAAACTGATGTGGCAACTGGAATCTTCTTAATGTCTACAACATTATTGATTTCGGGATTTTTACTCAATTCCTACGGAGAACGTAATAATTTGGGATTAAGAGGCATGGCGATTCTTGTTTTTTCAAGTTTTATAATACTTGTATTATTTGGCACTATTCCGTATCTTTATCTAAATCCATATCATTCCCAATCTTTTGTGGATCTTTTTTCAAATAGTTTTTTTTCAAGCACTGCAGGTTTCACAACTGCAGGAATTTCATTATTTGCAAAACCTGAAACTCTTCCTCAGAGTTTTACATTTTTCAGAGGATTCTCGCAGTTTGTAGGAGGATTGAGTTTTATCTATTTGATAATGACCGCATTTTATCCAGAAAAAAAACTAAATTCGATGAGAGGCTTTATCTCAGGTGAAATCCCTAAACTACGTGAACTTTTCAGTACAATTACAATAGTATTTACAATATATGCCCTAATAATTGCAGGTTTTTTGTTTTATTTTGGGGAGAGAAATTTTATTGATGATGTTTCTATTGCAATGAGCACTTTATCTACTGGTGGGTTTGTTCCAAATTCAGATATTCTTTCTACTCTTACTCCTCCTGAATACATTATTTTGTTTGTTGGAATGATTTTAGGTTCTCTTCCTTTTGGATTTCATTATGGATTTATTAGAACAAAATTTCTCTCAATTAAAATCACAAAGGAAGTAGGAGTTTACTTTATAGTATTAATTACAGGAATTGTTTTGTTTATTCCTTTTATGAATTCTTCAATACTTGATTCTGCGTTTACAGTCATTTCAACAAGTACTACTACTGGTTTTCAGGTAATAGATCTTGGGACATTGAATCAATCTCAAATGATTCTTTTGACATTTCTCATGATTATTGGTGGATGTGGATTTTCGACAGCTGGGGGATTAAAGATATTTCGACTAATTCATCTCTTCAATATTAAAAAATTTATTAGAAAATCAAAAACATTAACAGAGAATAACAAAAAAGAGATAATTACATCTCTAATCTTACTTTTATTACTCCCATCTATTCCGTTTGTAGTTGCTTTACATTTGTCTAGTTTGGGAAATGATTTTTATGATTCATATTTTGAAGCAATAGGCGCAATAACCACTGCAGGGATAGGAACTGGTATTATCAATATTGATCTAGACGCATTCACAAAGATTCTGGTAAGTTTTCTAATGATTTTAGGCAGACTGGAGGTTTTAGTATTAATCTACATATTTTTACCAAAATTAATGTAATTAGCAGCAATTAACATTGTTAATTATTCTCTAAATACTACATCACCATATTTTACAATATGGAAACTGAGACAAGAGTTCTTACCAAAGATGAACCTAAAAATGAGGAAAAATCAAAAATTTCAATATGTGATTTAACAAAAAACAATACATCCGAGATTCTGCAAAAAATGGAATATCAATTACCAGTTTACCTTCAGGGATATACAGATCTGTTCACCAAATATCTTCATTCATTTAATACCACATTTGGAACATGTAGAATTTCAGAGAAACAATTCTTTGACAGACTTGGAATTAATCATCAAGTTATGGAAGAAATTGCTGAATATTGGAACTTTGCTAAAAATCTAACAATAATCCAAATAGAAACTTGTTCTAAATTTGTTCAAGACTATATTGATTTTAGAATATCAACAATTGATTCATTGGATAAATCCATGACGTCTGCACTTGAATACTATTCAAAAGCCCTATCTGAATTTAATAAAAAATGACATTTAACAACTAACACCATATACAGATATACAAAATAAAACATAGCAATTCACAGCTTTGAATCTTTCACTACTAGATTGGCTTACCAAGGATGGTAAACTACTTCTTACTGCAAGAATGGTAAGAGCATTCTCCTACGGATTTTTGAGCATAGTTCTTGCCATTTATCTAAAACAAATTGGTTTTGATGATATTCTAATTGGAGTAATCCTGTCAGTTACCTTGTTAAACAGTGTATTTTTTACTTTGTTTGCAAGTTTTTATGCAGATAGATTTGGAAGGAAAAAAATTCTAGTAATTTATGCAGTTTTGATGTCTATAGCAGGTGCAATTTTTCTAGTCACTGACAATTATATTGCATTAATCATAGCTGCATTAATTGGCACAATTAATGTAACCGGTTCTGAAACTGGTGCATTTCTGTCTTTAGAACAAGCAATATTGCCACAAACAGTCAAAAAAATCCAAAAAAGAAACACACTTTTTGCATTTTATAATATGGGTGGAACATTTGCAATGTCTACGGGTATTTTACTATCTGGAGTGCCACAATTACTCCAAGAATCTGGATGGTCACAAATTGAATCATTTAAGCCTCTATTTGCTGCATATATCATTGCAGGGTTGATTGTGGCCTTGTTGTATATTTTTTTGAGTAAAGATATTGAGGTAAAAAATAGAATTAATCCTAAAATGTCTTCTATAAAACAACTGTCACCAAAATCAAGATCTATTGTAGCAAAATTATCTGGATTGTTCTCACTTGATTCATTTGCAGGTGGGTTTGTAATTCAAAGCATTATTTCATTTTGGTTTTTTACAAGATTTGGTATTGAGTTAACAACCATTTCATTGATTTTTGCAGTAGCAGGTGTTCTAACTGCATTTTCATATATTCTGGCTACTAGAATTGCAGATAAAATTGGGTTGATCAATACTATGGTATTCACTCACATTCCTGCAAACATTTTGTTAATTTTGCTAGCATTTGCACCTACATTCCCAATTGCGTTAGGGCTTCATCTTGCAAGAATGACTTTATCTCAAATGGATGTTCCAACCAGACAGTCTTACATTGTTGCAGTTGTAGATGAAAATGAAAGAACTGCTGCTGCTGGAATTACTAATACTTCAAGAAATGTTACACAGGCAATTAGTCCATCAATTGCAGGTTTGGTAATTCAATCATTATGGCTATCAGCTCCATTTGTTATCGGTGGATTGCTAAAGATTACGTATGACCTAGGAGTGTACTTTAATTTTAGAAAAGTAAAGCCTCCTGAAGAAAAGTGAGATTATTTAGGTATAATTTTTCGGTAAGTATGTCCACATAGATTACAAGAAATTCTAATGGACTTGATAGATGCCCTGCCTATACGAATTCTTGAATTGATTCCAGGTGCGATAAAGGATTTGCATTTTTTGCAAAAAACCATCCTAAGATCAAAAGGCATCCTAATTTTATATCTGGTACTTATTCTGCGAGCAAGAAATGCTTGTCGTTGAGAAAGTTCAGGATCAATCCTGGCATTAGTAATTGCATTATCAATGAGAATCTGCATTCTCTCTAGTGCAATTTTTCTGATTGCAGGTTTCACAATAATCTCTTAAACTACACCTAAAAATTGGTTCTTATAACAATGAAAGAATGCAGTCAGCGGGATTCGAACCCGCGTCACAGGGTTGGAAACCCCGAATACTAACCAGGCTATACTATGACTGCAATAGAATGCAAATTTAATTTCCTACATAAAAATGGTTTTTTCGTACTCGTAGAGGATTCTAGCAACTACAACATGGCCTTCAAATGATTCATCTCCCACAGAACATAGTTCAGTTATTTTGTTTTGAATTGAATCAGAAAAATGTCCTTTTTGAAATCCTCCTAGTACAATACATGTATTGTCTGAAATTTTCTCCGCAATTTTTTCATATGAACTCAAAGCCCCTTTTTTGGAAAACCCTATTACTTTTGACGGATTGATTTCATCTAAAAGTTCTGAAAAAGTTTTGTTATGAATTTCTAGTAATAATTCATCATCAGCTTTGATTTTTTTTTCTTGATATAATTTTTCAATTACACCTTCAAATCTATGATAGGATTTTGGAATATGTACATTTTGACCAAAGGAAATTACTTTATCATCTATTGTATGAACATAAAATTTCATTTTATTTTGAAAGTATAATGGAATGGTGGTAGCTTCAAGGATTGAAAAGTGGACCAAGTCTGGTCTTCCTCTTTTTAATTCATTTTCAATTCCTTTCATAGCTGCAAAATGCCATGAATTGTCAAGTAAAATTTCAGAGGGATGTTTGCCAAGTTTCTTTGCATGTGAAACTAC
Source organism: Candidatus Nitrosopumilus salarius BD31 (assembly GCF_000242875.2). Lineage (GTDB taxonomy): Archaea > Thermoproteota > Nitrososphaeria > Nitrososphaerales > Nitrosopumilaceae > Nitrosopumilus > Nitrosopumilus salarius. Next base: position 10,837 of record NZ_AEXL02000130.1, on the reverse strand, counting down.
TGAGGGATGATCTTCTAACTCATATGGAACCAACTCTAATGCAGCTTCAGATAAAATTACAGAAATCATTTTAGTTTAACATTTGAACTTGGTTCTTAAATTCATTCCAGGCAGATTTTAGAACACCATCATTATTTATCAATCCTGCATTGCAAACATATTGATTCAATCTTTCAATCACATGTTCGCTGCTTCCAAAACCAGATCCGCCTACAGTTAATTTTTCATTACCTATCTCTTGCTGCTCAAATACGCATGTTCCTTCAGGCTTGTCATACTGCCTATACCAAGTAAAAAATTCGAATTTGGATTCATTTTCAGTATAAAATTCAAAGGATTTTTCTAAAAATTCTGTTTGTGCTGAATCACTTCCTCCAACATAGTCAGATGTGCTCCAACTGATTTCAAAAATTCCAATTTTTTTATTGCTTACTAAATCAAATATTTGTCTTAGGTCATCTATTGCCTGCTGTGGAGTTTTTACAATATCATTTAGACTGTCGACTGGTGAATAAGAAAATGCAACAAAATCACCAACAGACAAATCAGACACAATATTTTGTAGATTTTTATTTAAAACATTATGTAACGCAAATGAATTTCCAATTTTTACGTTGGGATGTTTTTCTTTGATTTTATCATAAACACCATTGAAGAGTTCTTTATACACAGGAATATTTTGTTCATAGAATCTAAATTGAGATTCTGTTTGACCAGAAAGGATTACAGTATCCACTATATCATACCTAGATAGTATCGCATCAAGTACACTTACTACTCTATCTTCGCCAATAGCATTAAGTGATGGCTTTCCAATCCAATCAGGGAAAGGTCCAAGTGTCTCTCCATTAATAAGAGAAAAATAAAGAGTAACTTTGAGATTATTTTTTTTGTTAAAGCTCATTAATGCGTCTGATTGTTTCCAATCATATTCTCCACGTACTGGTTCTACTAAATTCCAAAAAAGATAGACGTTGCTTCTACCAATTCCAGTCTCTGATGCTTGGGAATAAATTTGATCCAAATCCTGTAAGGTTGTAGCTTGATTTGGTGAATTAATTACAAGACCAATTTTTTCATTAGTTTTTTGAGTAAAGATTTCTGAATTTGGTAAACTTACAATTGTTGCAATAATTAGAATTATAATAATAGCACTTACACTAATACCTAAAATTTTTTTATTCATATGAAGATATTCAAAAGTTAGTCTAAAAAAGTTATGATTCAGGTGATCGAAAAATATGCGAAGTGCCTTTATTAGAGTAAATTATAGGATTTGTTATTAGGATAAATGGTTAGTGGCTCCGTTACCATGGATTAGTCTACAACCGGACTGGTTAAGTCCTTAACACGTAGACCTTTACCACTAACCAGTTATCAAGTATACTTGATAACTATGATTTTCGAATGCTATTTTCTATCCCGAAGTACAACCACTATATCCACATTCGATGCAGATACTACAACCTTCTACAAAGACTAGATTGTTTTTACATGTTGGACATAGACGATCTTCGGAAACTTCTTCATGTTTTTGAGTTTCCATAGAGATTTCTTCGTCATGGAATTTTAATGCAAGTGATGCATTTACTTGAGATTTGATGTATGGGTTTGTAATTTTTGAGAGAACAATCTCAGTCATGTACGCACTTGGTGCTACATCAAATATTTTTTTTGCATTTTCACTAGTCATGTGAAGAACTTGTTTGTGTCTTGAACCGTCACGATAAACAGTCATTCCTTTTAGTCCTAGTTCATGTGCAAGCAGATATGCAGATTTTACATCCTCTGCTGTTACATCATATGGCATGTTGATTGTTTTTGCAATTGCGTTTCCAATCCAGTCTTGCCATACGCCTTGGGCCATAAGGTGATCAGCCCAGTGAATATCCATTGCTGTAACAAAGACATCTTGCATCCATTGTGGAATTTCTTCAATTCCTTTCAATGAACCATAATTGTCTGCGATTTTTGCAAGAATTTCATCTGTGTAAAGACCATTTTCTTTTAGGGCTTCTTCGAAAATTTTGTTCGAGTAGAAGAATCTTCCAACAGTAACCCTTTTCTCAAATACAAGAGCAAATGCAGGTTCCATTCCGTTTGAACAGTCTGCAATCATAGAGAGTGTTCCGGTTGGAGCTACTGTAGTAGTCAAGACATTTCTAATACCGTGCTTTTGGATTTTCTCAATTAGTGGATCCCATTCATAGGAGTGAGATTCTTTTGGTTTCTCATAATAGCCAGCTATTGGAATTTTTCCTTCAGGGTATTCTGTCTTTGAACAAAGTGGAAACTCACCGCGAGATTTTGCAAGTGCAACACTTTCTTCCATTGAATAGTATGTTAGGGCTTCAGAGAGCTTGGATTGTAATTCATATCCTTCTTTGGAATTGTATGGAATTCTTAATCTGTATAAGAGATCAGCTACTCCCATTACTCCAAGTCCAATTCTTCTAGACTCTTTTGATGCTACATTGATTTCTGGAACAGGATAGTTGTTTACATCAATGATGTTATCCAAGAATCTTGTTGCCTTTCTAATTGTCTCTTCATATCTTTGCCAATCAAATTCATAAGTTCCATCTGCTTGTCTTTTAACAAGATTTACCAAGTTGATTGATCCTAGATTGCAGGATTCGTATGGATAGAGGCTTTGTTCACCACATGGGTTTGTTGCTCTTAGTGGGGCTTGTCTTGCTTTGGCAAATACATTGTACTTGTTAATTTGATCAAAGAAGATCAATCCAGGCTCTGCGCTCTTCCATGCAGATAATGCAATAAGATCAATTAGTTGGTGTGCATTGATTTCTTTAACTGGTTTTTTGTCACGGGGACTGCGTAAAACATAGTTACCATCTTCAGTGTTAACTAGTGCATTCCAAAAGTCTTCCCAGATACCCACGCTTACGTTAAAGTTTTCCAAAACTCCTGGTTCTGTCTTGTTTGTAATGAACTTCTCAACATCAGGGTGCCATGCTTCAATAATTCCCATGTTTGCACCACGTCTTTTTCCACCTTGTTTTACAACTTCTGTAACGGTATTGATGATATTCATGAAAGATACTGGACCAGAGGCAACACCAGAAGTGGATGCCACGATGTCACCTTCCTCACGAAGATTAGAATAGTTGATTCCAACCCCTCCTCCAGACTTGAAGATTAATGCTGCATCAGAAGTAGATTTCATGATTTGTTCCATTCCATCTTCCATTCCAAGTACAAAGCATGCTGATAGCTGTCCCAATCTTCCACCTGCATTCATCATTGTTGGTGAATTTGGCAGAAAGTCTTGAGCAACCATCATTTCAAAGTATTCAGAAATTTTGTCTGCATAGCTATCAAGTTTCTTTGCTGCTAGCAAAGTCAGAAGATCTTTGAAGCTTACCTTCATCTGACCTTTGTTTGCTAGTGTCACATAGTGACTGATCAAAGATCTAAAATGCCATTTGTTGAAGAAATAATCTCCTACTTTGAATTTATAATCAAATGCATCTAGTTTTTCAAGATAAGATTCTGCTTCATCAATATCTTGTTTAGTATTTCCTGATTTATCAAATACTTGAGAATCATACAGGATGTCACCAATTCCTACTAGAATTGCGACTCTCTCAAACATTTGAGTCGGAGATTCAATTATCTCACTTTTGGAATTTCTGAAAAGATATCTTGAGGCTAGAACCCTTAGACAATTCAAATCAAACTTTTTGGAGACTGGATCTAATGCCTTTAGATTCAGGACATTCATTTTTTGATCTCTTAATTTTCTTCTCTCATGTCTGTAAACTATGTATGCTTTTGCAATATCGCTATTTCCGCTATCGATTAAAGTTGACTCTACAATATCTTGAATATCTTCAACTGTAGGTGCTCTAGAGCTTGTAAATCCTTGCTCTACCAGCTTGTTAACAACATTTGCTGCTAGTTGATCGGCTACGCCACGGTCGGCTTTAGAGGTGGCAGCCAATGCCCTGTAAATGGCATTTGAAATTTTATCTTTATTGAAAGCCGTGACTGCGCCACTGCGCTTACGGATCTCAGTGATAGTATTTTCTAGTTGTGAATTATCCATTATAATCTCCTCGATGAAGGTAAGAATAATGTGGATATAACTTGTGTGCTCGAAAAGTTTTGATCTTGACCCGTTAATGTGTCAATTTTTTTAACACCGGTACTATGAACTTCATACTGGCATAACTTTGATCATAACTGCGATGATCGCGATATCTGAAACTGATCAAAAAGTTTGCAAAAATGATCGTAACTAGTTTTTCATTTACGGATTTCAGACAACATATGGTGACTTGCACTTTGGACACTTGTCTTCAAATGGTTCATCTTTGAAACCACACTCACCACATATCGGAGTATTCCTGACAGGTTTGAATGAAGGCGTAAGTTCTGATGCCTTTTCGATTGCTTTTTTGATTTCATCAGCCTTGGCATTTTTGTCAATTTCTAATGTTACAAGTAAACCACCATTTAGTAATTTTGAAAGTTTGTTAGATTCAAGAATAGGCTCACTTTTATTCGTAAAAGTAGAAATTTCAGAGGCTTTGATTACTATTCCCTGAGAATAAGAGTCTCCATCCATTGAATTAAGTGCAGAATTCTTACCATACTTCTCACCATCTAGGTTTGCAAAGCGAGTAGAGGCTTCAGTTTCGGTCATGGAAATGGCTACTGTGTCACCCAATTCTTTGCCTTTTTTGGCACCAACATCAACTGCAGTTTCAATTACTTTGTGAAGAATGTCACGTCCTTCTTTGTTGTCTTTGAATCCAAGTATGTTAAACACTGATTCCTTTAGTCCAACCAAGTTTACAACTAGAGAAACAGAACTTCTTTGCATGTATTGAGTATTCTTTGCAAGAATTGGATTGAGTCCTCTCCTAGTAAGATCGGAGATCTCTTTCTTTCTTAATGCCATTGAAGCCAATGCAGGTTTCATTAACAATGCAAGTCTTGCTCTAAAGTAAGTTTCATCTTTGTTTGATTCAAATGCAAGTCTTGGAAGATTAATAGAAACAGACTCTAAATTGATCGAGAGTGGACCAGTAGTCTTTGTAGATCCATTTGTAACACCATAACTTGATGTTTGACCTTTTGCAAACATTACTTTTCCACCAAGTAAAAGTATTTCAGATACTAATTCAGATACATCTGTTATCTTTCCTTTATCTGCATCTATTATCAAACCGATTTTTGGGATTGGAGTTATCTTTGTATAATTTTTGTATGCGTTAATAATTGAATTAATTATTTTTGTATCAGTTCCTAATTGTAATCTAATTGAAATATTCGTACTTGTTTTATTGTATTTTGAGGTTGTGGACGCAGTTGCAAAGGCATCAGATAGTTTTTGTTCAAGCTCCGGTAGTGATTTTGAATATTTTGTAAACAATGGAACTAATCCATCAAGTACAATTTCTTTTGAAGCCTCTTTTGAAAGAAGAGCAATTACAACAGAAAGTGAACTCGTAACATCATCAAGTTGTTTTGATGCAGGTATTCTTGATACATCAAGATATTTTCCACCAAGATCAATTCCATCTTCAATAAGCTCTTTAACATTTACAAATATTGTATCAGGAATCATGGACCAGATTCCAGGATGGGTAATGTGTAGATCTCCAGAAAGATGAGAATCAGCAACATCTTTTGGCAAGATGTTTGTAAGTAGGTGTTCAGCAAACACTCTTTGTCCAGTGTTAAACAGTAAGCCTTCAGCGCCATTATCGACATTATCTAGGTTAGAAATCATCTCCTGAACATCAAAAACAGGCAGACCTAGGCGTGCAAGTTTATTGCGATATTCCTCATGACCATGTTCTAAAAGAACAGAATTGACCATTTCTCTGATTAATGAGCCTGTTAGATAGGTAGTCTGATATTTGTAAATTCTATTTTCAACTTCTTCGGTGATTTTTTGTGCAAGTTCTAATGGAAGACTTCCTTCACGAACTAGTGATTGAATGATTTTATGAGAATTAAATTCCTCAATTGATTCATGTGATGTTCTAACATACATTTTGCCACTTTCAATAATTGATCTTTCCTCAATCTGTCTTGCCAAACTTAAAACAAGTTTTCCAAGGTTTGTGATTGTATAACGTCTTTCAGATTTGTTTAGTGCAACAAGTGATTGTCTAAGTAATTTTCTCAAGTGATATGCAAATTTACCACTTTCTTTTTTTGATTTGAAACCAGCTAGGGACTTTAATTCAGAATAAGTTAGAGGTCCTTTGGAGTTTAAGATTCGAAGGATATCAATTCTATTGGGACTTGCCATGACAGAAAAGATCATTCTGACACGTTTTGATGTGGATTGTAATATACCACCTCGTTTTGGATCCGAGTCGGAATCTAAGTCAGCATCTAAATCAGCGTCAAGATCTGAATCTAAGTCAGCATCAAGATCTAATTCTAATTCCTCATCACTTAATTTCATAAGTCTTCATAAAATTAAGGAGTAAATAAGACTTATGACTGAAAAAATTATTACAGATTTTGATCAATTTATTAAAAATCTAAATAATATTATCAAAAGATCTTTTTAGATCAGTTTTCTTGAACATCAAGTGAAAACTCTGATGTAGAAAGTTTTTGTCCGCAAGATGGACATTTCCCGTTGGTGGGATTCATGACATCTTTTAGAGATTTCAGCATTTTCATATTTGTTATTTTTTCACCACATTTACCACATGTAATTTCTACTGACATGAAGATGATCAGATATACAAAATAATTAAGAATCGATTTTGATTTTTTTTAATAATTCAAGCAAATAATTTTACTGCTTTTCAATGATGATTCCGCGTTCGTCAAAACCAGTTATTTTTGCCCTAGTTCCAACTGGAAGATCAGATGGGGTAGCAATTCCTGCCATAAATCCAGAGATTCTCAAATCGGAATTGTCCAATTTTAGCACTACAAAGGCATACGGGGTATATTTTTCAAAGCCTGCAGGAGCCACAGTAATAATGGTATAAGTGGCAATTGCGCCTGTACCTTCTAAAAGAACGTCCTCAAATCCTTTGCTGCCACATTTTAAGCAGTAATATGCCGTAGATAAATGAAGAAATCCACAGTCCGTACACTTGTGAGTTAGAAGTTTACCATGTTTAGCATTTTCAATTACTTGTTCTTCAATAGACATTTTACACACTCTGAAATACATGTACAGCGCAACTTGCACCAGTTGCACCAAAGTTATGAGTTAAACCAATTTTTGCATCCTTGACAGTTCTTGCACCAGCTTTTCCGGTTAATTGATCAAATACTTCTACTACTTGTCCAACCCCAGTAGCTCCAATTGGATGTCCTTTTGATTTAAGACCACCTGACGGATTAATAGAAATATCAGAGTTCAAACTTGTTCTCCCTTCACGAACTGCTTGAACACCCTTTCCTTTTTCAAAAAATCCCAAGTCTTCAGTATCAACTACTTCTGCAATTGTAAAGCAGTCATGTACTTCTGCAAAGTCTACGTCTTTTGCAGTAATACCTGCCATCTTGTATGCATCAGCAGCTGCAAGTTTTGTACTTGGAATTGTTGTCATGTGTTCACGTCCTTGTAATGCAGCCGGTGAACCGCCACGACCTGAACCAATTACTTCAATATAATCACCGCCGTGCTCTTTTGCAAATTTTTCAGAACATAAAATTACAGAACTTGCTCCATCTGAAAATGGACAGCAATCATAAAGTTTTAGCGGACTTGCAACAACTGGAGACTTCATTACATCGTCAATCGTAATTTTTTTCTGCATGTGAGCTTTTGGATTTAATGCACCGTTATCATGATTTTTTACTGCAACTCTTGCAAAGTCTTCTTCAGTTGTATTAAACTCTGTCATGTAAGCTCTTGCCATGGATGCAAATAATCCTGGAAACGATGCACCAGCTTGACCTTCATAGAAAAAGTCTGAACAATATGCAAAGTAAGTTGTAGTCCATTCTGTTCCTGTATGTGTTACTTTTTCAACACCAGTAACAAGAAGACAATCATAAAATCCTGCTGCTACATTAGCAAAAGCTTCTCTAAAAGATACAGAGCCGCTTCCACATGCAGACTCTATTGTTAGTGATGGTTTATCTGGAATTCCTAATCTGCTCATTAAGACAGGACCTATATGCACTTGTTTGTCTGCAACTCCAAAAACATTTGAAATGTAGGATGCTTTGATATCTTTTGGTCCAATTCCTGCACTTTCAATGGCTGCAACGGAAGCCTGAGTAGTAATATCAGCAATACTATCGGCTAATTTTCCATATTTGGTGCTACCTGCGCCAAGAACACAAACCTTTTCCACAAATGTCACTGACCCCAATCCCTATAAAAATTGTTTTAGTAAATTCATCATAGAAAATGCCATCAAAAAAAACGGTTTCTAGAACAGTTCAGATCAAAAAGCCCATTGTAAGACATGTAGTAAAAACTACAAAGTCAAGAACTAGTATCTTCAAAAAAGAGATAGTTCAATATTTAGACAGTAATGGATTTCTATCTTGGTCCTCAAAAGAGAAGAAATACATCATTCTTGGAACAAATTCTCCTAAAAAAGGGCTTGTGCAATGTCCTGAATGTAAACTAGGGGAATTGATGGTGATTAGATCAAGAACTACTCGAAAACGTTTCATGGGATGCTCAAATTTCTACGGAGGATGCAAAGCATCATCACCATTATTACAAAAAGCAAGATTGAGAGCAACTAAAATGCCATGTGATGTATGTAAATGGCCAATGGTGATTTTTCGTTATTCAAGAAATCAGAAATGGACAAAGCAATGCTCAAACTTTAATTGTAAAAGTAGAGAAACTAAACCTTCAAAGTAGGATAGATATCAGTTCTTCGGTTTTTGAGCAATGGTAGAACTTTGCGAGTTTGTTTTACTTTATTCAAATCAATATCGACAAAACTTATTCCTTGCTTCTTTTTCATATCAAGTAAGATTTTTCCGTATGGACTAACTACTAAACTTCTTCCGCAGTAAATATTTCCAACTTGATCAGGTGCAATTACATAGCATCCGTTTTCAATTGCTCTTGTTTTATTGATTGTAATCCAGTGTTCTTCCTTCATGTTTCCTTTAACCCAAGCAGATGGTGCAATCAGAATTTCAGCGCCTGCAACTGCAAGTGATCTTGACATTTCTGGAAATCTCAAGTCATAACAAATCATCATTCCAATTTTTCCAATTGATGTGTTTACAGGCTTTGAAATTTTGGAGCCTGAAGCCATTTTATCAGATTCTTTGAATCCCAGTGCATCATATAGATGAATTTTTCTGTACGTAGAGATTACTTTGCCTGATTTATCAATGACAAATGACGTATCATACACACGATCTTTTTTTCTGCTTGTTTCATAAAATGAGCCTACAACTTGAATATGATTTTCTTTTGCAGCATTTGCAATTGTGGTTATAAAATTCCCGTTGATTGTTTCAGCTAAATTTGCAAGTTGTCTTGAAGTTTGAGAAGAATTTGTGTAGAACATCATAAATTCTGGAAATGCACATAGTGTTGCATTCTTTGATGCTGCCTTTGAAATGTATGAAAGAATTTTTTTGAGATTATCTTCTTTCTTAGTTGACGCTTTGAATTGAACAACTGCAACTTTCATAAAATTGATTAATTGAATCACAATAAAAGGATAAACTCTTGGTACAATCATGAAATGAACCATTTTCTTATTATGTAAATTAAGTGAAATGAAATTAAACCGATCATAGTGTGTATGTCAACCCTTGACTGGGGGGATTTATCCAGTCAAATACTTTTAAAAATAATTAAAGTTGGTTTCCAGCCAAAAACCAATTTTCTTTAGGATTGTCTTCAAAAACAACAATTACATGATTCTCTTTTGTTTTTAGAATCTCTACAGCTGATTTTGTTATTGCTTTTGCATATTCGTCTTTTTGTTCCTGTGTTCTTCCAGGATACATTGACACTGTAATCAACGGCATGAAAATTTCAAATAGATTCAGTGATTTATGCGTTCAATAATCTGGTCTGTATCCATATCTGGTACCATACATAAATTCAGAACTGTGTGTTTTTTTGTACAAGTAACCGGTTGCTAGACCTACAACAAATCCACCAATATGAGCAAGATATGCTACACTGTCACCTGCAATACCGAATCCCCCAATGAAATATGGAAGTAAATTTTGAAAGATTAACCAGAAAGGTAAGAACCATTTTGCTTTGATATGCATCATTCTCCAAATGAATCCCATCATCAGAAAAGTCTGAATTCTTGCTCTTGGGAAAATTACCAAGTAAGCCCCCAATACTCCAGAAATTGCACCTGATGCACCAACAGCAGGAATCACACTGCTTGTATCACCAGCAATGTGGATCAATCCAGCAGCAACTCCCCACATTAGATAAATTCCAAGATATTTCATTTTGCCAAATTTTTGTTCAATGTTATCACCAAATATCCACAAAAACAACATGTTTCCTCCAAGATGCATCAAACCGCCATGCAGGAAAATTGAACTTAGTAGAGAAAAATATGGTTCTGGAGGACAAGAAATACTCTGAGGACCTGAACCGAAATCTATGTTCAGGACACTTGCACCAGTTACACAGTTTGGAACAGCACCCCAATTGTAAAATAAACTAAAAGTGCTTTGATTAGTAAATTCAAAGAACTGACCAGTGTATGCTACTTCAATAAAAAATACAATTACATTGATTATGATTAATGCATAAGTTACAGTTGGTTTGAATCCTGGAGGATGTGGATTTTCATCTCTTAATGGTAGCATTAGTAATTTAGCTTGATTAAAAATTGTATAATAAGATTATTCAATTTGTATGATACCC
>NZ_AEXL02000131.1 GCF_000242875.2 Candidatus Nitrosopumilus salarius BD31 | reverse complement strand
GCCCTTGTCTACTTGGCCATAAAGGCATTCAAAAAAACAAAATATCCACCAATGGCACTACTTGTGATAGGTTTTACTTTAATTGTCATTGGAGACACGATTTTAGGAGATGTGTTTTCCTTTTTAGAAGCAGAAGTTTTAGAAATAATCGAAGAGAGCATAGAGGTTGCAGGATTCATAGTCCTAATCTTAGCAGTGAAACGAAGCTGAAATGGAAGAATCGGAAGACATTATTTCTGTATTGTCAGATGAACAAAGTAAAGAGATCATCAAAGTACTTTCCAAAACAGAACTTACCATTCAACAAATGTCTAATTTGCTAAATATTCCGCAGTCTACAACATACAGAAAGGTACGCAAATTAGAAGAGTTGAAGATTATTAAAAAAACCAAAGTAGTTAGAACGCTAGAGGGGCTTGATGAGAGTTATTATAAAAATTGGATTTATGAGATTGTTGTTACATTTAGAGACGGAGTTCTATCTTATACACTTGAACATGTAAAGATGGAAGACAAAATTGTAAGACTATGGCAAAAGTTTTCAGACTAGTTCTCTTTTTTTGGGAATGATAGAAATCCATTATATTGTCATTCAAAAATACCATCTATGAACAAAAATTTAATGCAATTTGCAATAGCATCAGTTGCATTTCTGATGATAGCTTCAGGTGCTGTGTATCTTTTTGTAGCAACTGAAGAGATTGCAGAAGCAAATGAAGTTTACGAAGAGCAAGACGTAGGTGAATCTATTGAAGGTGCATTGATTGAATCTGTTTTCTTTGCTACAGTAGGAGGAGCATACATTCCAGTTGGATTATGGGCCATAAGTAGCAGACATTCAAGCAGAACACCATATTGGCTTGCAATCATTGGCTCAGGTGCATTGATAACGCTATACGTTTTATCAAGAACCGTAGATATGCCATTAGTTGGCCAACAAGATGATATCGGAGTCATAGACCTAGGAAGTAAAGTGCTTCAAGGCGGCATTATTGCAGCATCAATATACATAATTGCGGCAATTAGAAAAACAAAGAAAGCTAGTATATTGGCATAGACTAGTTTTTTTATTTTATTTTTTATTTAACACGACGTAACCCATGTTTCAATTTTTTAGCTCGAGGTTTTGATCTCAATAAACGTCCACAGCAAGGGCACCATAATCCTTCCCATTTGACGAACAATTCACATTGTGGGCATCGTTTTTGACCTTGCTCATATCTACCACCCTCCATACTGTTACTCTTAGCAGTGTATTTTTTACAAGATCCATTACAATGCACAATATTTACTGAAACAAGTTGTAGAAAATATTGTCGATAGATGTTTTTAAAAAAGCGCCGTGGGTACTCAGAGATTCTAAAATCCAATACGCTTAAGTGGATACAGAATCTAGTTAGTCATGAACTGTCATCAAAAAAGTGAATCTCATGTTTGGAGATACTCAAAGCACAATAAAGTGCGTAGATGTGTAAAGTGTAAATCCCTAATACCAATCACTCAAAATGAATTTGAGAGTAAATGGGGTAAAAAATAAAAAACCAATAATCTATTTTTTCATAAACTCTAGCAAAGGGTTGTCACGTTATAGACATTCCTTCCATTTCTTTGAATAAATCAGTTACATCATGAATTATTTCATTTACATTTGAATCTCTTTCTGCAGATATCAAAATATGATATTTTTGACTGTCCGATGGAATGTTGATAATCACTACGTTGTCCCTATAGGTTACAACATAATTGACAAATCCCAAACTATTGTTAAATTCAGATTTCAGAGACAGTTCTATTCTTGATTGCATATATAGCATCTGTCGTTGTAAATCATTGTCTAAAGGCTGTATTCCATCTTTAAAACTGCCACCAACAAGACGTCCCATTGAGTTTATAACTCCACAGAATCGAATTTTTGATTTATTACACATTACATTGCAGAAAACATCTAAAAGGTTGTGTTGTTTGACAGACATAGTCATTTTATGATCATTATAGTTTAGTCATTTTTATTATAATGCATTGCTTAACATTGTTAATTAATTTTGATGACAAGGCATGTCACAGTATTTTCAGTATTAACAAATAACTTTCTACTAGTAATACATCATGCAAATTAGAATCCCATGTGTAAAGTATCAAAAAATCAAGTATTATCACTGATGATTTTGACGCAATGCTTAATTCATTGAATCAAGGTTAATGAAAATGGAAAAATCATACTTGAAACATAAAAAACTTGAATTGTTTTTAGCTGTAGTTGTGTTAATGTCACTATTTTCTGCAACCGCATCAGGTGATGAACAAAATAATCCATCTAAAACTATTGATAATGAGCCTCCAAAACTTTTCATTCCTAAAAATATCTACATCATATCCAAAGATCCTATCAAAGTTGATTTCAAAGTAAATGCAATAGACAATGTTAATGGAAAAGTTCATGCTCAATGTGATAAGATATCAGGTAGTATTTTCAAACTAGGTAAAACAACTGTTAGATGTGAAACAGAAGATTCTGCTGGCAATAAAAGTAAGGCATCTTTCGTTGTAACTATTGGGTACGATATTGTCCAAATACCTTCATGGGTAAAACAGCCAACTCATCTTTGGATTGAAAACTCAATAGATGATAAAACATATGCAAAAACAATGGGGTTTCTAATCAAAGAAAGATTAGTTCAGATCCCTTTTGCAAAAAGTCCAAATAATTCTGAATCTGAAATTCCAGTTTGGATTAAAACCAATGCAAAATCGTGGGTAGATAATAAAATCACTGATGATGAATACTCTATAATGTTACAATGGCTAATTAATCGAAATATCATTCAACTTTAAAAAGAAACACAGGATGGATTTGGTTTTTGACCAGCCATACTTAAGGAGATGCAAAATACGTTCAAAGATTGAATCATATTAATTCCATATGTCTAAAATGTAGATTCAGATAAGACCATCATTAATTGAAACTTTCCATACTGAAAGTTTGTGCAAATAATCTAATGATTAAAAAATATTATAAATGATCATCATCTAAATGCATGTTATGATGACTGAACCTCCAAAATCATCATCAGGAGATGAAATTTGTCCAATGTGTAAGCGTTTGAAAAGTAAACATACCAATGAAGAGATGCTTGCGTGTTCAAGAAAACTGCTAGAATTTAAAAAAAATCCTACTGGTGGTGCAGGAATAGAGTAATAATCTCGTTTCAACTTGAAAAAAATTTATCATTTAACAATTTTTTTTGTCAACAATACATTTCAGATAAAAAAAATACAGAGTTATGTTGACTCAGACTCAATATGACAAAAAAGATGTTGACAATTATGAAAACCTACAAAAAGAATACAAGGAGTTATTTGGAGATTATGAAAAAATGAAGTCAGATGATTCAAAAAGTGAGTTATTAGACGAACAAATAAAAAAACTCACTGAAAAAAATAAAGAAATTCAAGAAGCATCATCTAAATTATTTTAGATATTTTTGAATGGGTGATAAAACAAGGCAATTTTAGCCTCAAAGAAAAATTTTGGAAAAATAAATGAACAAATGTTTAGAAATTTCATATCAGTTGTTAAATACATCGAAGACATCAGATATTGATGTCATCAGACATCCAAGACAAAGAATAGACAGCGTAGCCCTGCAGAATAAAAATGGCGTTCAGGATACCTGACAAAGAGAGGAAATCTCTCAAAGTTCTGCAAATATAGGGTTACGCCATTATCATTCAAATAATCATATAAAGAAATGGAGGGTTGTTTAACCGATCTGAGTAAATTGGACTAAACATGATTGAAAATATCTTCAAGCAAGATTTGAAAGATCCGTTTAGCATTAAAAAATGGCGCCGGGAGGGAGATTTGAACTCCCGTTCCCTTGCGAGAACGCGCTTTATGGTTAACAATTTCCAGGCGCGCGCCCTACCAGGCTAGGCGACCCCGGCACAAGTCTTGCGACAAAGGTGATTGGAGAAATGTGATTATATATTGTGTTATTTAGGAAATGAAAAATTACTTCCAGATTGTAATAGTGGTTGATTTTTCTACAGTATTTTGATCTGTATCCATTCCTTTCGCAGAGATTTTGTAAAGACCTTCCAATGCAACATCTCCATCATTTTTAATCTGATCCCATAAAAATTCAACTTCATCTCCAGATTCTAAATGAGATATCACTTGTGCAGAAACAGGAGTATACATCAGTATTCCAGACAATCCTGTAATTCTAAGGCCGTAAGAGGCATCAGTAAAAGTCAAAGGAGTAGTTCCAGAATTTATAATTTTAATTTTAATCGCTTCACCTTTTTTAAAATCAAATTTTTCAGTTACTATCGAAATAGAAGATCCTTCAACAAAAGATAATTGACTGGTGTTTTTAACATCAATCAAATAAATTCCAAATGCAAATCCTGCAATAATGCCAACACCGATAAAAATTACAAGAGTTTTTGATAACAATTCTTTTAAAATAATTTCTTTATTTTTTAATCCTTTGGAGTGGTTGGTTTTGTTCTCCATTTTTTAGGATATGTGTTTGGAGCCATGATGATCCTGTTTGTAACAAATGCATATCCTTTTGTTGCATCACGAATCTCTTCTTCGGACATTGCGGCCTCAGCTAGTGCAACTGCCTCTCCTTTTTGGGTATAAATTCCAACAATGTCACCTTTTTTGAGATTTGGTGAAATTTTCAAAATACCGGGAATCGCAAGTTGTGCTCCATGACACATGGCATCTACTGCTGAATCACGAATCACTACTGACTTTAACTCACTGAGTGCATATTCTACAGGTTTTATCATTTTCATTAATTTACTGGCATCTTGTTTCTCTTCCCACAATGCAAATGCGTCTGCAAGTTCATGTAAAGTGACTAGTCCATCCTTTTCAGAAAACTGATCAACTCTGGTACGTCTTAACTCAACCATGGTTGCACCAGGTCCAAGAATTTCTCCGATATCATAGTATAATTTTCTAACATAGGTTCCTGCCTCACATAGTATTCTTGTCAAGAGTAATCTTTCTTTTTGTTCTAGTAATTCAAATTCATAGATAGTCCTAGTTCTTGTCTGTCTTACAACTGCTGAACGTTGGGGAGGTTTTTGGAATATTTCTCCCCGAAACATTTCAATTACTTCATTTAGTTTTTCTTTAGAGGGTAATGAATGAACTCGTCCTAGTGCATGATACTCTTTTGGACCATAAAGTAAAACACCCAATGCTTTAGTTGCTTCACCTAGCCCAAGGGGTAAAACTCCTGAAACTTGAGGATCTAGTGTTCCACTATGACCAATTTTTGGAAGCTTCAAAAGACGTTTTGTCCATGCGACAGTTTCATGACTTGTAGGACCTGGTGGCTTGTCCAACAAAATTATTCCATAGTTTAGAAGTTGTTCAATTGTTCTTTTATCATAATATGTCCCATAAGCATTATCAGTGACATCTTGATCAATTTCAATTAGATTTTCAAGTTGTTTTAGAGTCATAGTAGTTTTCTCACAGTTTCCTTTGCTACATCAATTACTTGCTGTGCAGTAAGATTATCAGTATTAATTATTAAATCAAACACAGATTTATCATCACCGAAATCAAAATCATAGAGTTTTTTGTATAATGCCTTATTCTTATCAAATCGTTTTTTTGTAATTTCATAGGCATCATTTGGGCTCATATTATCCCGTGATTGCATTCTTTGGGAGCTACTCTCATGAGAGCCTTCTAACCAAATTCTAATTCCGTCTTTTATCAACCATGGTAGAGTATAGCTGGTAATTACCATCCCACCCTTATTGAAAAGAAGTATCAATTTTTCATCAAGTTTTTTGTCAAATTCTGAATTTTGTTCACGTTGATTAAGAAAGTTCATTCCTTCTTCAGTATCCCACCAATCATCACCATCAGAAGCAAAGCCATGTTCTTTTGCCATCTCCTTTAGCACATCGCCTCCGCTAAGATATTGTAATTGAAATTCTTCTGCTAATCCTTTAGCAACAGTTGTTTTGCCTACTGCAGGAGGACCAGAAATAACAATAGATTTCATCAACTAAGATCCATTGATGTTTTTGTTAATTTCATGATAATTCCACTGAATGAAATTGATGAAAGAAAATACCATGCCCATAGATACAATGCATTTTCTTTACCAAAGCAAACATGACCTTCTTCTAATGCTTGAGCAGCAGTACATGTTAGTTGGAAGAAATCTCCAGGAATGATATTTAGTGAAATTGGCGAAAGGGCAACAGTGTGAGCAAACAATTGCGGCAATACAAGATAGAATATCAAGATTAACGGAACAAATGTAATCATCATTGGTCTCATGTTCATCTGCATCATCTCCATGGACATTTTGTTCATGTACGAAGATTTTTTCCCTAGCTCGTTTACCTTTGCTTGATCTTTAGCTCTCATTGCAGCCATTCGTTCTTTTTGCCATGCACGTGTCTCTTTCATAATTCGTTTGAGTTTTACTTGATCAACCATCTTCTTTCTTACTGCGGCGTTAAAGAGATTAAGCAAAATACCAAATCCAGATACTGCAAACATTCCAAGAATCAATCCTTTTACTATAGGATCATCGCTTCCCAGAGCTTGTCTTCCTGAACCATGAAGAAAATCCAGTTGGAGATGTATTGAGTCGATAAAGAGTAGAATAAAGTTAAAATCCATTTTTTACAGTCCTATTGCCTTGATTATTTTATCTGCTGCTTCATCAACCTTTCCCTCGCTATTTAGAATGTGTTTTACGGGAGAGCCAGTAAGCACAGCACATGCAGAAATCATGCCTGATTGAACATCTAATTCTTTTTTGATATTAGGCAGGGTGATTTTATCTCTATTACGGGTATCATCTTTCATTCGTCTATTGTAGATTTCTTCAGGTTTTGCAGAGACAGATATGAAATTCGTTGGTTGGATAATTTTTAGAACGTGTTCAGGT
>NZ_AEXL02000132.1 GCF_000242875.2 Candidatus Nitrosopumilus salarius BD31 | reverse complement strand
CAACGTTCTTTCCATCAGTTTTTTTGGTCGAAGACGAATCAAGGGTCTTCTTTTTCTTTTTTAATGTAGCAAGATCTGCTTTGATTTTTTCTGCCTCATCAATTAGAGAGTCTTTTTTCTTTGCCATCAAATCACCTTATTTTTTAAATTCAATTTCTTATTTATCAATCAATATCTCATTCCTATTTAACAGTAAATGTCCCCCTTGTAGAAATATTCTTCAAGTCTTTTGAGACCATTTCTGTGACTATCTCATATGAGCCAGGAGTCTCAATAACCTTTGAAAAACTATCACCTATTGGAAGAACGTTATTTTCCTCAAAACATTGTTCAAAGAATCCACCTTGGGTAATAACATCGCTTTTTCCAGCAGAGTAAATTGTGATATAAAGATCTCCGCATCTAAATGAAGAGTCACCTATTTTGACTTGGATTTCTACAGGTACAGAAGTAGAATATTGCTTTGACAAGCCAATTATTTGAATTGGAGTGTTAGAAGATAATCCATCTGAAAAAGACATGGGCCACATGTTTAATTCTCGATCAGGGTTCTGAAGAACCCCAGATAACACAGCAGTGCCAATGATAATTGAGAAAATTACAGGTAAAACAAATACAACAAAAACTCTTGCAGATGCCATTTTGTTTTAAAATCTATGATTCCCTTATATCTATTTAGCAAAATGTGAAAAGTTCAGATCAATTTGACGAATGAGTTAAATCGTAGCCGACTAAATATCGCTAGATGCGACTTAGAAAATTCAGAGTCAGAGCATATCGTTGCATTCATGATTCTGGAGAAATCACAGTAGGGGATTTGGCAGCTTTTGTTGGTAGAAATGAAAGTGGGAAAACAACTATTCTTCAAGCTCTAACACTGCTAAATAGAGATGAAGAGGTTTCAGAACTAGACCTTTGTGATGAGATGAGTGAAGAGCTAAAAGATGAAATGCGATTAGCAGAGGGAGAATTTGAATTAAATCGACATGAAATTGGTTTAATCAAAGAAAAATTTCCAGGTTTGCCAGACATTAAAAAAATCAAATTAATTAGAACAAATCGAAACCCAAAGATCCAGTATGAGTTTGAAGATATCAAACTTGGTGAAGATGAAAATGAAGGAATCAATTCATGGGAGAATTTTTCAAAACAAATTCTTGGATTTTTAGACACAATTCCTAACCACTTGAGAATACAAATAGATACAAAATTCTTTGAGGAAAATGTTCCAAAGAATCAAGAGACATTTGATAGAGGGATGGCAGAATTTAGCAATCAATTTCATGTAATAGCCATTCAAGAACCCAAAGTAATTGAAGAGTGGGAAAAAATCTATGAAAGTCCAGAAAATCAATTTTCAAATCTCCTAAGCGGTGAAAGTGAAAAAACTGCATTACAAAATTTTATTGCATCTCAATTGCATCCAAGATTTGTATACTTTTCAGATTATAAAAAAATCTACGGAAACATTAATCTCAATGAATACCTCAGAGAAGAGAAAGGAGAAAGAGTAAATTCAATTGAATTTGTCGAGGAGTTTGACAAAGCAGAAACTGTAAGAAATCTCTTCTATCTAGCCGAATTAGACATTAAAGAATTAGATGAGGTAAAAGAGAGCCCATCAAAATGCATCAAGCTTCTAAATGCTGCAAGTAATAGGTTAACAAGTAGACTAAATCCGGCATGGAAAGGAGATCCAATCCATGTTGACTTGAGATATAATCCAGGAAACATCATGAGTGTGGTCATTTCAGATGTCCACAGAGATGGAACCATTACAAATACAGGATTGCTCAACAGAAGAGCAGAAGGCTTCAAATGGACATTTTCATTTATTGTAAACTTTGCAGCAGAAACACAAAGGGCTGAACTAAAAGAAGCAATCTTACTGTTAGACGAACCTGCAAGAAATCTTCACCCAACACAGCAAATGGGAATTTCAGATTTATTGAAAAACTTGGCAGGATCAAACCAAGTTTTGTATGCAACACACTCACCATTTATGATATTTGATTATACTCCTGGAAACTTACTTGTTGTAGAATTAGATAGAAGAAAGCACCTAAGTAGAATCTTTTATGATTACTGGAATGCAGATGACAAGACACTGACACCTATTTTGTATGGATTATCGAGAGGTCAAGTCGAATCTATTGTAGATAGAGAAATTGGAAGAAACTCTAGACCAATAATTATTGTAGAAACAATGTCTGATGCAATGTATCTCAATGCATTTGATAAATTCTTACAAGATCCTAACATTTCAATGAATCCACTCAATGTAATTGCGGCATACAACAAAAATTCTGTATTACCATTAGCTATTTTTTATAGAAATCATGGTTACAAGACATTTGTTTTATTAGATAACTCTCAAGAATCCAAACAAATTTCTGCCCAGTTAGTCTCAAACGAGTTTTCATCAATTCAGACAATCTTCTTTGAGAGAGAAGGTAAGAAATTAGAGTCGATTGAAGACTATATTGCACTAGAAGATTATCTCTATCCAGTAAATCAGACTTATGAAATAAAGTTAAGACATGAGGGATTTTCAAATCTTACGCCTCAGGATGTAATGTCTAAAGAGGGAGGAGGGGTTTTGGAGAAACTAAAAAAAATATGGCAAGAACACAGAGATGATGATTGGGGAGAGTTTGATAATGAAGAAGTTACGCGATACATTTGTGAGAAAATTACTTTAGAAGAGACAGATTTTCTGACAGATAAAACCAAAGACCAGTTCAGGTCATTATACAGATTAATTGCTGAAAGAATAAGACAGTATCAGAACATAGCTACAA
Organism: Candidatus Nitrosopumilus salarius BD31; assembly: GCF_000242875.2. Classification (GTDB taxonomy): domain Archaea; phylum Thermoproteota; class Nitrososphaeria; order Nitrososphaerales; family Nitrosopumilaceae; genus Nitrosopumilus; species Nitrosopumilus salarius. The sequence continues at coordinate 3,454 of NZ_AEXL02000132.1, read as the reverse complement.
AATCAGACCTAGACAGATTTCAAAAGGCTAAACATTGAGATTTAAGAAGTTTGCTAATGAGGAATACTAAACTGAGAAATAGAAAAATGAGAGAAATTCTTTAAGGTTTAAGTGAGAGATGGGAAGTTTGAATTACATGAGTAGATCCTCTACTAGAGGAGTTATCCTCTCAATTGTATTATTATTTTCAATTACATTAATTTCAATTCCATCATATGCAGAAGGAATTAGTGTCAAAAGTATTGCATTAGATGAAACAACAGTTATGGAATTAACTAATGATTCAGATGTTGATATTAACACATTTAGAATTTGGCTTGGAAGTGATTTTAGTTTCAAATCTTTTAAAACGGAGAAAGGATGGGTTGGTGAAAAAACACCACAGGGAGTTATAATTTTTACATCATCAGAATCCATCAAACCAGGTGAATCTGTAAAATTTGGAGTAAAAACAGATAAGCCAAGTTCTGGAATTAATTGGAAAGCACTGGATAAAGCAGATAAACAGATGGGTACAGGTAAATCAATTGCCAGTGATTTACCAAAGGTAGTTGAAAATCCAAGTGTAAGTGGAAATTCAGAAAATACAAGTTCATCCATATCATCAGAGTCAATATTTAGAATAGTTCCAGAGAAACCAAATGTTGGATCAACAATCAGAGTTACGGGGGAGAAATTTGGAGCGTTGCAAGAGTTTGATTTTTACATTGATTCAAAGAAAATAGGCAGTTTTGAGACAGATGAAGATGGTCATTTTATGACTACAATGAAGATTCCAGAAAACCAGAAAGCTGATAGAGCAGATTTTAAAATATTAGACAAAAATGGTGAAGAGAAAAAGATCAGTCTAAGAGTAGGTCAAATCGAAAATAGAATTGCCGAAGACAACATACCACTTACAATCCAAGGAATTCCAAAGTTCATTCATAGAGGTGACTTTTTAGAAATTTTTGGAACTGGAAATCCAAATGGTGCGGTTAAAATGTCTATTACTGGACCAAATGGAGATTTAACCAGAACAATTACAGCCGAAACGGATAGTAAAGGAGATTGGAAAGTGGAACCACTCTTAGTTCCATTAGATAGACCCTTTGGCGAATACACAGGAGTTCTTTCAGATGGAAGAAATAGTAAAACAATCAACTGGACATTAGAATCAGATAAAAAAATTATCATCACCCCAATTACATTAAAATTTGATCAAGGTCAAACTATGAGATTTAATGGTACTGCCATACCAAACAAGGCTATTGAGTTGATATTAGAAGATCCACTTGGAAAAGAAATTGTTTCAGATATTATTAAAATTGATGAATCAGGTATTGTAAGTTTTGAATTTCCAACCACTCAAAATACAATGAAGGGAACTTATACACTAATTGCAACACAAGAAAAGGAAAAAGAATTCATTTATGCAGGAATAGGACAATTGCCTTCAATTCCAGTTAATATAGAATTTGATAAACTAAATTACAAAGCAGGAGACACTGCCATAATCACATTGTCAGGAAAAGCATCAGAAATAATTAGTTTGTTAATAGTTGATCCTTCTGACAAACCCAAAGGTGACGCCATATCCATTAAACTACAACCAGATGGAAGAGGATCATATACTCTAGACTTGAAAGGATACTCATCAGGAGTATACACTGCTGTGATTAGTAAAGGAAGTGCCCAGAGTACAGATATTTTTACAGTTGGACTACAGACAGGTTCTGGAGAAATTGACATCAATACTACAAAAATTGATTATCATCCTGGGGATTCAGTGTTGATTTTAGGAGATACGTCTTCCAATAATCTATTAACTGTAAGCATGATTGACCCTGACGGAAATGAAATTAAAACTAGAGAAACTTTTTCAAATAAAAATGGAAAAATTTCTGAAGATTCATTCAGAATTCCATCAGATGCAAAAGCTGGAACATGGACAATCAAAGCAAAAAGTGGCTCAAACTTTGATGATGTAAAAATCAATGTACTGACAGCTGTTCAGGAAGGTATGTCTGTGATTGTAGAAGAAGGACAAGATATTCCAGGATTTGGAAAGACAATCAATATTCATGTCTTTGGAGCAGCACAAACAGTTTCAATGGAAATCGTGGCCCAAGATGGTGAAATAATTGAAGAGCTTTCATTCCCAGCATCAAAAACTGGGGAGATCAATCAACCTTGGATTGTTCCTAAAGATACGGAACCTGGAGTATACACAATTAAAGTTTCAGATGCATTAAATTCAGCAGAAACAACCTATGAGATCCAATAGTATCAAACAATTTTATTTCACCTAATCAAGCGATTAATCATGAACCTAAAAGACATGATTACCGAATACCCAAACTTTCCTAAAAAAGGAATATTATTTAGAGATTTTAGTCCAATTTTGAAGGATCCGTCAGCATTGTCTTTCATTGCAGATGAATTTGGAAAACATTTTCATCCTAAAGACATAGATGTATTTGCAGGAATAGAATCAAGAGGATTTATCCTTGCATGTGTTTTGGCTTCAAGATACAACAAAGGAATGATAATGATTAGAAAAGCAGGTAAATTGCCCGGAAAAACATCAAAATTGTCATACACTATTGAATATGGTAAAGACACAATTGAGATTCAAAAAGATATCATCAAAGAAGGACAAAAAGTTCTCATCTGTGATGATTTGCTTGCAACTGGAGGAACAGCTAAAGCATCTGCAAAATTAATTGAGAAGGTAGGTGGAAAAATTTCAGGATTTGCATTCATTATAGAGCTGACAGAACTTAATGGAATGCGTGGAATTAGCAATTATAATTGTAAGTCATTGGTGAAGTATTAATGGAAAAAGACGTAGAGATTGGAATTTTTGGAGGTACTGGAATTTATGATTCAGGCTTGTTAGAAAATCCACAGGAAGTTGACATTGACACACCATACGGAAAACCATCAGATACAATCACAGTAGGTATATTCAATGGAAGAAAGATTGCATTTCTTCCCAGACATGGTAAAAAACATACAATTCCACCACATATGATTAATTTCAGGGCAAATATTTGGGCATTCAAAGAATTGGGAATTACAAGGATAATTGCACCTTCAGCCGTTGGAAGCCTAAAAGAAGAATTAAAACCAGGTCACTTTGTATTGCCCTCACAGTTTTTAGATTTTACAAAATCAAGGAAAGGATCATTTTCAGAAGAAGGAAGAGTTATTCATATCTCAGTAGCAGATCCTTTTTGCCCAGAATTGCATTCATCAATTGTACAGGTAGCAGATAATCAAAATATGCATATTCACAAAGATTGCACATATGTCTGCATTGAAGGTCCACGATTTTCAACTAAAGCAGAATCAAAATTTTTCAGATCAACTGGAGCAGACATAATTGGAATGACACTGGTTCCAGAATGTCAACTAGCTAGAGAAGCTCAGATGTGTTATGCATCAATTTCAACAGTAACAGATTATGATG
>NZ_AEXL02000133.1 GCF_000242875.2 Candidatus Nitrosopumilus salarius BD31 | reverse complement strand
TGCAATTCCACCACCAATTATTGCAATCCAGGCAGCAATCTGTTTGATTTTAGACATATGTAGTAAAAATCTCAAACTCATTATTGAATCTAATTGAATTTTTATAGACAATTATAACTAGACAGACAGACTATACTAGTAGTGGCAAATACCAAGGATGTCGGTAAATTCTTTTTATTCATTGTTGGGGGGTTAGTAGCCATAGTAGTTGGATCATTTATGATTAGAGGAACCATGCACATGTGGGACAAGCCAGAAAATAAATCAGATGGGGAAAATAAGGACTAAAAGTAAGTATGTATAATAGGGATTTGAATGCTACAAGACTCTACAATTAGAAGATCACTTGATGGATACATTAAGAGAAGAATTAAAGAGATTCCAACTGAAATCAAGCAGACATTCCCAAATATTAAAAAAATTTGGAAGTGTGGTGATGAACTAGATTTTCTCTATGGGTATTATGTTGGAAAAATTGAGGAGGGGGCATTACACTATCTACTAAAAGCAACGCGTGCATCAGCTGGAAGTTACATAGATACATTTGAAATCAGAGGAATAATTGAAACTCATAAAAGAGAATTGAACGAAGTAATAAAATCCACAATCAATTAGTGAAGTAGAAATAGAACATCAGTTTACTTAGAATATGGTCGGTCCACAAGATGGGGGATTTGGTTTTGATCAGTCCAAGAAATACACATCTGTAGAAAACATTGATGAGATTTGTGTCCAATGTCAAGCAGGTCAGCATAAAAAATGTCTAAAAAAAGCAAAACAACAAGAAGTTTGTGAATGTGAACATTGTATCATTTATGGTTAAATTGAAAAGATGCCCATAATGGATGGAAATGTAAATTGAAATGCAATAACAAAGAGATAGGATGTTATCACGATAACTCCATACATTTGGATGGAAAAGGAAAATGCATTGTAATTGGATGCAAGTGTAAAGAATTTAAAAATTAAAGAGCAGATAATTTATTTTCTAAATCTTGGATTTCTTTTTGATATGAGTCAG
>NZ_AEXL02000134.1 GCF_000242875.2 Candidatus Nitrosopumilus salarius BD31 | reverse complement strand
ACTTGAGTCTGTCTCCAATTGCTTTGTGAATTAGTAACGCTACTACTGTAGAATCAATCCCGCCACTTACTCCACAAAGTACGTTGCCATCTATTTTTGAAATTTTTTCTACAGCTGAATCTATGAAGCCTTCCATAGTCCAATCTTGTTTTGCTCCACAAACCTTTAAAACAAAATTCTTAAGAATTTCAGTACCTTGTTCTGTGTGTACAACTTCTGGATGAAACTGAATTCCATAAATCGACTTTTCATCTGACGCAATCGCAGCTGCTTTTGCACTTTCAGTATGTCCTATTACTTTGAACCCTTCTGGAATTTGCTCTGCCTCATCACCATGACTCATCCATGCTCTAACCGATTCACCCACACCATTTAGCAAATCTTTGTCATTGTCAATTGTAAGTAACGATGAACCATATTCTTTATTTGCTCTTTTTACTTTACCACCAAATTTGTTTACGATTAACTGATGCCCATAACAAATTCCAAGCAATGGTAAATTCATTTCAAAGATTTTATCTTCAGGAATTGGTGCATCTGAATTATACACACTTGATGGTCCTCCAGAAAAAATTATTCCAGTCGGATTAAGCTTTTGTAATTCATTATAACTGATATCATAAGGAACTAGTTCTGCATAAACCGAAAATTCCCTGATTCTTCTACAAATCAAATGGCTATACTGAGAACCAAAATCTAAAACTACAATTTTGTCCATGTTATCACTTATTGATATTTTCAAGCATACGTGTTAATGACCACCCTGCTGTATTGATTAACTCGTTCACTCTTTCTTTTTGTCTATAATTTTTAATAATAATTTCTCTGATATTCACTCCATTTTTATTTACGATATAATCGATTACTGACTCTTTTTGGATTCTTCCATTTTCTGCCTCAGCAAAGTCTTTCTTTTTCATCTCCCCAATTATTCTATCTAAGAAAAATGATTTGAAAGGAGGTGTGTCAGCATTTATTTCGATTTCATTATCTAATACAATCGAAACTTGATCTGGTGTCACAAATGCATTGGCGATAATTTTTCCATCATTTACTCTTTTGATTGGAATTGAATTTGTTACAATATCTGATTTTTCTACATGTTTTTCAATAGGCTCTATTTTTACTTCCTCTTCCTTGGTTTCGAGTTGAGAAGCTTTTGTAAAACTAGATCCCTTTAGGAACAAATCTAAAACTATGATATTTTTCTCTAGCATTTCTATGGATTCATGATGTTTATCGATCTGCTCCATCAAACTCTCTTTTAATGCAACAATATCCTTTACTTGTTCATCTGAAAATCTCATAATTTATTTAATTTGAGATGGGTATTAAATGCATTCTAGGTAATTATAATATCCAGTTCTTTGTATGATATTTTTTTGAATCCTTTAATTGGCTTTGATGTGGTAAATAATTCAGATTTTGTAAAAGTAGCAAGCCATTCTAAAAGTGATTTTCCTCTTTTTAATTTCATTAATTTTGTTTTTCTTTCTGATTTTTTTGTTTTGGAAAATTTTCCAATTCTATCTCCAAAATCCATTCCAAATAAAATAATTTTTTTTGCATCATAATGATTTGCTAGAAAAACTCCTCTATCACCATCTGTAAATCCCCCAAAATTATGAATTTTTCCAAAAGGAATTGATTGAGTTGTTCCCATGCAATTTTTAATCTTTTTTACAAATTCTAATTTTTCTATGTTGTCTCCATGTGCATGTACCACAAAAATAGATTTTGTTTTTGCAATTTTTTCAAGTATATTTTCATCACCATCCAAATCTGTTACAATGATGTCTGGTATGATTCCATTTTCCACAAGTGGTTTAATTGAGCTGTCTGCAGCGATTTTTATCGAGTTTTTATAATTTCTTAATTTTGGAATGGCACTTGATAACGATGGTCCTGATCCAATTACTAAAACTGTTTTACCTTTAACTAGATTCAGAATTTTTTTATTAATATCTGATTTTTTTAAAATTGAATTCAATATAATGGCTGATTCTTTATCTTTTTTTCCATCATATCTGAATTCTTTTAAAATATCTGAATACCTCTGTTTCCAACCTAGAAGTAGCATATGACTCAAATTGTATGACTTTTTGATAAACCATGTGGCTAAAATTGCAAATGTAAAGGTTGGTGAAAAGTACCCTGTACGGATTATGGGTATTCTAAACACCAGTCCTGAATCATTTTACAAAAAGTCTGTTAACACCACCAAAATTTCTATAAAAAATACCGTAAAAAAGATGGAAGATGAAGGTGCAGATTTTATCGATGTTGGGGGAATGTCAACTGCTCCTTATCTATCCACATTAGTTTCGGAAAAAGTTGAATCAAAAAGAATTCTAAATGCAATAAAAATAATTCAAAATCATACTAACCTTCCAATTTCTGTTGATACATGTAGATCTAAAGTAGCTAGAGATGCTTTAGAATATGGCGTTGAAATTATCAATGATGTTTCTGGACTAAAATATGATATTGAAATGCAACGAGTCATTTCAGAATATCTACCATCTCTAATTTTATGTGCATATGACTCAAAAACTGTTATTGGAAATTCGATTTCCACTAAAAAACTTCTTAGCGAAAGTTTGGAAATTGCAAAAAAATCACACATTCCATCAGAAAAAATTGTATTGGATCCTGCTATTGGATTTTTTAGAAAAACAGGAAAAGGTCCATTTTTTACAAAAATTAAATCAGATAATGTAAAAAGAGATCTAGATATTCTTAAAAATTTAAATTTAATAAAGCAAAATTTTCCAATCCTGATCTCCGTTTCTAACAAATCGTTTATAGGAAATATTTTAAAAAAATCAAACCCCTCTGATCGCATATTTGGATCAATCGCTGCCGAAACTGTATCTGTTCTTAACGGTGCTGATATAATCCGTACTCATAATGTAGGTGCGACTAAAGACGCAATAATGATTGCTTCACAACTATCAAAACGACACAAAGGCTTATAATCAATATTTTACTTTCTTAACAAGGTTTCATTGGAATTCAAAGAAGGCTTAACTTTTGACGACGTTCTTCTTGTGCCCAAATATTCAGATATTACAAGCAGAAGTCAAACATCGCTTAATACAAAATTATCTCGAAATATCTCAATTAACATTCCTTTTGTGAGTGCAAATATGGATACGGTCACTGAATCCTCTATGGCTGTGGCTATGGCTCGTGCTGGTGGTATAGGAATTATTCACAGATTTTTGACAATACAAGAACAAGCTAATGAAGTTCTCAAAGTAAAACGATCAGGCAGTATTATGAT
>NZ_AEXL02000135.1 GCF_000242875.2 Candidatus Nitrosopumilus salarius BD31 | reverse complement strand
ATCAAAATGTTGTTGTAGTGGTTGCAGGTTCTGGAAGAAAACCAGGAATGACAAGAATGGATCTCTTGAAAATTAATGCATCAATTGTAAAAAGCGTAGTTGAAAATATTAAAAAATATGCAGATAACTCTATGATCATCCCAGTTACAAATCCATTAGATCCAATGGCATACATTACTTACAAAGTATCAGGATTTGACAGAAGTAGAGTTTTTGGAATGGGTGGAATGCTAGATTTATCAAGATTTAGACAATTCATTCATGAAGCAACAGGTCACTCGCGTGATTCTATCAGAGCATTAGTAATTGGAGAACATGGTGAAAATATGTTACCGCTACCAAGATTTTCATCAGTATCAGGAATTCCATTATCATCATTTCTTCCAAAAGAAAAATTAGATGAGTTGATTCAAAATACAAAACAAGTTGCAGCAAAAGTCATAGAATTAAAAGGTGCAACAGTTCATGCTCCAGGAAATGCAATTTCTGCAATTGTTGAATCAATAGTAAGAGATAGAAAACAAGTAATTCCAGTTGCAACATATCTTGATGGTGAATACGGTCACTCAGATGTGACAATCGGAGTCCCAGCAATCATCGGCAAGAAAGGAGTAGAGAAGATCATCGAATTAGACCTAAATGATGAGGAAAGACAAGTATTTGATAAGGCAGTTAAGAGTGTCAAAGATGCTATCTCAGGTATAGAGATCTAAGCATTTTTTTATCATAGTAGAGAAAAATCATCATTGGAAATTCAAGAAATTCTGGAGTCATTAAAGGCAGGAAAAACTTCGGTTAAGAATGCAAAGAAGCTTCTTTCACTATACTCAATTGAGGAAATAGAAGAATTTGCCAAAATAGACATTAATCGAAGAAAAAGGAGAGGCATTCCAGAAGTAATTTTTGCTGAAACAAAAGAATTAGAGGAAATTAAAAAAATCATTGAGAAAACTCTGGAAAAAACAAATTCAGTAATCATTTCAAGAATTAAGAAAAAAGATTATCAAAAGATCATAACTTTTTCAAAGAAATTAAAAGTCAAAATAGAAATTGGGAAAAATTCATCGTCGTTATTATTATTTAAAAAACCAATTAAATTTCATGGAGGAAAAGTTGGAATTTTAACTGCAGGTACATCAGATATCGGGGTTGCTGAAGAATCAAGATTGATGTGCGAGGCAATGAATTGTAGATGCATAACAAGTTATGATGTAGGTGTTGCAGGCATACAAAGAATTTTTCCAGTTTTGAAAAAAATGATAAAGGAAGATGTGGATTGTATTATCGTTGCAGCAGGGATGGAAGGAGCTTTAGCTACTCTAGTATCTACCATGGTAGACATCCCAATCATAGGAATTCCAACATCTGCAGGTTACGGGTATGGTGGAAAAGGTATAGCAGCACTTGCTTCAATGCTTCAAAGTTGCTCGTTAGGATTGTCAGTTGTAAATATAGACAACGGAATTGCAGCTGGTGGAATTGCAGCAAACATTGCAAATAGAGCAAAGAAATCAAAATAGAATTTAAAAAACAGAGTCATTATTCTCGTAAATGATATATAACATACTTTAAGAAAGTCTGGTAATTGGCTGGGAAGCGTATTGTACTTACTGCGGATCGTAGTTTGATGACAAATTATAGAGGTAATTTTCTTTACGGATTTATTGCATGTGGACCATACGAGGTTCTTCCAGAATGGGTTTTTGACAAGGTTTTTTGTCCCTCAGTAGAAACAGATCCAATTACAGGACAAGTTAAGGTAGCTCAAGTAGGATTAAGAAGAATCGAGAGTTCGTTGCTTCAAGGCGGATACAAAAGAGAAGATGTGTTTCTTGCACATCCTGAAATGTTGCATAAATCAATTGGTCCAGATACCAAAGTTGTTGGAATTAATGTGATGGATCCATTGGGAATGGCTCCAGTTACAACAACAATGTCACCTGAAAAATTATCATATGTTGCAATGAAATTTAAAAAAATGTGTGCAAGCATCATTCAACTCAAAAAGAAACATGACTTCAAAGTAGTGGTTGGAGGTAATGGAGCATGGGAGCTAGCTAAATCAGATAGAATGAAAATACACGGAATTGATACAGTTGTTGTCGGTGAAGCAGATGAGTTAGCTGTAGACTTGTTCCAAGATTTAGAGAAAAATGATGCTCCAGAATTGATGCATTGTTTTGTTAGAAATCTTGAGAACATACCAATAATTGAAGGGCCAACAATTAATTCGCTAATAGAAGCAATGAGAGGTTGTGGAAGAGGTTGTGACTTTTGTGATGTAAACAAAAGATCAAAGAAAGATCTTCCACTAGATAGATTACAACATGAAGCAAAAATTAACTTAGACTATGGATTTGATTCAGTTTGGCTGCATTCAGATGAAATGTTACTTTATGGATGTGATAATAGAGATTTTATCCCAAATAGAGATGCCATAGTAGATTTATGGAAAGGACTCAAAGGACTAGGAGCCAACTTTATTGGAACAACACATATGACGTTTTCAGCAGTTGCCGCTGATCCTACATTAATGCAACAAATCTCACATGTCAATGAACAAGATAAAACAGGAAGGTGGTTAGCAACTAATTTGGGAATAGAGACAGTCGCACCAGCAATGGTAAAAAAACACTTAGGTGTAAAAACTAAACCATTTGCACCTGAAGAATGGGGAAGTGTTGTAAGAGAAGGTGCAAAGATTTTAAATGAAAATCACTGGTTCCCAGCTGCAACAATAATTATTGGTTGGCCAGATGAAACACCAGATGATATTCAGTATACTATTGATATGATGAGCGATTTTAGAGAAATGGATTTCAGAGGTCTAGTTGCACCGTTGCTTTATCAAGACTTTAGTGAGAAAAATTCAATGCACTTTGGAAACCTGAATGAGGCACAATTTACACTATTTTGGAAATGTTGGGAAAACAATTTGCGTGTGATCAATGACATCATTCCAATCATACTTAGAAATAAGACATATGGACCACCAATGAAGGTATTCATGTATGGAATTCTCAAAGCAGGTACTTGGGCAATTATGAGATATTTACGAGGATTATGCAAGGATCTATTCAATGGAAGAACACCTGATGAGATCATTGACAAGTACGCTAGAAGCAGATCAGTAACTGCACCAAAAATTCAAACAAAGAAATTATAGATTTTGAATCGCAACATCAGCGATAGTATTTCGTTTTGGCGTTAGAGATATGAAATATACTTTATCCGCTCTTTCAATACTTTCAACTTTTTTGTAAGACTTTGATTTTACATCAAATTCATAAATTCCAGGATCCAATGAACCCTTTGCATAAAGCATTAGATAAGTTTCGCCTGTAGCAGGACTAAGTGGAATAAATGACAATACAAAACCTTTGTAAGAATTTATTGGCATAGTATTTTTCATTGGAGGAGCTGCTGATGTCATATACATCAAAAGATCTTCAATTGAATCAAATTCTTCATACTCTGTATGCATAAAATGAATTAATTGCTTTCAGTATAATAACCTATTATAGAAATTGGATTATTTTCTAGATTTGATATGATTGTGAACTTTGAATCCAATTAATGCAGGTGCTGCAATATACATTCCCAAATTAAGTGCGATTACAGAAATACCCAATCCTAACACTTCAACTTCTGAACCATCATCAGCTAATGTCATAATAGACAATGTTGAGATCATTGGAGTGATGAATGCTCTAACTACTTCTTGGAATATTGGATTTTCTCTTTCCATGTCAGCAATTGTTGGTGAGAATGAATAGTATAATTGGTTGAATCCACTCATAAATGCTGTACCAGTTGTAGTACTCATTACAGTGTTATCTCGAATCTCTCTTAGGAATTGAACTTGTGGTGCTAACTCAGTTCCATATGCTGCAGTTGCAATTAAACAGCCACCACCTTTAGAGTCAGGTTTTTCAGTTTTTATCACTTGACAAATACCATTTACTAGTTCAGTGCCTGCTCCACATGTTGGTTGTGGTTCTGGTTCTGGTTCTGGTTCTGGTTCAGTAACAACTGGTGGTTCTGGTTCAGTAACAACTGGTGGTTCTGGTTCAGTAACAACTGGTGGTTTTGGTTTAGTAATTACTTGTTCTCCACCTACATAATTAATTGTGATTTGGGATTTATCTGCACCATGATGTAATTCAAGAGTATAATCGCCATTTAATTTCCATAGTGGTCCACCAGCAACAAATGTATGTTCAAAAGTACCGTCAGACTTTGGAGTAAATTGTCCAATAGTTACAAGGTTATTCTCAGGGGATTTTAAAATGAAAGTAATTGCTTTTCCAGAATTCATTGCTGCATCATAATCTTTAATGCTACCAGTGATCTTCACAGTTGCACCATTTGAATAAATCTCAGTATCAGAAGACACAGACAATGCAGGATTTGGATCACTAGTTGCGAAGACAACACCACTTATTCCATAAGAGAGAATTGAAATTGATAACAATACAAATGCTAGAAATCCCATAAGCCTCATTTTCAATTTGAATCAGGTTTGTGAGTATTTATATTTTCAACGAAATAAAAATTGACCAGATTATACTCTAATTATGCCTTTTTTGATCAAGAATTGGATTGATTTTATAAAATCTTGATCAGATATTTTATCATCACTCCACCATTTTGCATTATTTTTTAACCATGCAGGAACCATCCTATCAGAGATCGGACTATGGTCAGATGGCGATAATGAAATGATTCCTTTTTCTATTAAATAATCTACACTATCAACAAATTCAGAATCAGAGAGAATTGAGGAGGACCACGATTTAGCGTTAGTTTTTACCCAATTAGGGATTTCAGGAGACATGACCATAAATGAAACAGTTCCGACATCAAATCCAGCATGTGAAAGTTTTATTTTGTATGTTCCTGTAAGTGAATTTTCATTAATTGTAAAGACTGTTTTGTATCCTCCGCTATTTGTCAAAGAGGCCCCAAAACTCTGAATTTTTCCATCAGGTCCTGTCAGAGTAATGGTTAATGGCATTCCTCTTTTGTGATTTGTAATACTGCCAGAAAGTATTATGCTCTCTGTATCTCCAGAGAGAGGTTTAGAAATATTGGTTGTGCTCAAAGTTGGTTGTGTTGAAAAAGATGATGTCAATTTATTTCGAGACAATGTAAAGACATTAGGATTGCCAAATTCATCACGAGAATCATGGTATTTTGCATCAAGACTACCACCTGCAGTGGAGATTAATTTGGTACCAGATTTATCGCACATTTGAGATGGCATTTTGAAAACACCTGTAAAAATTCCGGTGCTAGGTCCAGTTTCTACTAGTGTAAAACCAGTATCACCCAAACCTCCATACTCAACTCCATTAACTGTGCAACGTTTGTATCGAATATCCTTGATTAAGATTTCCAACAAAATATTTCCATCTTTACCTACAGTATCTACATTAGGAGAATTAGGATCATTGATAACATAATAGATATCAATTAGATCATTTTTCAGATTCAGATCAGGATCTTTCAAAGTAAATGTTACTGGTTGACCAAAACGAAATGATGGAGAACTTGTAGATATGACACCAGAGTTTGTAAGTATGTCAGATTTTGATGAAGTTGGAGTAATCACACCCACTTCATCAAGATCAGAGTAAGAGAGGGCAATTCCTTTTTCATCAATCAATCTATTCGTAACAATAATTTTAATTTCATCGCCAATTGTCTTAATAGTTTGAATGAAATTAGGATCTAGTATATTCAATTGATTTGTCACTGCATATTCAAAAGTTCCCTTAAAAGTAGAAGAATTATCCAAAGTTTCTTCGAGCTCAAAACGATAGATGGAATTGTTTATACTTTCATCATTTTGTAATCCAAAAGAAAAAAATCGATTACGATGGGTTGATCATTTGTTTCATTAGAAATAGATAACATACCTGAAGGGTTAAAATCAATTACAAGAAAGACGGTTCCACTCTCATCAGAAATATCTGCCACATCTGAATCATCAATTTGAATAAATCCATACGATGATGAGATATCTCCTGCATCAACTATAGTTATTGAAGGACCTGTAAGAGATCCAAAATATAGAGTAAAAGTAGTATCACTAAAGTCAGAAATTCCATAATCATTTTCAAAGGATCTCAAATCATAATTAATCCAATTTGTGCCAGAGGTGTCAGATTCAGAAACATCTAGTAAAACAGATGATAGAGTAGAAGATGTAATTCCTAAACTAAAGGAAATTGCTTCGTACGAACCGTTTGCAACTGTAGACGTATCAATTTCCAACCTGTCAGAATTAGAGTCAGGAACAGAGGAATTTGCAGGATCAGCACCAGTAAATGGAGGGTATGAGGTGTAAAATATGGCATTTTGAGCATGCTCTAAAGTAACAGGATTTCCTATGGTGATTGTAGGAATGATTGCTGTTTCCCTAAATACATCCAAATCATCTCGTGCATTTGTGTTCAGATTTTGATCAGGATCTATTAAGATGACAGGATACTCAGTACCAGGATTCATAGGTTTAGAATCTGAACCTATTGTTAAGGTAGGCTTATTTACAGATACAGATGCTGAAGAAAATCCAGTTAAAACAGATATAGATTTTTGATCATATTCGATCCGCCCTGTTTGTCCTCTTGGTGCATCATTTAAGATTTTTACAATTGAATCATCATTGTCATCTACATTATCAAAGATGCCAGAGTTAGGACCATTTTCAACCAAAGTTATAATTTGAGAAAAAGTATTTGCACCATTACTTACAAAAGTATTTGGTTGTTCATCATTAGAATTTAATTCCATAACACTACCTAAATTGAAAAATAATTTTCCATTGTCCTCAAACCCCAAATTTGAAAGTGATGGAATCAAGTTTACCAATCCAGATCCGCCATTTGCAGAATCACTACCAGTACTATCAAAGGCCTGATAAAATGTTGATGATGTTGAATTAACATTAAATGTCCATGAATCTTCATCTGTTGGATCTTGATTTAATTGAAAATCATTGAGAGTTAGAAATACTTCTGAATTTTGTGGATATAAATCTCGATCAATATACATTGAGATATTATTACTATCATCATAATCCAGACTTACACTTTGAGGATTTCCAGCAGGATTGTATTGGATTATCACATCATTAAAAGAATATAATTGAATTAATGGCCATGCATCAGGATCTAAACCAATTTGCCCAGGTGAAATCTTAGAATTTGTATTAATGGCCTTCGCATTCCTTACGACATTATTCAGGCTAGTAGAAGACGATAAAGTTCCAGTACATTGAGAAAATTGCGAGTTACCATTGGTAGAGCCTGAAATTCCAGATGAATGCGGAATTGCAAATCCATCTGTTTCAGAAAGAGAAATCCCAAATACCGAAGAATCTCTACTACAAAAAACTCCAAAGTCTAAACCTTTACCAGGTAATCCAACTGTAGAATCAGCAATTTTTGCCTTGTCAACATTGGCAAAATATGCATACCAATTTCCATCAGTAGCTTGAACCATTCTAAGCGATTTTCCATTAAGTGTAACGTCAGGTTCTCCCTTTCCCTGATCAGTATCTTGAAGATTAGGATCACGAATTACTACTTCGATCACCATGGAACCTGAGAAACGATTATCAAATTTGGAATTTTCTGCAGATACATACAAGTTAGGATTGCTAGTTGCATCTGCCTGAAGAATTGGAACTAATGAAAGCGTGAAAAATAGTGCTAAAAAGAGATGAATATTCTTCAATATACAAAAAACCCCTTTCATCACAAATAATCTTGTCGTATGATTTCTCTTTAGAATAGTTGTAATACATGATTAAATCAACAGTTAGAAGAAATGTTTGTTCAGAGATCACGTGTTTTAGGAATATCACTTGTAGCCATATTTTCTGCATTTGTAGTAGAATTTGTTTTTGGATTAGCATCAAATAGTTTGGGTCTTATCACAGATAGTATTCATGCATTATTAGATAGTGTTGTAACAATTGTACTTCTTTTAGCTGCAAGACTGGCAATTAAGCCTCCAGATGAAGAACATACATACGGACATGGGAAAGTTGAATCATTAGGAGGATTAATTGGAGGAATTGCAATTTTTCTGATTGCAATATTTTTTATTTACGAATCAATTCACAGATTACAAAGTCCACATCCAAGTATTCTTCCAGGAATTTTTGCAATTATTGCCGGTGTGTATACTATTGGTATTGATATTTTTAGAATAATTTTATTGCGAAGATCGATTAAAAAAATTGGAGGAAATACCCTCAAAGCAGATTTTTATCATGCGTTTATGGACTTGGGTTCCACACTAGTTGCAATAGGAGGGATTGTTTTTGTGACATATGGATTTTACAGTGGTGATTTCATTGCCGCGTTGATTTTAGGAGTACTATTAGTTATTTTGAGTATAAAACTAATTTACAAAACTGCCCAAGATCTTACGGACATTATCTCTCCAGAAATAGTAAAAAAGGTAAAAGAGATTGTTAAAAACACAGATGGTGTAGTAGATGCACAAGCTATACTCATGAGAAGATCAGGAGATACAATCTTCGCAGATGTTACAATTTCGCTTAGAGGTGATACAAGTTTTGAAAATGCTCATGAAATCAGCAGTAGTGTGGAAAAAAACATCATAAATAAAATTCCAAATGCAGCAATTACAATACACTTTGAACCAAGTTGGGAAAATGTTCCACTTGATGCAAAAATTCTAGACATTGCAAAAAGTGTAGATGGAGTGAAAGGAGTTCACAACGTCATCACACATAATTCAAGAGGTAAAATATTTGCTAACTTACATGTCATGGTGGATAGGGAAATCAACCTATACTCTGCACATAAAATTTCTGAGATGGTTGAGGAAAAAATCCAAAGAAGCATTCCAGATATTGAGCATGTGACAATTCATCTGGAACCATTCCTAAATGTACCAGAAAATTTTAACATAAGAGACAGGGAGACTGAAAGAAAAATCAGAGTTATCTTAGAAAAATACGAACAAATCAAAAAAATTGGACGAATAGTTTCACTAAATTTTGAAAATATTTTGAAAATAGATATTGATTGTTCATTTGACAAGGAATTATCAATTGAAAAAGTTCATGATTTGACATCTGAGATAGAACATGTCATCAGAACAGAAATTCAAGATGCCGTAATTACAATACATCCAGAACCGATTTGATTAAATTAGAATACTTGTAGCATACATAATCAACATACCAATAGCAAATCCAGAAACAACTGATGCACTGGATAGATTTTTTTCCCCTTCCTCTCTAATCCATTTTAAAATAATTACAATTACCTGAAAAATTGCTCCTGCTCCAATTGAAAGAAAGATTACTGCAGAAAATGGCGAATATGCAAATCCCCCAACCCAACCACCAAAAATGGCAGGAACACCGGCAATCATTCCCAGCATTATTAATTTTCCAACCATTAATTTTCCACGAGATAGTGGAGCTGCAATTGCTAAGCCTTCAGTTGTATTGTGAAGAGCAAATCCGATAATCAAAAATGTACTAAATGCGATCGAACCAAGACCAATAGCTGCACCAATTGCAAGACCTTCTCCAAAATTATGTAATCCAATTCCTATTGCAATCATCAAACCAATTGCAACAGGTTTTGAAATTTTTAATGAATCTGCTTTTCCAGTTAATTTTTCAGAGGCATAATACAAACCAAGAAACGATAAGACAAGAGTTGTTGCAATTAACAACTCACCATTAAAACTGCCACTTAGATTTTCAGAAGAAACATCAAATGCCTCTTTAACAGAATCAATCCCAAGGAAAAGCAAAAGACCGGTAGTTAAAGCTAAAAAGAAATGATATTTACTTTTTGAGATTTTTTTGATAAACGGTAACCAAAGTAATCCAATCATAACAGGAATTACACCAACATAAGTTCCAATTATTGCAAAGAAAGCCACAAATTCAATATTTGGTTGTAAAGCAGTTGCTGCAGCATTAATTTGTTTTTCAAATCTTACTCCATCATCGGTAGTTAGGCCAATTATGTAGGGTTCTGCTTCATTCCATTCAAAGGGTATTCTAACTAGTGCTGTTTCATATCGTTCTAAAAATTTATCAGGTTCTATCGCTGCTGGTTGAATTCTATCATTAACATCAGCCATAGAAATCTGAACAGGGATAGGACCAGTATTTCTAACAGTTACATGAATCTCCGATTTAACAAAGTCTACTTTTTCTATAGTGATTTCAGGAAGAGGGACTCCTAGATCAAGTAAATCGGCACCAGGACCAAAAATATAGGCCATCATCAAAATAATAAAAATAAATGGTACAATTCCACTTACAATCATCTTATTTCTTGATGTTTTTTTGTTAGTTTCCATTGTTTACCTCAGATTTTGAATTATTTTTGACTAGAAACAATCCAAGCCATCCCTTTTCAGAGAATTCAACTTTATGAGCATGAAATAGGTATTTTCCTGGAAAATCATATTGAAATTCCATTATTCCACGTTCAGTTTGTGATAAAGTTATCATATCAGTATAGAACGAGGGGACTAGATCAGTTCCTGTTGGATAGTATTGATACAAATTTCCGTGAAGATGGAAATTATTAACAGGATCAAATTCCACCATATTTACAACATAAATTCGAATTAATTCACCAGTGTTGATTTGAATTGGATGGTGTTGATAGTAAAAAGGTATGGTGTTTGCAGCATAAAAATTATTTTCTGCATCAAAATCAGTATCAAATCCATTTAGAACCATCACCATCTCATCAGCAAGTGCCCTGCCTTCTTTAGGGTCTACAATAAAAACACCATACAATCCATGAACAATGTGTTCTTCTAATGGCATCACATGACAATGGTATGGATGTACACCGACAGGTCCCGCCTCAAATTCATAGGTAAATTTTCCCCCTCCACCACCGACAATTTCAAAAACACCGTCCATTTCAGATCTATGAATTCCATGAAAATGCATAGTGTGTGATTTTGAGCCGTTATTTATGAAATGAATTCTAACAAGATCTCCCTCAGTAGCTCTAATAGTGGGTCCCGGAACGGTTCCATTAAAAGTCCAAACATTATAAAAAACTCCGGGAGAGATTTCTTGGATTTTGTCATCTTCAGCAATTATCGTGTAATCTCTGATAGTTTGACCAGTTTCAGAATAAGAAACTACACCATACTCAAAATTTCTCAAAAACTTATCAGGATCAAAATCCACAGTAGATACAGTGTAAAGAGGATCAATAATTTCCCCAGATGTCCTTACAATAACTCCTGAATGTGTAACGAATGTTTTTTGTTCGGATTGAGCATTCGAAAAAATTGGGAATACCATGATTGTGGAAACTCCAATTACAAGCAAAAGTAAGCATACCATAATAGTGGATCTAGTGATTTTCAGGACACTTAACAATAGATGAAATCTTTATTTAAATTTACCCTAAGCTAACTTTTTTAGCCTTATCTAACTTTGATGCAAAAGACCTAAAAATTTGGAAAAAATTAGGTTTAAACTAAAGAAAACAGGATTCAATCTGTGCAAAAATCAGGATTAATCATTGTTGTTTTAGGATTATTCATCGTATCAGGATTAGTAGTATCAATATTTGAAAATCAGATTACCTTGGAGGGGATAAATCAAGAGAATGGCATAGTTAGCATAACAGAAAAAATAACTGTTTCAAACGATTTTGACAGAGAGAAAACTCCAATTGGTATTTTTGCAATTCAAGTGATGGATTTTAGAGAAAACACATTTTCTGTTAAAGTATTAGATCCATCAGATATCGAAATTATTTCTCAACAAATTGATAAGGATACTATTGAAGAGGAGTTTGATGTACTAGATACTGGCACTTACAAATTACAAATTGAAAGTTCAAGTGATGATGAAATTTATGTGGCAGGTGCAATCGGACCACTTCCTGATCCTTACAAAAAATTCATCATGTCTATAATTTCCACAGCCCTGATAATGATTGGCATGACAGGATTAGCTGTAATTGGGATATATCTAATCAAAAATAGAAAAAGCTCAGTTTAGATAGCTATCCATTTTTTCAAGTCCATTAATGGCTGCGTCAAAATTTTCACCATGTTCTATAATACTGCCAAGTTTATCAGAATTGGCAATCAGTAAACATTTTCCATCATCAGAGTTTTTGGAAACGAATCCATGTTCAATTAGATAAGATAGTCTCTCAAGAACTTCAGATTCAGATACAGATGCCTGCTGTGCCAAATAGAAGCATTCTTTTTCACCATCCTCCATTTCTGCTAAAATAGAAGACGTGACTGGATCAAACATACAATCTATAATTTTTTCACGATCAAATGTTTCGTCCATTTATATAAAATATAGAATATTGGATGTTATATCTTTTTGAATGTGTCATTCCAATAAGATAATTAAGAAAATATCATAAATCAAATTATGCAAAAACTTTGTAGTCAAGATTCATCAGGTAAGGGAGAACACTGTTTTTGTATAGATATTGATGCTCAACGCGGAGTTAAAAAATGCTGTAAATGCAATCAATGGAATGTTCAAGGTAATGATTGGACTGAAGATGAAGATTTTAGATGATATCCAATAAAAAAATTCGTAAAAATTAGGCGTGAAGCAAGGATCATTAGATTTAGATATTTCAATAATATCATAATTTAGTGCCTAGTATGGTTTTTATCGGGGTTTCTTAGAATTTTGGAATACTTGAGTACACAAGAATATAGACATATTGTTAGGATTGTGGGAAATGATATTCCTGGTGAGCGAAAGATGCTCGTCGGATTAACCCAAATCAAAGGCATAGGTTATAATTTTGCTACTGCAATTTTAGATACTCTTAAAATTAACACAAACTCGAACATTGGCAATCTAACCGAATCTAACGTTCAAGCAATTGAAAAATTAATCACAGATCCAGTTGGGGGAAATTTTCCAACATGGTTCCTCAACAGAAGGAAAGATATTGAAACCGGTGCAAATTTACATTTGTTAACGTCTGATATTCCATTTACATTAAGAAATGATATTGAAAGAGAAAGAATCACTGCAAGTTGGAGAGGTTATCGTCATCTATCGGGTCTTAAAGTTAGAGGACAAAGAACCAGAACATCAGGTAGAAAAGGTGGAGCAGTTGGAGTTGCAAAAGGTGGAATGGCAGCACCAGCAAAGAAAGGTGGTGCAGGTGCACCAGCAGCGACCACAGTAGCAGCACCAACAGGTGAACCAGCTGCAGCACCGGCAGCGGAGAAAAAAGAATAGGTGTATTGAATGGGAGATCCAAAATATCCACGTAAAGTTTGGAGAAAACCAAAAAGACCTCTTAATTATGAGTTAAAAATGGAAGAGCTCAAAACTCTTGGTACATTTGGATTAAGAACCAAAAGAGAGTTATGGAAAGCACATACTGAATTATCTCGCGTTAGACATCAAGCAAGATCATTGCTTGCATTAAGACAGGAAGAGAGAGCAGAAAAAGAACCAATCTTAATGAAATCACTTGCAAGAATAGGATTAGTAAGTAGTGATGCAACACTAGATGATGTACTCAATCTTAATGCAAATGATTTGTTATCACGAAGATTACAAACTTTAGTTACAAAGAAATTTGGATTTAAATCACCATATCAAGCAAGACAAGCAGTAATTCACGGCCACATCATGATTGGTGATAGAAAAGTAGACATTCCATCTTATACTGTTACAGTTGAAGAAGAAAATAATGTTCATTTTGCACCTGAATCTAAGATTCCAGAAATGTTAGAAAAGACAAAGTCAAAAACTCCATCTCCAGAAACACCGGTTGAAGGTGAAGCAGAGGCACCAGTTGAAGAGACTACAGAAGTATCAAAAGATCAAAGTTCTTCTACCGAATAATCAAGAAAATAGGCTTATCAGTAAATAACCCCAATTAATAGATAGAATAATCATGTGTTCAATTATCGGTTACTTTGGAAAAGAAACTGCAGCCCCGATTATCGTAAAGGGGCTAAAACGAATGGAATATCGAGGATATGATAGTGTAGGAGTTGCAACAGAATCTGATCACCAAATTGAACTAAAAAAGGGATTGGAAAAGTAAATGAAGTAAATTTAAAAATTCAATTAGACACCCTGCCAGGAAAAGTTGGAATTGGTCATACCAGATGGGCTACCCATGGAAAAGTTACAGATATCAATGCACATCCACATGCAAGTAATTCGGGACAAATTGCAATAGTACATAACGGAATAATAGAAAATTTTGAAGAATTAAAGAAACGATTAGAAAATGAAGGATATGATTTCAAAAGTGATACAGATAGTGAAATTATCGCGAATCTAATTCAGAAATATTACGAAAAAACTCAGGATGTAAAAGAAACAATTTTGAAAACAGTTGCAGAGATCAAGGGACATTATGCGTTTGTTGCAATGTTTGAAAACGGTCAACTTGCAGCTGCAAGATTTCACGAACCACTGATCATAGGAGTTGGACAAAATGATTTCTTTTTGTCAAGTGATGTTTTAGGATTCATCGAATATACTGATGATGCGATCTATTTAGAAAATGGAAATTTTGTGATTTTAGATAAAGATAAATTTCAAATTTTAGATTTTAATGGAGAACATGCAAAATATGGAATAGTCAAAGTTTCTAAAGAATTTGGTGATGCATACAAAGGTGATTATGCACATTTTACATTAAAAGAAATTTACGAACAACATGAAACAGTTTTGAAAGCAGGCGAAAAAACTTTAGAATCAATTGAAAAAACTGCAGATTACATTAAACATGCGAAAAATATCTATATCACAGGAAGTGGTACAAGCTATAATTCAGCATTAATTGCAAAACAGCTTTTATCAAAATATGCAAAAATTAAAGCAGAGCCAATCATGTCAAGTGAGCTTCAATTTGCACCGGACAGTATTGAAGAAAATTCTATTATGATTGCAATATCTCAAAGTGGAGAAAGTGCAGATGTTTTGGAAGCAGTTAAAATCGCAAAACAGGCTAAATGCAAAACAATAGCAATTGTAAATTTGTTAACATCATCACTTGCTCGTGAATCAGACATTGTTATAGGAATGAATTGTGGACCTGAGATAGGAGTTGCAGCAACAAAGAGTTTCACAGCACAACTTGTAATACTCTATAAAATTATTCAAAAATTAAATGACAGTAGTATAGATATTGATTTTGATAAAATTTCCGAATTAATATCAAAAACATTGGAAAATCCCACAAAAATTCAAAACATTGCTAATGAAATGAAAGACATTTCAGACATTTATGTACTTGGAAGAGGGATACATTATCCAATTGCAATTGAGGCTGCTTTAAAATTAAAAGAATTAACTTACATTCATGCAGAGGGAATTCCAGGAGGCGAATTGAAACACGGACCTCTTGCGCTAATGGATTCCAATGTATTTGTAATAATTATAAATCCAAATGATTCAACATATGCAGATACATTAACAAGTGCAAGGGAGATTAAAGCACGTGGCGCAAAAATTATTGGAATTTCAGATATAGAAAGTGACGTGTATGATTTTTGGATTGAACTTCCAAAATCAGAAGAAATAGCATACCCAATTTCAGAAATCATTCCAATTCAGCTATTATCATATTACGCAGCACTTGAGAAAAACACAGATCCTGATTATCCTAGAAATTTGGCAAAATCAGTTACAGTGAAGTAAACAATCTATGATATTCTATTTCAGCTAATTCCAAAAATTTTTCAGAATTATTTCTAGTTTTAAGCATGGATGAGATAATGCTTCCACCAGCACCAACACCCTCTTTTGCAAAACCTTCTGAAAACGCCTTTAATCCAGAGTGTTTTGAATTTTTAAGACCGGGATCTACAGAAATTATTGGTATGTCTGCTATTTTTTCAACAATATTTTTGAAATTTGCACTTTGATCATGTGTAATGTAAGAAGTAGTTCCAATCAAAGTATTTTCTTCATTAAATCCAATTTTTGATGCAAATGCTAATACTGCAGACATCTGAGTTCCCCCAGCAAGCATCACTTTAGATATACTTGAAGCAGAACTTAGCATTCCTGCGACAAAAGGAATCATAGGATCACCAATTTTTGCAATTATGCTATAAGGATGATCAGAATCAATTCTTTCAAGGGCAGATGTAACAATTTGATTTTTTAATTCTATAGGATTGTTTGGGATGCTAGAACTTACTTTAGCATCAAAACCTAATGCTCGCAAAACAGCTAAGGCAGTAGTTGTTCCACCAGGAATACTTTCACCTATAACAAGAGTATCAGTAAGCGAAGCCATGCTTCTTCCCACAATTCTGCCATAATCAACAGCATGTGATACTTGTGAATCAGTCATAGCATCTTGAATGGAAATATTTTTTCCACTAGTCATACTTGTTTCAATAAAAGGTAATTGTGGAGAAATTTTACTTCCAGCATTTATTGTTAAATGTGGAATACTAGCAGACTCTAAGGCAGTTTTTGTCAATAATGCAGGAGTTGGCTTTCCATCAGGAGTCATTGGAATTTTATCAATTGATTTACAATATCCATAATGAAGATATTCAGCATCAGCAGGAGGTGTAAATTTTATTGAATCTTTATCAGCACCTGCAAAAGTAATCCCAGGAATTTCACAAGTTTCAGTATAGGAGATTACAAGTGAAAAAAGGAATCTTCCCGAACTCATAGTTTGAATAAAATTTTGAGCCTGATCTATATTGCCAAATAATTCAAAATTTTCCAAAAAATTCACTGACCCATCATTTCGACAAATTGTTGTTCTGTTCGTTTTTGCATAACATGATTAGTAATTTTTTCTTGTCCAATAGTAGATGTCTCTGTATTTCCATAATTGTGTCCTGAATACATGACTAAATTGTCATCTAATGAATAAAGCACATCAAAAAGACTATGATAGAGTTCTTTTGCACTTCCTCCAGGTAAATCAATTCGGCCACAATTTCCAACAAACAATGTATCGCCTGAAAAAAATCTTTCCATCTCCAACCAAACAAATACTGTCTTTAGAATGTCCAGGAGTATAGAATACTTTTAATTTAGAATTTCCAAATTCAATTAAATCTCCATCCTTGACTGCGATATCATGTTTTAATTCTGAATACTCATGTTGAATTATAGGAGCTTTAGTTGATTCTACCATGGCTTCATTTCCCAAAGTATGATCAAAATGATGATGTGTGTTTACAATGTATTTTATTTTCAAATTATTTTTTTTAATGATCATTTCTAATTCTATCAAATCCCATGAAGGATCAATAATTATTGCTTCACCAGTATCCTCATCTTCAACGATATAGGAGAAATTCTGCATGTTTCCAACCTGGATTTGATGTACTATCATAGAATTCCCTCCTCTGCTTCTGGAGGAATTCCAATTTTTTCAGCAAACAGTTCACCAGTCAAATCTTTTCTTTTAGGAATGCCTTGTTTCATTTTATGAAATGTTACAGTCATATCACATTTTGAGCAAATATTTGCAGTTTCTCCTGTTTGTGGATTTAATCCAGATGGAACATCTACTGCAAATTTGTAACAATCTGTTTGGTTAATGTAATTTATTGCAGATGAATATGGTTCCCTAATATTTCCAGAGATGCCAGTTCCCAGTATTGCATCAACAATTACGTCAGGATTGAAATTAAATTCAAAAGAATCACCAGAC
The DNA here is from genome assembly GCF_000242875.2 of Candidatus Nitrosopumilus salarius BD31. Classification (GTDB taxonomy): domain Archaea; phylum Thermoproteota; class Nitrososphaeria; order Nitrososphaerales; family Nitrosopumilaceae; genus Nitrosopumilus; species Nitrosopumilus salarius. The sequence goes on along the minus strand of NZ_AEXL02000135.1, from coordinate 10,003 downwards.
ATTAATTTCACAGAGGGCATTTTCTGTAAAATTGACCAATTCCAATTGCTTTCTTCAGTTTTAATCTTGTCAGGAGAACCTAGTAACATCACAGTAACTTTGGCCTCATAACCAGATAGATGCCTTGCCATCACCAGTCCATCACCCCCATTATTTCCCAATCCTGCAAAGACTACAATGTTTTGAGATTTTACATTCCCAAGTTTATCAACTAATCTTCTTACTGCCGCAGCACCAGCGTTTTCCATCATAAATTTTTTTAAAAATCCCATAGCATGGCCCTTGTTTTCAATTTTATACATTTGATCAACAGTTATTTCCATGCAAGTTCTGAAATAATATCTAAAATAAGAGTTTGGCAAACGACTTTATCCTAGTTTTAAAGCATTATCAAACATGACACTGAAGAACGTTAGACCAGCTCTTAACAAAATTGCAAAAAATTTAGAAGATGTTCAGGACTCAAGGGAATTTTTGTTAAAAAACACAAGGGAGATAGTAATTCTATGTAGCAAATCAATTATTGCAGTACACAAAGGGGACTTGGAAAGTGGGAAAAAGAATTTAATTCAAGCAGAAAAACTTTTGAAAACATATAAGAAAAAAGCAACAGGGGATCTGCGAAGATATCTAATTACACCAGAACAAGAATTTGTAGAGGCCGCATGTCTTATTGCAATTGTAGAGCAAAAAGAAATACCTTCAGATAAAATATTATCAGTGATGCCAGAATCATATGTGTTAGGATTACTTGATTGTGTAGGTGAATTAAAAAGACAAGTATTTGATAAAATTCGAATTGGAGAAATAGATGAGGCCGTAAGGATTTTTGACATTATGGAAAATTTGTATCTTCAACTATACACATTTTCAATGTACGATAAAGTCGTTAAAGAAGCTAGAAGAAAGATTGATGTTAATAGAATTCTTGTAGACGATGTAAGATCTGCAATTACAGAAGAGAAAAGAAGATCAGAGTTAATCAAAATTTTACAAAAATTAGAAAAATAATCATTATAATATGCGGGCGATGGGATTTGAACCCACGAACTCCTAAGAGACTAGCCCCTCAAGCTAGCGCCTTTGGCCAGGCTGGGCGACGCCCGCAATGGAAACTCCTTGCATGGTTTTTATAATCCTTGATTACTTTTTCGTTCGTGTTAATTCCTGTTAGATGTTTTACATGTGGAAATCTAGTTGCCGATAAATTTGAGGATTATCAAAATAAATTAAAAGCCGGAGAAGATCCAGTAAAAACTCTTGATTCCTTAGGAATTGAGAGGTATTGTTGCAGACGAATGCTATTGACTACTGTTGAAACAATTCAACAAGTAATTCCATTCTACGAAGCAATTCAAAGAAGAAAACAAGAAGTTGAATCTGAGTTAGAATAACTTGGCCAAGATTTCCTCAATTGAAGGACGTATTCTATACAACAGTAGGGGAAGTAAAACAATTGAAGTAGATGTTAAATCTGACAGGAACTTTTTAGGAAGAGTTTGTGCCCCATCCGGAGCCAGTGTAGGAAAATATGAAGCAGTTAGTTTTCCAAATGGAAAACCTGAAGAAAGTCTTAAAATTTTAAAAGAAAATGCCCAAAAATTCATAGGGATTGAATCTTCAGATCTCAAAGCAATTCATGATATACTGAAAAGTTTGGATAACACTACAAACTATTCAATAATTGGAGGGGCACTTGCTTTTGCAATAACAATTGCAGCAATGGAGTCTGCATCAAAAGCATTAGGAGAACCATTGTTTAAAACACTCTCATCTGAATCGTCATTTAGATTTCCATTTCCATTGGGAAATATTTTAGGTGGAGGGGCACATGCAGGACCAGGCACACCTGACATCCAAGAGATTTTAATTTGTGCCACAGGCTCAAAGACAATAGAGGAAGCTATTGAAACTAATTTGCAGGTACATAGTGAACTACGTCGTGTTTTAGAAAAAGAGGATCCTAGCTTTACAAACGGAAGGGGAGATGAAGGTGGGTGGGCTCCAAAATTAGAAAACCAAAAAGCACTAGAAGTATCTGCAAAAGCATGTGAAAATTTGGGATTTACTTTAGGTAAAGAAGTGTCATTGGGGGTCGACTTTGCTGCATCTACACAATGGAATGAAGTAAAAGGAAAATATGTTTACGACAGAGCTGGGTTTGAAAATTCTACATCAGAACAGATAGATTTTGCAGCAGATATTATTAAAAAATATAAATTGATTTATGCAGAGGATGCAGTTCATGAGGAAGCATTTGAAGACATGTCTGAGCTTACAGCAAAATTCCCAGATACATTAGTAACAGGAGATGATCTGATAGTTACAAACAAGGATATTCTAGCAAAAGCAATTAATGTAAAATCATGTAATGCAGCAATTTTAAAAGTAAATCAGGCCGGCAGTCTTTTTGATGCATTAGAATTTGCCAAACTAGCAAATCAAAACAATATCCGATTAATAACATCACATAGATCGGGTGAATCTACAGATTCACAAATATCTCACATAGGGCTTGCAACAAAGTCAAAAATGCTCAAAGTTGGTGTAGTTGGAGGAGAAAGAATAGCAAAACTAAACGAATTATTACGCCTATCAGGGCATGATTTAATATGTGGCATGGCAGAGATTTAAAATCGCTATGAGTGAACTGACTGAAGCAACCGACATTAAAAAGAAGATATTAGCTACTGGAATTAGGGTAGGTACACAAGTAAAGACAAAATTCATGAAACCATTTATCACCAAAGCCAGTCCTGAAGGTCTTTACATGCTTGATTTAGACATTACATTAGAGCGAATTAAAACAGCAGCCAAATTCATCAATAGATTAGGTACAGATAATCTCATTGTATGTTCAGCAAGACAATATGCAGAAACTCCTGTTGAAAAGTTTTGTGAGATGTTAGATTCAAAGAAACTTCTAAGAAGATTTATGCCAGGTACATTAACGAATCCATCATTACCATACTATATTGAACCAAAAGTGGTTTTAATTTCAGATCCGCAAGTTGATGAGCAAGCAATTATTGAAGCAACAAATGCAGGAATTCCAATCATAGGTATTGCAAATACAGATAATATCACATCAAATCTAGATGTGATTATTCCAGCAAACAATAGGGGAAGAAAAGCTCTTGCAACTGTTTACTGGCTATTGGTTCGTCAAATTTTAATCGAGCGTGGCGAATTAAAAGAAGAAGATTCAATGAAATATGAAATTGATGATTTTGAAACAAAGATTACCGAAGAGGAAATCGAATAAATCACATACAATTCAGTGTTTACTTGAAATCTAAAGCTTCATCTCCAGGAAAAGTAATTCTGTTTGGAGAACATTTTGTAGTATATGGAGTCAAAGCAATTCTTTGTGCAATAAATAAAAGAATCACAGTTACAGCTGAAAAAGTTGATGGGAATAAAATATCAATAAAATCAAACATAGGGAATTTAGAATTAGAACCAAATAAATTAATTTCAGAAATCGATTCTCCACTTAAACCATTTTATTATTTAGCAGATAAAATGATAAAAAATCAAAATACTGGAATTGATATTAAAGTAGAATCAGATATTCCATTAGGAGTGGGTTTAGGTTCTTCATCTGCATGCTGTGTTGCAGGAGCTGCAGCCATTTCCAAATTATTTAGAGATACAACCAAAAAAGAGATTTTAGAAATGGCAATAGAAGCTGAAAGAACAATTTTTGAGAACACATCCGGAGCTGATTGTACTGTTTGTACATATGGAGGAATAATGGCATATGATAAGAAAAATGGATTTACCAAGATAGAATCCGAACCTAATTTCCATCTTGTAATAGCAAATTCAAACATAGAACACTCTACTAAATCCATAGTTGCAGGAGTAAAACAATTCAAAGAAAAAAACGAGGATGAATTTTCTAGATTATGTGATAACGAAGCAAAATTAATTGAAGATGTTTTAAAAATTTTAAAAACTAACAGCGTTGGAGAATTGGGAAAGAAAATCACAGAAAATCAAAAATATCTTGAAACGATAGGGGTTTCAAATGACAAATTAAGAGACATGATCCAAATAGGTCAAAAAACATCTTTTGGTGCAAAAATTACAGGTGCTGGAGGCGGTGGCTGTATTTTTGCTTTGACTGATACGTCAAATTTGAATCAAACCATAAACGAACTTCAGTCTAAAAATTATGATTGTTTTTCAGTTAAAATTGATTTTAAAGGACTGGATACTTTTTAATTGACTAGATAATTTGGAACAGCATGATTCTCATAAAATTGGGTGGATCAATAATTACAAATAAAGAAAAACCATTATCAGCACGAAGAAAAACAATAGATAGCATTTCTAAAAATTTAAGAAAACTTGGTGAACCAATAATTATTGTTCATGGAGGTGGCTCATATGGACACTACTGGTCTGTCAAATATGATATGCACACTAAAGAAAGGAAATACGATATTAGAGGTGTTGCAATTATTAAAAATTCAATGATCGAGTTAAACAAGATCGTTTTAGATTCATTGTTAAAAAATAAAATAAATCCATATTGTCTTCCACCAACTGATTTTATGTCAGGGAATAAACCAATTTTGAAAAAAATCAGAGAAATTGAAAAAATTGCCCAATCAGGTTTTATTCCAGTCACATATGGAGATGCATTATGGTATGGTCAGAAAAAAACATACATTTTATCCGGAGATAAAATTATGACTCATCTTGCAAGAGTACTAAAACCAAGACTTTGTATTTTTGCATTAAATGAGGATGGGTTATACGCGGATCTAAAATCAAAAAAATTAATCTATGAATTAAAAGGCGAACGCCCATCAATTTCTAAAAACAAAATGGATGTTACTGGAGGAATGACTAGAAAAGTAGAAGAAGCATCAAAAATTGCAAAGATTGGGATGGATGTCTTCTTTGTAAACGGAAATAAACCTGAAAGAATTGTGAAAGCGGTTAAAAATAGGGCATTTGAAGGAACATTGTTTAGAGGTAAAAAGAATGTCTGAAGAATTTGTAATTTTAGTTGATGAAAACGATAATCCAATAGGTAGTGAGGAAAAAGTAAAATGCCATTTACCCAACGGAAAACTACATAGAGCGTTTACTGCATTATTGTTCGATAATGATGGAAGGTTAGTGCTCACAAGAAGAGCAAAAGAGAAAATGTTGTGGCCGAATGATTGGGATGGAACATTTGCAAGTCATCCAAGAGAATCAGAAACCTATGTGTCATCAGGAGAAAGAAGAATGCCAGAAGAGTTGGGAATTAAAGGTTCTCTAGATTATCTACATAAATTTGAGTATCATGTTCCATACAAAGATATTGGTTCTGAAAATGAAATTTGTGGAACTCTAATTGGAGTGATTGACAAATCTACAGAATTAAAAGAGATTGAGGGTGAAATTGATGAAATTAAATGGATTTCAGCAAAAGAGTTACTTTCAGAATTAAAGACAAATCCACAAATTTATTGCCCTTGGATGCTCATTGCGCTAGAGTTATTAGATAAATCTGAAAAATCTATGCTTGAAAAGCATGCAGATATTTTATCTACGTGGATGAATAGTGAAATCAAAGATGAATTACAAAAAGCAATTAAAAATCATTTACCAGATAATCAATGGAGAATAGTAAATGAAAAAAACTAAACAAATTGAAGAAAATGCAAAAGTTGTAAACAAATATCTAAATTCGAAACTAAAAGGAAATCCTAAGAAATTGTATGATGCGGCAGGTCATCTAATTGTTAACGGTGGAAAAAGACTTAGACCGTACATGGTAATTAAAAGTTGTCAAATTTTAAAAGGGAAAATTCCTAATGCAATGCCAGCTGCAAGTGCAGTAGAAATGGTTCACAACTTCACGTTAGTTCATGATGACATTATGGATAATGATGAGATGCGTCATGGAGTTCCAACAGTACATAAGAAATTCGGAATACCAATAGCAATTCTTGCAGGAGATGTTTTATTTTCTAAAGCATTTCAGGTTATTTCAGATACAAAATTATCAACAAGTTCTACTACTCAATTAATTTCTAGACTTGCTAAAGCATGTGTAGATGTATGTGAAGGACAGTTACTAGATATAAAAATGGCTGAAGAGAAAAAAATTCCATCACAAGCAGAATACATAACAATGATTGGAAAAAAAACGGCAGCATTATTTGATGTATCATGTGCAATGGGAGCAATTTGTGCAACAAACAAAGCAAGTGACATTTCAAATCTTTCATCATTTGGAAGGAATTTAGGAATAGCGTTTCAAATAACAGATGATCTGATTGGAGTAATGGGAGATCCGAAAATTACTAAAAAGCCTGTGGGAAACGATCTTAGAGAGGGGAAAAAATCACTTCCAATTCTAATGGCAATAAAATTAGCAAATGGTAATGATAAAAAAATAATTCTCAAAGCATTTGGAAATTCAAAAGTATCAAAAAAAGATCTCAGCAAAGCAGTGGATGTAATTAGATCTTTAGGAATAGAAGAAAATGTAAGAAATCAGGCTCTAAATTATGCCAAAAAAGCTAAAAAATCACTATCAAAATACTCAGGTTCGGCTAAAGTTGAATTAATCGCATTATTAGATTTCGTAGTTCAAAGAAGTGTATAATCACAATAAGATGATCTAGCATGGATGAGGAATTAAAGACAGAGATTAAAAAAATGGCTCTTCAGAATGCATATGAGCACGATGGAGAAACTAGAGATAAAATAATTTTAGGAAAAATTCTTGGTACAAAACCAGAATACAGAAGTAAAGTAAAAGAGATCACAGATGACATTTCCAAGATTGTTACACAAATTAATCAAATGTCATTAGAAGATCAGAGAAAAGAAATTGAAGAAAATTTTCCTGAAGTATTAGTACCTAAAGAAAAAATTGAGGAAAGAGATGGACTTCCAGAATTAAAAGATGCAGTACACGGTAAAGTAATTACCAGATTTCCACCCGAACCTAATGGTTATCCTCATATCGGACACGCAAAAGCAGCTATTATCAATTCGGAGTATGCAAGGATGTACGGAGGCAAATTTATTTTGAGAATGGACGATACAAATCCAGAAGCAGAGAGAATGGAATATCACGCTGCTATCAAAGTAGGGTTAGAATGGTTGGGAATAAAATTTGACACAGTAAAAAACACATCAGATGACATGGAGATATTTTATCAGAAAGGAATAGAGTTAATCAATTCAGGAAAAGCATACGTTTGTACTTGTAAAAGAGATGACATTAGTAAAAATAGAAGAGAACGAAAAGCATGCAAATGCAGCATGGAGAGCATTGATAAAAATTTCAAAAATTGGGAAAAAATGGATGAGAAGTTCAAACCAGGTGAAGCCATTGTCAGATTTCGTGGGAATATGAAAGCAGATAATGCAGTTATGCGAGATCCAGTATTATTCAGAATTATCGAAGGTAAACATTACACATTAGGCGAAAAATATAGAATTTGGCCCAGTTACGATATGGCAGTTGCGATAGAAGATAGTGTAGACGGTGTAACTCATGCATTTCGTTCAAAAGAATTTGAATTGAGAGAGGAGCTGATTGATGCAATTTTAGATGCATTAAACATGCGAAAACCAGCACAGGGGTTTTTCTCCAGATTGGAATTCAAAGGAATGCCTATTTCAAAAAGAATAATCAAACCATTGATTGAAGAGGGCAAAGTTTCATGGTATGACGATCCCAGACTACCAACACTTGAGGGATTACGCAGAAGAGGGATCAAACCTGAGGCAATCAGGAAGTTTATCATGTCATTGGGGTTGACCAAAGCGAATACACTGGCACCATTTGATTCACTAGAGGCCTTTAACCGCAAATTTGTAGACGCTAGTAGCATCAGATTATTTATGGTCAGCAATGCAAAAAAACTAACAGTAAAAAATTTACCAATTTCATCAATTGAGATTCCCAACCATCCAGTTAACGATATGGGAAAAAGAAAAATCGAAATTGATGGAAATTTTTACATTTCAGGAGATGATGCTAAGAACATCAAAGTAGGAACACAGATACGCCTTTTGGGTTTAGGAAATATATCCATAACAAAAGAAGGTAATGAATCAGAAGGGGAATTTATTGAGAATGGAAATACAGCAGATATTTTAAAAATTCAATGGGTTCCTCAAACAACAGCACATAAAATCAAGATGGTCATTCCAAAAATATTATTCATCGGTGATGAGTTTAACGAAGAGAGCTTAGAAGAATTAGACGTATATACAGAACCACATTACTTACAATTAAAGGAAGGAGAAGAAATACAATTTGTTAGATTTGGATATTGTAGAAAAGATTCACAGAATCAGGCAATTTTTACACACAAGTGATTAATAATGAAGATTGCACGATTGTTACATGATAATAATGAGACATATGGTTTCATAAAAGGAGATAAAGTTTCCACCAAAGATGAAATTACTTATTTGACAGGAGTTCCAATTCCTCAAAATGTAAAAGATTTTCTTTTTGATGGATGGTATGATGAGATTAAAAATAAAATAAATAATTTGCCGTATGAAGAAAATATTTCCAAATACAAATTATTAGCACCAATTCCAAATCCAAATAAAATAATATGTTTAGCATTTAATTACATAGATCATGCTAAAGAACAAGGATTAGAGCCTCCAGAAGATCCTGCTTTAGTAATCAAACCACGAACTGCATTAAATAACACTGAATCAGATATCATATGTCCCGATTTTGTAACACAGTTAGATTACGAGGTAGAATTAGCCATGATTATTGGAAAAAACTGTAAGAATGTTAGCATTAATGATGCGTCAAAAGCAATATTTGGCTACATGATATTCAATGATGTTTCAGCAAGAGACATTCAATTTAAAGACAAACAGTTTACAAGAGGAAAAAGTTTCGACTCGTTTGCTCCATGTGGACCATGGATTACAACAGCTGACGAAATCAATGATGTTCAGAATCTGAAGATGACAACTAAAGTTAATGGAAATTTGAGACAAAGTTCTTCTACAAGCAATATGTTCATAAAAATACCAGAAATTGTTTCAAAAATTTCACAAGTAATGACATTAGAAAAAGGAGACATTATTTCTACAGGAACACCTGCAGGAGTAATGTTAAACAAACCAAATGCGGTATTTTTGAAAGATGGTGATGAGATAGAAATGGAAATTGAAGATCTTGGAGTTTTAAAGAATACTGTGCGAGTTATAAAATCTAATTAGAGCAAAGATTTTTTCATTAGATGAAAAGAGATTCTATGTTCTAATGAATTAAATTTAGGAAGTTGATCCATAGTTAAAATTTGAATTCGTTCATAATCTTTATCAAAAGCATAGTTTTGTAAAAATGAAAGAATTTGAATTGTTGCATCATCGTTATTTGAAAATAATGTAATTATCATAGTCCTGTCAAAATGTTCGGAGTCAGTAATAATTGCAAATGAGGTATACCCATTTACATTAGATTTGATAATTTTATTTTGTTGAGAAAGTGATGACAGTATCTCATTATCTAATGGGAGCCATCTCCAAGATTTTACATAATGTGTACATAATTTACAATCAAGTGATTTTTCAAAATCAACAGCATAATTTGAATTTATTTTGGGTTCAAGTGAATAAAAATCCCAAGTTTGGAAAACATGATAATTTAATGAATCTGCCAGATAAAGTGATTTAGTATTTTGTGTATCAATAAGCATATAAGAAAATGCGATATTTTTTTCTTTTCCAATGGATTCAGCATATTTTACTAGTTCAGATGCAATTTTTTGTCGACGAAAATTTTGATCAATTCTGATACCCTCAATCCAAATTTGGTCTTTAAAATAAAATGCATGACATATTCCAATTGGAAATTGTCTGTCACATATGAACAAATTTCCTTCGGACACCCATGAGTCCCATACTTGGTCAATATAATCACCCCAAGAAAAAGTGTCTTTACAAAATTTCAATACATGAATTTTATCTTCAATACTTGCCTCTCTTATCATCAATTCTA
>NZ_AEXL02000136.1 GCF_000242875.2 Candidatus Nitrosopumilus salarius BD31 | reverse complement strand
TTTTATATGGTAATCCTCCCCAAAATTCTCTCGATTTTAGATTTGTCAGTGATCCTAATCCGTTATCTATTAATTTTTCAATCTCTCTCTCATTTGTGGTTTGGATTGACGCAATTTTTTTTCCATGAATTAATCTAATTCCAAATTCTCTACCAAAATTTTCTTTGATTTCTACAATCTCTGAATCTGTAATTCTTACTGTGATGATCTTTTTTTAACCCTTGTTACTTCACATTCGTCAATTCCTCTTTTCCGTGAATGGTTTAACGCCTTATCTAAGGCAGGCAATTACTCACTCCTTGGATTTTTATATTTGAATTTTTTAATTTTGATTAATTCCACATATGATCCAAACTGTGAATTTTTAGCATTGTCCAACTTTTCGTCTATTTCATTTCCGTCATCAAACTTCCTTAGAATTTTATAATATGTATTTCTCTCAGCTGGAGTTCTTCCTATCTCTCTTATCATCCTCTTAATCTCTTTTGGTCTTAACAACTGACCATGTTCGGAACCAGCTGATGTTGAAATACTTTCATTGATTAACGTTCCTCCAAAATCGTTTGCTCCCCACATTAGTAATAGCTGAGACATTTTTTGCCCCTC
>NZ_AEXL02000137.1 GCF_000242875.2 Candidatus Nitrosopumilus salarius BD31 | reverse complement strand
AAGATTGATTGCAGATCTTATCTCTGGAAATTTTCTACTAATAGCAAGTAATGCTGTTGCAACATGTTTTGAGCCTCCGTATGTAAGATTTCCTGCCACTGTTACTTCTTTCCCCGTCTTGACTATTCTTCCAGATATCCCTACTATGTCATTAATTGTTTTTGGGTTTTCTTTTGAATGAACAAAATTTGTTTGGCATTCTGGAATATTTTTATAAATATTTTTAATTTCTACGAATTCAGTAATTGCTTTTAGTAGCTCTGAATTGATTTCATCTTTTTCTTGAATATATGTAACTGGGATTCCTTTTCCCACCTTTTTTGCATTTTTTATTGATTTGTATGTGAATTCTTTGGCAAATTTTACTGATTCTTGTATGTTTTTGTTTTTTGCAAGAGCATAAAGAATTGCTGCAGAATAATTACATCCACTACCATGATTCTCTCTTGAGATGAACTCTCCTGAAATAGAATAACTTTTGTTATTTTCTAAAACAAAATCCAATATCTGATTGTTTTTTCGTTTAACTCCTGTGATTACTACGTTCTTTGATCCCATTTTTTGAATAGTCTTTGCAATTTTCTTGAATGATTTTTCTGAATTAATCTTAGTTTCGGATAATATTTCTGCCTCAAATTTGTTTGGTGTAATTATCGTTGCAAGCGGAATTATGTATTTTTGAAAATCTTTGATTGCTGATTTCTCAATCAACAATCCTCCTGTAGTTGATTTTATCACTGGATCTACAACAATTGGAATTTTCAATTTTTTTAATTCATTAAAGATTACCTTGATAATTTGAGAATTAAACACCATCCCAATTTTTATCCCTTCAATTTTGAAATCTGTTAATATTGACTCTAATTGGTTTTTCAGAATTTTTTGTGATACTGCTTCAACCATTCCAAAAGTTGATGTGTTTTGACCTGTAATTGCTGTAATTACAGTTAATCCATGAACATTCAATGAATAAAATGCTTTGATGTCGCTTTGAATTCCTGCTCCTGATGAGGGATCTGATCCTCCTATTGAAAGCAAATTCATGATGTTTTGTAATTTTTTGTACTAATCTATTTTTCCTTCAAAACCATATTGTGTTTTAATTTTAATTTATGATATCTATTTTATACCTGTATATCTTGATTTGACTGATGGTTGAAATCCCTATGGTGGATGATTCTTCACCCGAAACATTACGTTGTACTGTTTGTTTACTCCCTATGCAATATCAATCAATCAAAAATGAAAAATTCGTATGGCAGTGTTTCAAATGTGGTAAGCAATATTATGTTTCTAAACATGTAGATGATAATTTCGAAGAGAGTTGGAGCCCACCTAGATAATGGTTTCTGAAATTGAACTCTTGAAATCTGAAAACCAAAAACTTCGTAATTACATTTCATTAGTTTCTGCAGAAATTGAACTTAAACAACGAATTACCGAAATCAAACAAAACTTTGTAAATCTCTCTGATTCTGAGTATATTGTGGAGCCTATTTTGGATAGAATCACAAAAATTAATTCTGAAAAGATATTTTTGGAAAAGGAACTGAATCTGAGCTAATCGTTCATTCTGATGATTGGGCTGCACATTCAAAAGAACAAAATTGATCCTTTATACTGTTAAATTCCCTTCCACAATGAATGCATTCTCTATTTGTTCTCATGCGATACATAGGGCGATTCTTAGATAAAAAGTGGATCTATATTGCTAATATAGTGCCAAGGAATAATGTTAATCCAATCTTTCTCATAGTTTTCACGATTGTTTAAATCAGGCGAGAACATAGATTTGGTCATGACTACTCAGATGACTTCTGCTAGACGTGGAGTTGCAACTGATGAAATGAAACAAGTAGCAAAAGATGAGGATGTTTCACTAGAGTGGCTAATTCCAAAGATTGCACGTGGCTCCATAATCATTCCTAGTAATAATGTTAGACCGCAAAAAATTCACAATGTTGGTATTGGCAAAGGTCTTAAAACTAAAGTAAATGTAAACATTGGAACTTCAACTCTAAATGTAAATTTAGAAGAAGAAATTGAAAAAGCAAAGGTTGCTATCAAATATCATGCAGATACAATTATGGATCTCAGTGATGGCGGTGATGTTAAAACAATTCGACAAACTCTGATGAAATCTGCTCCAATTACATTTGGAACTGTTCCAATTTATGAGGCTTATAATTATGGTGTAGAAGTCCACAAAAATCCTTTGAATTTGACTGAGGATGATTATCTAAATGCATTTGAAAATAATGCAAAAGATGGGGTTGATTACACTACAATCCATTGTGGAATTACAAAAGAAATTGCTAAACGAATTTTAAAAGTTCAAAGATATGGTGGTGTTGTAAGTAAGGGTGGTACCATTACTGCCGCATGGATGTTAAAACATGATAAAGAAAATCCATATCTAACTCATTATGATTATTTAATTGAAATTGCCAAAAAATATGATGTAACATTCAGTCTTGGCGATGCCCTCAGACCGGGCTCGATTTTGGACTCTCATGACGAACTTCAAGTTCAAGAAATGATCAATATCTCGCAATTGACAAAACGTGCACATGAACAGGATATCCAAGTTATGGTTGAAGGTCCTGGACATGTTCCACTAAATGAAGTTGCAGCCAATGTAAGACTGGCAAAATCATTAATTGGTGATGTGCCTTATTATGTACTTGGACCATTAGTTACTGATATTGCATCGGGTCATGATCATATTGCTAGTGCAATTGGTGCTGCGGTATCTGCAAGTGAAGGCGTTGATCTTTTATGCTATCTCACTCCTTCTGAACATCTTGCACTGCCAAACGCTGATGAGGTAAAAGCTGGATTGATAGCTTATCGAATTGCAGCTCATGCCGGTGATCTTGTCAAACTACGTGATAAAGTGATAAAATGGGATATCGAAATGACTGAAGCAAGACGTACTTTGGATTGGGAAAAACAACTTGCGTTATCTATAGATCCTGAAGAAGCTGCAAAAATTCATAGCAGAACTGGACAACACCCTGGAAATAATGTTCCTTGTACTATGTGCGGTGGCGCTTGTGTGTATATGATGCTTCCACAACAAAAAAAGTATGAAAAAGAAAATAATAGTTTACAACAAGTTGAATAATACTTTCTGAAGACTAGGAACCGTTTCATAATCTTTCAATTCGTCTACTTTGATCCATTTGAAATCTGAATTTTCCCAATTGAGTTTGATTTTTGGATTGTTTGATTCAAACAAAAATGGAAATATCTCCCATTCGTGATTGATGTATTGCGGTGAATTTACCTTCATTCCCTCTGCTGACTTTACAAGTCTAATTTGCTCATCTGTTATTCCGACTTCTTCAAAAATTTCAATTTTAGCTCTTTGTAATGGGTCTTCATTTTTTTCTATGATTCCGCTAATTCCTGCCCATAACCCTTTCATGGTTTTTACTTCATTACTTCTTTTGAGAATCAATAATCTCTCATTATTTTTAATAAAAGATGTGACTATCTTTGTTGAACGCATATCTGTTATTTTTCAACAGTTTTTACCATTTTTGATAGTTTTTTGTATGATTCATTTATGTCCGTATGCTTGGCTAACCTTTCTTGACAGTCTTTGATGTAGTCTATCACTTCTTCTGTCTTTGATTCTTGAACTGCAGTAAGTAATCTGCCAATGTCTTTCCACAACTCTTCGGCAACTCTGCGAATTTCTGGGTTTGCAATAATGGTCTCAATTAGTTCTGGAGACTCTGTCATTATGCTCTCTGCCAATATTTTCTGAACTCTAAACGTTGTTCCTGACATCTTCTCTGTGAGTAACATTTTTTCATCTTTTGAGATGATGTTTGCAAAAACCAAATTCATTAAATGTGTTAATCCTAAAATAACTGCAATTTTTTTATCATGTTCTGCTGCATCAATTGTAACAAAGTTTGCTCCTTCAAAAAGTGATTTGGCCATCGTAAGTTCTTTTTTGGCATCTTTGATTGGAACTGAAATTATATTTTGTCCTTTTATTGTTTTTACTCCTGGACCGAACATTGGATGTATGCAAATTGGATTAATTTTAGCTGGCATTTTTGATAACGATGCCACTACTTTTGATTTCTCAGATGATATTTCAATAAGATATGTGTCTCTTTTCATCTCCTTTGCAATTAATCTGATAATTTCTGGTGTTCTTCTCGTAGGTGTACATAAAACAACATAATCAGCTTTTAGGATTCCTCCTACCAGTGATTCAGCAACTTTGATGTCTTTTCCTACTACTTTATTTTCTGAATCAAAACCTGTTACTTCAAAACCTTCACTTGCAAAATATTTTGCAAACCATTGCCCCATTTGACCTCCAGCACCGATAACTGTGACTTTTTTCATTTGTTCTCACTCATTATGTTGTTTAGTATCTTCATCCCCTCAATTAGTGTTTTTTCGTCTTGACATGCAGAAATTCTGATGAAATTTTTATAATTTCCAAACCCTTCTCCAGGAGCTACTGCCAATCCTCTTTCTAATGTTGAATTGGCAAATTGAACTCCGTCAAACCCTTTTTGATTAATTCTTGCAAAAATGTACATTGCTCCATCTGGAACCACAAAATCTAACCCCATTTCTTTTGCTTTTTGTATCAATACATCAAGTCTGTTTTGCACTGTATTAGAATTGTTGGATATATCTGCCTCTAGGGCTTTCATTGCAATGTATTGGATAGGTTCTGAAACATTTGTTAGGCATAAAGCCTCTAATTTTGCCATTTTTTCAATGA
>NZ_AEXL02000138.1 GCF_000242875.2 Candidatus Nitrosopumilus salarius BD31 | reverse complement strand
GGAAAGTACATTCAAAGAATAGATCAAGCTTTAGAAGATGAGCTTGCCTTATATTCTGAATCTGAATTCATTGAACCACTAAAGTATTCTCTAGAGGGTGGAAAACGAATAAGACCGATTATTTTGACTTTGGCTGCTGAGAGTGTAGGGAAGATTGATGAAAATACATTTGCAGCATCATGTGCAGTTGAATTTTTGCATATGGAATCTATCATTCATGATGATATTATCGATAATGAAACTATGAGAAGACAAAAGGATCCATTTCATATCAAATACGGTTACAATACCAGTATCCTTACAGGAGATTTTGTTTTAGGATTAATTCTTGCAATATCTTCTAGATTAGACAATGCTAGAATTACAAAAGATTTGGCCACTACTGCTATGCTAATGAGTGAAGGTGAAATGATTGAAAATCGACTAGAGACTAGTGAGGATGTTACATTTGATGATTATCTCAAAGTTATAGAATACAAGACTGCTACAGCATTTGAAGTTGCAGCTAGAATAGGGGCAATTATTGTAAATGGAACTGAAGAACAAATTGAGGCATTAACTGAATATGGAAAAAACATTGGAATTGCATATCAAATAAGAGATGATTTACTGGATTGGAAAAATGAAGATAAGTTGTTTAATTTGCTAATCAAAAAAAGTTCAGATCCAAGAGATGTTTTTAATAAAATGGAAGAATTACTAAAAGAATATGCTCAAAAAGCGAGAGAAGGATTAAGAAAAATACCAGATAGTAACGCCAAAACCAATTTAGATAATTTGATCAAGTTTACTTCGTTTAAGGCATAAGTCCTAAACTGATAACTGGAGTTGCAAATTCTACAAATTTAATTAGTGGATCTGGATATACACCAAATCCTACCAAGAAGATTGTTGAGAAGATCATCACAGCAATAATTGATTTTGGTTCTGCAACTCTCTTTTCTGTTTCACCTTCAAAGTACATCTTTCTTGTAATCCAACCATAGTAAGCAAGTGACAATGCACTGTTAAGAACACCTGCAATTGCAAGCCATGGTGCCCACCAGATTACAGAGCCAGCATCCAATGCACTGCCAAATAACATCAATTTACTCCAAAATCCTGAGAGTGGAGGGATTCCTGCTAATGCAAATAAAGCAATCACTAAACCAAGTGCAGTTATTGGCATTCGTCTTCCAAGCCCCTTTAGTTTATCAATATTTGTAACTGCAAGTGTAGTCACAATGCCTGCAATTGCAATAAAGGCAGCGCCTTTCATTATAGCATGATTCATTATTTGGTACAAAGAGCCTTGTAAACCAAGTGAACTGTGAGGTGCAACTGCAAGTCCAATCAAAATGTATCCAGCGTGGGCAATACTAGAATATGCAAGCATTCTTGAGAGATTCTTTTGCATAATTGCAGCAACATTTCCAATTGTCATAGTCATCACTGCAATAACACCTAGAGCTAAAGTCCAATCAAGATTAAGAACAACCATTCCAAGAACTACAACTCGTATTGTTGCCGCAAAACCAGCTTTCTTTGTTGCAGCTGCAAGCAAAGCAGTAATGGGGGATGGAGCACCTTCATAGGTGTCAGGAAGCCATTGATGGAAAGGTACAAGTCCCATCTTGAATCCAAATCCTGCAATAAACATTCCAACAGAGAGTAACGCAAGAGGGAATAAGGTTGGATCAAGTGTAGAGTATCCTTGAATGACTTCACCAATATTTGTAGAGCCAGTTAGTCCATATGAAATTGAAATTCCGTAAACTATGATTGCAGATGATAGTGCACCAAATAGGAAATATTTTAGAGCAGCCTCATTTGAGCTTGGATTCTTTTTCATAAATCCTACTAAAACGTATGTTGGTATACTCATGAGTTCCCATGCAACAAACAACATTACCAAGTCAGTAGAATATGCAACTAACACCATACCAATTGTTGCAAGTAAAATCAGTGAATAGTATACAGCAGGCGAGTTTTGTTTTCGCATATAGTTAAAAGAGCCAACAGTTGTGAAGAGGGCAACAATCAACATTGCTATTGCAAAGAATCCACCAAATGCATCATCTACCACCACATCTTGAGAGAAAAGAGCTGATGGGGATACATTATCATTTATGAATTGATAGCCTACATAAGCAACTGATACAATTAATGCAGCAAATGCAATTATAGCATAAAATGAATTAGAGCCTTGCTCTTTTCTTGAAATACTAATAATTGGAAGTAAAACGCCAACAGTTCCTAAGATTGCAATTAAGACCAATGGGGTTGAAGTAATTTCTAACATCTCATCAATCTCCTATATCAACAATATCAGGACTACAAATAGTAATCCTGCTCCAAATACGAATAGATATGATTGTGATACACCAGTTTGAGTTCCTTGGATAACTTTTGCGCCCCATCCAACTGCTTTCTGTACCCCGTCATTCATACCATAATCAATAGCGGTCTTTTCAAAGTATCTGAAAATACCTCTTGCCAACCACAATGGTGCTACTACAAAACACCAATAGATTATGGCATTAAGATACCATCTGTTTAAGATAACTTTGTGTATTGCATAAAAGAAAATATTCGAATTAATGAATTTGACAGGATCAACCCATCTTCCAATATAGAAGATGTAGCCCAATCCTATACCAGTTGAAAATGCAACTAATGATGATCCTAATGCAACGGGATTAAGGCCCTGTAAGAATTCTGGAAGAATTGATTCTTCAGCTGCAACATGTATAGTGTGAATGCCAAAAGATTCTTCAAGATATTCTACAAATACATGGTGGAGTCCTTCTTCGGTGGATAATCCAATAAGACCAATTCCAATAGTGAGCACTGCGAGAATTCCATATGGAACCCACATTGACAATGATGCTTCATGTATATGATGACCTTCTTCTTCCATCTTTTCAATGTGTCTGCTCTTCTTTCCGAAGAAAACCATTCCAATCATTCGAGTAGTGTAAAATGTTGTGATTACTGCAGTGAGTACAGCAATTACATACAATGGCAATGCCCATTCATTTCCAGATTCATAAACCGCTGCAAATATTGCATCCTTACTCCAGAAACCTGTTGTGATAAATGGAGCGCCCATTAAACCAAGTCCAGCAGCCCACATGAATGCATATGTTTTCTTCATCTGTTTTCTCAGACCACCCATATCGGTCATAAATCTAGAACCTACAATATGTAACAAAGAACCTGCTGCCATGAACAATGAAGCTTTAAACATTGCGTGTGAAATTAAATGGAAAAATCCTGCGGTATAACCATCAACATATTGATGAGACAATCCAGCAACACCTAATGCCATCATCATGTAACCAATTTGTGAACCAGTAGAATAAGCAAGAACTTTCTTAATTTCAGGATTTACCATGCCTTGTGTTGCAAGTAATAATGCAGTGATTGCTCCAACCCAAGCAACAACCTCAAAGAATTGGTCTGCCATGATTCCTGCAGCACCTAATGCAAATACAAGTGGGCCAATTCTTGCTACCAAGAACACGCCTGCTTTGACCATTGTTGCTGCGTGAATAAGAGCAGATACTGCAGTAGGGCCAGTCATTGCTTCCAATAGCCATTCGTTTAGTGGGAATTGAGCCGATTTTCCGACAGCTCCTCCAAATAATAAAACAAATGCAGGAACTAAAAGTCCTTGAGCAGCCATTGCAGTTGCCCATTCAGTATCACCCATTAATTCTCTAAATCCAAAAGTACCTGCAAACAAAAATATCAAAAGCATACCTGCAATCATCATCACATCACCAACTTTGGTCATAATGAATGCCTTCATACCAGCGTGTGTTGGTGAATAGTAATCTAGCATGCCAAGAACAGTTCTACCTTCAACACCAACATGATCTTTCTTTTTGTCACGATACCAAAAGCTGATCAATGCGTATGATGCAAGTCCCACACCTTCCCATCCAAAGAATACTTGAAGTAGGTTATCCGATAAGACAATCAATTGCATTGAACCAATAAAGAACATCATCCAGAACCAGAATCTTGCAATGTCCTTATCGCCTTTCATGTATCCTGTACTGTAAATCATAATGAGGAATGAAATCCAGCCAACTACGTTTGACATTATTATTGAAAGTGGATCTGCCAATACACCTCCTTTAAGTCCAAGTGCCTCTATCCACATAATTTGATGATGCATTTCATGTGCTTCCAAAGCAACAGGAATCATTGTCGCTGCAGATAAAGCACTCATCAAAGCAAATGCAACTGCAACATAACCAGTTGCATGTTTTGATAGTTTTCCAACGCCAGGAATAATCATTGCTGCTGCAAATGGCAGAATCCAAACTAACCAAGCACTAAGAGTTCCAACTTCAAATGGTAATCCAAAAGCTTCAGTTGCCATAATCTAAACTCCTAACACTCCGTTCATGTATGGGATTATTGTTTTCAAGAAAATATCTGGATAAATGCCAACTACAATTGAGAATCCTGCCAACACCATCATTGGGGCTGTCATGTACCAACTTCCTTCCTTCACATTCTCAAGATGTTCGGGAGTTTTTCCAAAGAAGACACGTTTTAGCATCCATAGCATGTAAGACATTGTAAGAACAGTTGCAACAAGACCTAAACCAAAGGTTACAGCTCTAATTGTTGAGCCTTCTTGAATTGCAGTCTGTAATGCTCCGAAAAAGAGAGGCCATTCACCCATGAATCCACTGGTTGGTGGAACGCCCATTATTGTTAATGCACCTATAACGGCACATACTGCTGTTATTGGCATCTTTCCTGCCAATCCTCCTAGTTTTGTAATGCTTC
The DNA here is from genome assembly GCF_000242875.2 of Candidatus Nitrosopumilus salarius BD31. GTDB lineage: Archaea > Thermoproteota > Nitrososphaeria > Nitrososphaerales > Nitrosopumilaceae > Nitrosopumilus > Nitrosopumilus salarius. Next base: position 51,137 of record NZ_AEXL02000138.1, on the reverse strand, counting down.
TAGTTCCAACTTTAACAATAATAATTCCGGCCATCATGAAGAGGATGCCTTTACCAATACCATGTGTTACATACATCATCTCGGCACCTGAAAGACCAAGTACAGATATTGAACCTATGCCAAATAGGATGTAACCCATCTGACTAATACTAGAATATGCAAGTAATCGTTTCAAGTCATCTTGCATGAGTGCCATTGCACCACCATAAATCATTGTAACAAGACCCCAGATATGGAACCAAATTGAAAGATCTGCAAATGTCAAAGGTAAGAATTCAACAATTAATCTGAAAATACCATAAGCACCAATTCCGATCATGGCAGGTGACAATAATGCACTGATAGGAGTTGGGGCAGAACCGTGAACATATGGAAGCCAAATATGGAACATAAAAACTGCCAGTTTTACACCAAGTCCTATAGAAATTGCAACTGCCGAAAGCATAACAATGTCAGCAGGGATTGCGGATTCGTCAATATCTGTAAAGTTAAAACTTCCAATGGTCAAACCAATCATCAAAAAGCCCAACAATAAAACGACTGCACCTGCATGAGTCCAAAACAAGAACATTAAACCGATCTTTCTTCTTGGACCATCACCCCAAAGAGCAACTAAGAAGAAACCAGGAATTAGCATTACCTCAAAGAATATGTAAAATTCAATCAGATTTGTAGAAAGAACTGTTCCAAGCATACCCATTGCAAATACAAGATAGAGTGCAAAGTAAAGTCCAGATTTAGCATTAACATAATTTGAAAGAGATGATGATTCAACTATGGAATTTTGACCACTTGAAGAGACATTGATTTTTTGTTCTTCTTCAAATTGTTCATGGAATTTATGAATCATATATGGTTTTGAATAAAGTGCCAAAATTGTAGATAGTACATAGATAATTATTGCAAATGGCGATGCCAAACCATCTAACAAGAAACCAAACTCGCCGAATTGTTCAGTCCAAGGATAGTGTTCCTCAACTGTTCCAGAAAGTGCAGCGTTGATTACAAGTATTGTTGTGTATAGTAGAATTGCAAATGTAAACCACATTGCTGGTGTAGGACCGACTTTTCTTCCAATTAGGTATGCGATTGGAGATAAGAGTAATGGCAAGAAAACTGCCTGTAATAATGCATATTCCATTATCCTTTCAAACTCCTAAAGTCTGCAATATCGACGTTTTGATACATGCGATATGCTACAATAATTAATGAAAGTCCAACTGCGACTTCTGCTGCAGCTATTGCTATTGAAAACAATGCCAAAGTTTGACCTCCACTGTGGGGTAAAAATCTACCAAATGCAACAAGGTTAAGATTTGCAGCGTTGATAATAATTTCAACTGCAAAAAGCATTCGAATAAAATTACGTTTTACTGCAAGACCGTAAATGCCTATTGCCAACATAGCAACAGACACAAGTGTAAAATCAATTAGCTCGTTGGTCATTCTCCACATCCTCACGTTTAGCTAAAACTAGTGCCCCTGTTACAGAGCCAGTCAAAAGTAATCCCATCAAGATAAGTGCTGGCCAATAATAGGTAACAAAGTCAGTACCTATATCTCTAAAATTAGTGGCAGGCTCATCAGTCGTAATTGTTTTGATTCCAGAATCAAGGAATACTGCACCTAATGCAACCATCATCACAAGCATCAATCCAATTCCTGCAAACTTTCTTCTCTTGTCTTCGATTTTTTTGAATATCAATTCTCTTTTTACCAACATTACAGTAAACAAAATTAAAACAGCAATAGAACCAACATAGACTGCTAATTGAAACAACGCAACAAATGGTGCATCTAACAAGAAAAAGAATCCTGCAATACCGCCAAGCGTTCCCATTAAAGCAATTGAACCGTAGATTAATGATCTTAATTCTAGTGCTGCAATTGCAGATCCAATTGTAATTACTGTTAATGCAAGAAATGCAGCATCAGCCATGTGTTGCACCTCTGCTAGTAATTTGGATTTCACTATCTTGTGCAACGTATGGTTTTACCTGTAGTTGCGCAGGAGTGTAAATCAAACCTTCTTTAGAAAATGAAGATAGTTCATAATCATTAGTCATGTAAAGTGCATAAAATGGACATGCATCAACACAAAGACCACAGAAAACACATTTTCCATAATCAATTTGAGGCATAATAGATTTCTTGTTTTGTTTTTGTTGATCAGGAACCTTTACCATTGCAATTGCTTCAGCAACACCTTCACATGCAATAGAACACAACTGACAACCAGTGCAATGATCATGGAATAGCATATGACGACCTTTTAGTCCTGCAATTCCTACTCCAGTGGATGGATCAAATTGATAACCATCACCTACAAACTTTAGTTTCTCTTCAGGATATCGAAGTGTGAATCGCTTAATTGCAATGTGTTTTATTCCAGAGTTTAATGCGCGAATAATACCTGTTGCAGTTCCCATTATTGTAATCCTCCTGGTCCTAGCACTCCAGCGTAAAGCAATCCAAGTGCAATAAAGATGTTAACGAAAGCAAGGCCAATTAGTTTAGTCCATCCAAGATTCAATAACATGTCAACTCTGATTCTTGGGAAAACTCCTCTTGGTAATAATATGAAGAATATGACAGCTACTGTTTTGAGAACAAACCAAAGGGTTCCATTAAGCATCTCTTGTGTAAATAATGGTAATCCTGGAATGTGTGCAGTGATTGGTCCCATAACAATTCCTTCAGTAAGAATTTCAGCTGGGAATGGAGGAACAACCATTGGGCCATTCCAACCACCAAGGAATAAGACAACAAACAATGCTGCAAACGCATAAAGTTTCAGATAAGTTCCTAATTGTACAAGTCCATACATCATTCCAGATAATTCTGTTAGCCAACCAGCTACAATTTCACTTTCTGCTTCTGGCAAATCAAATGGGATTCTTTCTAGCTCTGCAAGCATAGTAATGAAGAAAACAATAGCGCCTATTGGTAAAAATACAATCCATGGGAAACTAGATTGACTTGCAGCAATTTCAGATAAGTTAAGAGATCCTGTTAGCATTACAACCCCCAATAAAGACAAGATCAAAGGGATTTCAAATGAGACCATTTGGAATAAAGCTCTGATACCACCAATGAATGGGAATTTACTATTTGCAGACCAAGCAGAAAGAATAGTAATGATTGGGAAAAATCCAATTACTGCAAATACACCAAGTAATCCCAAATCTACATCTGCAACTACCCAACCAGGAGCCACAGGAATTAACGCAACAAATGCGGCTGCGGCTGCAACAAATAATACTGGAGCTGCCCAGAAAATAGGTTTATCAGCCTTTGCAGGGATGATGATTTCTTTTGAAATTAATTTCAACCCATCTCCCATTAATTGTAAGATACCTTCAAACTTTCCACAGTAAAATGGTCCAACTCTTAATTGTAATTTTGCAAGCATCTTTCTTTCAATAAATATTGTTCCAGCAGCTAGTAATGCAGCAAATCCAAATCCTGGAAAAACCATCACTCTAAAAATATCAGTAGCCATGAAGGCTTTGACTATTGGAAGTGTACGAGACGGATCTGCAATCCAAGTTAATGCAAGAAATGGTGTAAGTATTTCACCATTAATCACAGGCATTTCAATGAAGAATAAAACAATGAAAACTGCTGGGATACCAATCAAAGATAGAATTAGAACAGCCCAAAATGCATTATCTAATAATGATTTGATAAACTCACTTAGTTTGAATTTTGGTGCAATAACTGACATTTATCGGTCTGCCTCCACTGGCCAATAATTAAGACTCCAATAAACTGATGGCATGTTACCAAGTTTTTCGCCTTTGAGAAGATATGGCAATGCAATTAAATTTCTAAATGATCCAACACTCATCTTTAGTCTGTACGGTTCAGTTTTTCCATCAGAGACAATATAGCAACCTAGTGATCCTCTACCTGATTCTACACGTTTGTATACTGAATCAAGTCCCTTTCCTTTTGGATTAGGTTTTAGTTTCGTTCTAACAGAACCAGACTTTGGCATTTTTTGTAATGCTTGCCTAATAATGTTACAGCTTTCCATCATGTCAAGCCATGGTACTTTGGATCTTGCATAAGAATCACCTTCTTTCATCACATTAGTGTGAACGTCTAATTCTTCATAGACATCATATGGTTCCTTCTTCCTAAGATCATAATCAACTCCACTTGCACGAAGTACAGAACCTGTTGTTCCAAGTCTTATTGCATCTTCACGAGAAAGTATACCAGTATCTTTAGTTCTAGCAATTAGAATTGGATTATCATAAAATACAGCAGAGTATTCTTTGATACGTTTTTCAAAATAATTAACTTGACGTAAACAAACATCTTCAAAGTTTGGTGGTAAATCATTTCTTACTCCACCTGGAACAAAATGTGCATGAGTTACTCTTGCACCAGTCATTTTTTCCATAAGATCAATTAAGAGTTCACGATCTCCTGCTGGCCACATAAACATGGTAGAGTGTCCTAAAAAGATACCATAAATTGCAAGCCAGTACATTGTGTAAATACATCTGTTCAGTTCAGACGCAATGACTCTGACATACTTTGCACGTTCAGGAACTTCAATTCCAACAAGTTCTTCAACTCCTAAAACATATGGATACAATACATTACAAGAATCATGAATTACTGGTCTTTCTAAATGGGGAATATTTGTAATGTAATTTCTATACTCAGCCATCTTTTCTTCTCCACGGTGAACATATCCAGGATCAGGATCACATGCAACAATATAATCACCGTCAATTTGAACAATAATTCTCATATGACCAGAGCCAGGATGTTGAGGTCCAACATTGAGAGTCATTATTCTCTCGTCAACTTTTTGGAGTGCTAATCCAGGTGGTAATTCTCCGGTCATCTCTATCTTCCCTTTATTGCAAAGTCCTTTCTAAGTGGAGGTAAATCTGCCCAGTCTTCTGGCAAAAGTAATCGTCTATTATCAGGATGGCCTTCAAAGAAAACACCAAACATTTCAAAAACTTCTCTTTCATGAAATTCTACGCTGTAAAAAATATCTCTAAGAGTAGGAAGTTTAGTTGCATCATTTCCAGGAATTGGGTTTTCTTCTCTTTGAGCTCTAGTTGATAAAACAAGAATTTGTCTTGCTAATGAAGAATCAGAATAAGATCCTATATGATACACAACCTCAATTTCTTTATCTTGAGGATAATCTACGCCTGAAACAGATTCCACATGATCATAGTTTAGGGCATCACGAATGAATTCAGCAACATCATGGACATTTTCTCTACCAGCCTTAATTCCAACCCTGTCTTCTTTGACAAATGTAACTTCGACTTTATCACCAAACTTTTCAACAATTTTATCAGAAATGCTCTTTTCAAATGCTGGTAATTCGACTTCGGGTTTTTTTGTTGCAGGCGGTGTTGATTTTACTTCAGGAGTTTCATCTGCATTAGGTTTTTCAGAATCAGAACTCATTATACAAACTTCCTAGCCTTCATTCTCTTAATTTTTTCTTGTAGTAACATACATCCTTGAATTAGAGTTTCAGGTCTAGGTGGACAACCTGGAACATAAACATCAACTGGAATCACTCCGTCAATTCCCGGAAGTACATTGTATGAATCAAAATATAGTCCGCCAGTAATTGCACATGCTCCCATAGCAATCACATATTTTGGCTCTGGCATTTGATCATAAACTAATCTGAGGCGTGGTGCCATTTTTCTTGTAATAGTTCCTTGAACAACTACAAGATCACATTGTCTAAGTGAACCAAATGCTTCAATGATACCAAATCTTTCAACATCATATCTAGGACTTGATGCTGCGCCAAATTCTACACTGCAACAAGCTGTTTCAATGTGTACTGGCCATAATGACCAAATTCTACCCCAATTAATGGCATAGCCCAGGGGTTTATCAATTGCTCTTTCTAAAATATCTCCTAATTTTCCTACAAAGACATTTGCATTTTCTGGTGTAACTAAGTCTTTAAGCAATCTTATCCCCTACCCTCGTAAATACAATTTATATAAAAAACTACCATATTCTTCGTCTCCCTGATTGATACAATGCAAATGCCATTGCACCAAACATAATTCCTAAAAAGCCCATCATCGGTAAAGTTGCAATCTTTGGAATTTCCAAAAGAGAACTACCCCAAGCATACAAGAATATTGCCATCACATCAAAGACAACAAACATCAGAATGTAAGGATAGTACTGCATCATGAAATGAGTTCTTCCCTCTCCAGATGGAACTTGACCACATTCCATTGGCAAAAATTTAACAGGATTACTTCGTTTTCGAGGAGAAAGCATTCTTGAAATAACTAACGCTGGAGCCATTGCTACTATAGCAAAACCAAACATCAATACAACGGTACTATAATTGCCCGCTAATTCCCCGACCAATTCATCTTTTGACCCTAATTTTTGTATAAAAAGGTATTCTTCCTTTTTTAGATCAATTTCTAAAAAAATTATTTTTCTAAAGTCCTTTATAGAACATTGTCAAACAGCGATCATGTCATTGAATATTGGAGACATTGCTCCTAATTTTGAGCTTCCAGATACAGAATTGAAGATGCGAACTTTGGATGACTATAAAGGCGGAAAAATAGTTTTATCATTCATAGTTGCTGCAAGTTCTCCAGTTTGCGAAAACGAACTATGTAATTTTAGAGATTCGTGGAAGGAGATATCTGATCTAGGTGCAAAAGTTGTGGCAATCAGTAATGACGGCCCATTTGCAAATAAAGCATTTGCAGAAAAAAATCACTTTAATTTTCCACTATTGGGAGATTATAGTAGTAAAACAATTCGTGATTATGGAATATTAATGCCGGATTTACTTCACATTAAAGGATACAATGCCGCAAAACGATCCGTCTTTGTTATTAACGAAGATGGAAAAATTGGTTACAAATGGGTTTCAGAAGATCCATTAAAAGAACCAAACTATGAAGAGATTAAAAATTTCCTGAAATAAGGAAATTATTTTTATTCTATATCAGCTATTGGGTCGCCTTTGGCTACAGTTGCAGTCTCTTTAATTTTTATGGATTTGACAACTCCATCTTTGTGTGCTTTTACTGATACTTGCATTTTCATTGATTCTAATGTACAAATCACATCGCCTTTCTTTACAGAATCACCTTCAGCAACAGAAATTGATACGACCTTGCCAGGAATTTGACTCTTCAATGATAATTGTGCATTTCCAGCACCAGCTCCGCCAGAATGTTTGAAGACAACTTCATCAAAGTGAGTGTGACGATTAATTGTAATAGGAACATTGTCAATTACAATATTTATTTCGTTAGTTGATTGATCAAGATATTTTGCTTTGTGATATTTTTGATTCAAAATGAATTCAATTCCAGTAGAATTCATGGATATGATTTTTAATTTATGTTCATTATCATTAATCTTAATTACATAATCATTGTTTCCAAGATTTTCTACAATCTTACCATCAAAGGATTTTTCAATGTCAGTTATTTTGTAATCCATTAATCATCAATCCAAATTATATTTCCAATTAGAGTTATTGGCAGCATTACTTTGTACGCGACTTTTAAAGTATTCAGAGTGAATTATTGCAGCGGCTATTGCAGCTTCACTTTTTTCTTCTTTTTCTTTCTTTAGATCAGTAGTTAATCTATCAATCATATCAAAACGTTTAAGGAAATCAGTTGAAAGTTCTCCATTTTTGTATTCTTCTGAATTTAGAATTGTTTTATAAAGTGGAATTGATGTTTCAACACCTTGAATGTAAAAATCATTTAATGCAGCAAGCATTCTAGTTCTTGATTCTTCAAATGTTTGACCCCACGTAACGAGCTTTGCCATAAGAGAGTCATAAAATGGTGATACAGTACATCCAGGATATAGATAAGTATCACATCTAACTCCAGGTCCCGAAGGAATTGTTACATCAGGTACAGGTCCGGTAGACGGAGCAAAGTCCAAGAAGGTGTCTTCGGCATTAATTCTGCACTCAATAGCATAACCATTCATTTTAAGATCACTTTGTTTGAATGGTATTGGTTCTCCATTTGCAATATCTAATTGTAATTTTACCAAATCCAATCCAGAAACAAATTCAGTGATTGGGTGTTCAACTTGTAATCTTGCATTTATTTCAATAAAATAAAATTCGCCGTTATCTGCTCGTAAAAATTCAGCTGTTCCCAAATTAGTATAATCGACTGCAGTAGCAGCATTACGAACTAGCTCACCTACACGAGATCTAGTCTCCTCATCAACTATTGGTGATGGAGTTTGCTCAATTAATTTTTGATTACGTCTTTGAATCGAACATTCTCTTTCAAAGATATGAACTACATTACCATGAGTATCTCTAGCAAATTGATATTCAATATGTCTGGTTTTTTCTAGAAATTTTTCAACTAAAATTGCAGATTTTCCCACAGCCGCAATAGATTCACCAGTTACAGATTCATAGCCTTCACGCAATTCTTTATCATTATTGACGATTCTAATTCCACGTCCACCACCACCGTAAACTGACTTTAGCATTACAGGGTAACCTATCTCATTTGCAATTTTTTCTGCATCATCAGCATCTGTTACTAAACCAGGACTTCCAGGAACAGTTGGAACTTTAGCTTTTAGCATTGCATCTTTACATTTCATTTTATCACCACAAAGATTCATTGAATCAGCTTTTGGGCCAATGAAAATAATTTTATTTTTTTCACAAAGTCTTGCAAAGTCATCATTTTCAGAAAGAAAACCATAACCAGGATGAACTGCATCTGTTCCAGAAGCCATCATTACTTCAAGAATTTTTTCTTGATTAAGATAGGATTTTGAAGGTGCCGCTTCACCAATATGATATGCTTCAGATGCCTGTTTTACATGCATTGAGTTATAGTCCTCATCAGAGTAGACTGCAACAGTTTTGATTCCAAGGGCCTTACAAGTTCTAATAACTCGTAAAGCAATTTCTCCTCTATTTGCGATGAGTACTTTTTCAATCATATTTAATCACAAATTGATATTTCCATGTTTCCTTGGAAGTTGTTTTTCTCGTTTGCTTGCAAGCATTTCTAATGCTTTAATCAACATAGGTCTAGTCTCAGCAGGATCAATTACATTATCAACAGTTCCATGAGATGCAGCAACGTATGGATTTTCAAATTTTTCTGCAAATTCATCAATTAATTGCTTTTTAAGTGTCTCAGGATCATCTGCTTCATCAAGATCTTTTCGATACATGATTTTTACAGCTGCTTCTCCACCTAAAACTGCACATCTGGCAGTTGGCCATGCATAATTAATATCAGTTCTAAGATTTTTACTTCCCATTGCAATGTAAGCACCACCATATGCCTTACCTATAACTAATGTAATTCTTGGAACTGTAGCTTCACAGTATGCATAAAGCAGTTTGCTACCATGTCTAATTATTCCATTATGTTCTTGATTAGAACCTGGCATGTATCCAGGAGTATCTACCAAAGTGATAAGGGGAATGTTAAATGCATCGCAAAATCTTATGAAACGTGCTGCCTTATTTGAAGAATCAATATCAAGTGCACCTGCTAGATGTATAGGTTGATTAGCTATGATTCCTACAACTTTACCATTCATTCTTCCATAACCCACTATAATATTTGGAGCAAACAATTCATGTACTTCAAAGAATTCATGATTGTCAACAATAGAATTGATAATTTCTTTCATATCATAAGGTTGTAAAGGATTTTCTGGAATGATATTGATCAGGTTATGATCCAATCTATTTGGATCATCATCAGTTGTGATTTTTGGTGGCTCTTCAGTGTTGTTTTGAGGTAGATATGAAATTAATTTTTTGATGTAATCCATACATTCGTATTCATTTTGTGCAACAAAATGTGCAACACCACTTTTTGAACCATGTGTCATTGCGCCTCCAAGATCATCAAATGAGATTTCTTCACCCAATACAGTTTTGACTACATCTGGACCTGTGACAAACATAGTTCCAACCTTTTCCACCATAATTACAAAGTCAGTCATTGCAGGTGAATATACTGAGCCTCCTGCTGAAGGACCAATACTTGCAGTAATTTGTGGAATTACTCCAGAAGCTAATTGATTATGATAAAAGATGTCTGCAAATCCATCAAGACTCATTATTCCTTCTTGAATTCTTGCTCCACCAGAATCCATTATTCCAATTATTGGACATCCAGTTTTTACTGCATGATCCATTAATTTAGTAATTTTTTTAGCTCCCATCTGACTAAGTGTTCCACCAAGTACAGTGAAATCATATGCAAAAACAAAGATTTGTCTACCATGAACATTTCCATATCCTCCCACTACACCATCTGTAAAGAATTTCTTTTTCTGCATATCATATTCGTGGTAATGATGTGTGGTTAATGGATCAATTTCTGTAAAAGTTCCCTCATCAAGTAAAAGATCGATTCGTTCACGAGCAGTTAACTTACCTTTATCGTGTTGAGCCTTGATTCTATCTTGACCACCACCCTGTAATGCTGTATTATTCTTTTTAGTATATCCTTCAATCTTTTCAGAATGCATAACAGTAACCTAAAGCAAGACGGTTTCATATATTAATTTAGTTTGAGAATTTCAGCAACATGAAATTTTTACAAAAATTCATGGATATTTGATTATTTTAGAAGGTTAAGAGTTGAGAATGGGGAATTTTTTGTTTGTGGATTTTTGATAATAACTAAAAGCATCTTTTTCCTCACTGCATTTTTTACAAATACAGAATTGGGACACATTTGGAATATCGCAGTTTTCGAGAAATTCACATTTGGGGCATCCTGCAGGTGCTCCACATACAATACACTGTAATTGATCGATTTGAGCACATTTTTCATGTTTCACACCTAATCCTTTTGCCCATAATCCAATTTCATTTATCTCGATTTTTTCATTACATACAATACATGTTCCTGGGAATTTCATAGGAATTTTTCGCCAGCTCATTGAATTAGATCAATCTCCTTTTCAATAATATCACCAAAAGTTTCTTCTAATTCCAATTCCAGTGATTTATTCTTAATACAAAATAAAACAAAAGGAAGACAAAGGGTTACAAAAGAACTTGATGACAAATGTAATTTTTTTGCCATAATGGATGACAGTGATTTTATTTTGGCACCATCCCAACGAATTCTATTAAGTAATGGCCATGAAAGATTGTATTGAGAGTATCTTATTCTATCATCATTTTGATATAATTTTATTAAAATATCATTCAGATATCTTAAGAGTCTCCAATTTTGAGTTTTCATAATTTTTCCAAAAAGCATATCTGCATTAGACATTATTTCTAAATATTTTGCAAGTGTTGAATTATCGATATTACTTGTAATGATACTTGAATAAAACGCATTAATTTTTTCTCTTGGATCAATTTGCATAGAATACAAAATAAGTCTAGCTTCTTCAATTGAATTTGCTTTAAAAAAAGCATTGATTCCATCTTCAATGTTAATATTTTCAAAAGTTGTTTCTGTTTGTGGGTTAAATCCAGTCACAAATGATTGTGTAAGATTAATCATAGAACGAATGTCTCCTCGTGATTTGCCAATTACTTTGATTAAAGAACCTGGACTTAATTTTGCACTTTCTTTTTTCAAAATATTTTCAAGATAAATTCGTAACAGACGAGGAGGAATTTTTTTGAAGTAAATTGTTTTTACTGCTTTTTTAATACCCTTCATTTTATCAGATGTGTCACTGTTTGCTGCAAGAATTATTGGAACTGTAGGTTCTTTGAGAATATCAATAAGTGCTGAAGCACCCCCAAAATCACTACGTCCATGAATTCCATCTACTTCATCTACAAAGATCATTGGAATTCCCATAACGCTGACATTGGCCAAAACAGGCATTAGAATTTCATTAATTCGTGATTTACTTCTTACATCACTTGCATTAAGACCAATCATATCATATCCAAATTGTTCGGCTACAAGATATGCAATTGTAGTTTTTCCTATACCAGGAGGACCAACCAGAAGAAGTGGCTTGGTGCCTTTTTTCCACTTTACAAACCATTCCATTATGGCTGCACGTGATTCTTCATTTCCCACCATATCAGAAATAATCTGAGGTCGATATTTTTCAGACCACATCAATTTTATCACTTTGGAAGTTTAGATGTAAATTCTGACCATTTATTGGCCTTTTGTAATTTATTGTACCAAAATTGGTTATAATGTTCCACAGTCAAAAATAAAAATTCTAAAAATTCTTTGTGAGAAAACCCTTCAGGTAACAAATCAAGAGTCAGTCGTGCATCTTGCAAATACAAATTACTTTTTTCCATAGTTATCTCAAATCCTTTTTTCACGTCATTCGCCAATAATGAATAATAAAGTGGCCAAGAAGGAATTTTGACAAATCCGTTTTTAATTGAATCTTCAATTTCATTTCCACAACCAACGCCTTCTGCAGCTCTTGCCATACCCAAATAGAAAATCTCAGATAATGGTCTTTCCGCCAAAGCCATATTTCTACCAGCAGTTCCCATTACAGCACGGTATTTTTTGTAAGAGAGAGTCATCTCCTCTTCTGTGATTTGTGTTGGTTTTGATTTTAATTTTTCATCAAGGTATTGTCCAACTCTCGCATCTTTGAATCCTTCTTCAAATTCTTTGAGAACTTGTTCTCCACCTTTTGAAATTTTATCTCTGGCTAATTTCAAGATATATGGATTCATTAATTTATAATCATCAAGGAATTCCAAGTCTTCATCTTTATCCACAATTCTATCCATGGGTTCACTAAGATCAATTGCCAGAATATGCCCTTCAACCATATCTTGTTTTAATTGAGGATCGTTTCTTCCAGAAAAATCGGATGCAGCATCAAACAATCCATTAAAAACAGGAAATGTCATTTTTACAAAATTTGAATTTAAAATTCTATTTACTCTATCTTGCATTACTTCAAGACTTTCTAATTTTGATTTTATAGGCTCAATTTCAGAGGAATTAAGTATTATTTCCGTAGAACCCACTTCATTTCCAAATGCTTGCTGTGTAGAATTAGGATCAGAATCAGATCTTATTTCACGCAATAAACCTTGAGCAAATCTTTCTGCAAAGTGTGGAAATTCATTTTCTGTTTCTTCTTTGTATTTGGTAAATAATTTGTAACCTTTTGATTTGAATAAAGCCTGTTTCATTATTTGTTTTCCAGGTTTTGTGCTCATCAAAGCTTCTTTGCTTACAACAGATTGATCTTTACCACTCACAATCGTTTAGCTTTCTTATTGTTATTTATGCTTTCAAAACAAATATTTTCTTCACTTAAATTACGAATGACTTAATTGTAAATATGGAAGTAATAGAAATTCTTCGTGAAGCTTCAAAAAAAATTTATGAAAATGTAAAAGAACTTGCAGGAACTGAACATGCAGCAGGAGATTTTGGCATAGGTGCAGGTGGGGATATTTCAAGAAACATCGACATTATTGCTGAAAAAACTGTTTTAGATTATCTAAAGGAAATCAATTTTGAATGTATTGTTTTGGGTGAAGAATGTGGACACGTTGAGTTATCAAACAATTCTAAGGGATATGTCATAATGGATGCAATTGATGGTTCTGCTAATGCGGTTAGAGGGGTACCATTTTTTTGCAGTTCATTAGCATTTGCTACTGAAAATAAATTAAGTTCCATTACAGAGGGCGTAATTACAAATTTAACAAATGGTGAAATGTATTGGGCTTCAAAAAATAATGGGTCATTTTTTAATGGAGAACAAATCAATGTTCACGACAAAGATCCAATATACAAAATAATTGGAATCAATACATCTGGGGCATCACCAGAATTGATGAAAAGATTATCTCCAATATATGAAAAACATGAACATACCAGACACTTTGGAGCAAATGCTCTAGAAATGGCACTTTTTGCAAGAGGATTGCTAGATATTTTTATTGATTTAAGAGGAAAAATTCGAATCCAAGATATCGCAGCAGGATATCTAATTATCAAAGAAGCAGGAGGATTGCTACTAGATGCAAATTTGAATCCATTAGATGCAGACTTGAGTTATGAAACAAGGGTGTCCTTTATTGCTGCTTCAAATCAAAAAATTCTTGATGAAATAGTGTCACTAATCGATCAGTAATTCAATAACAACATTAATTGAATCATTGACATAAATTTTACAGTTAATGTGTCATTTTAGAACAATTGTCTAATTTTTGAATTAAATCATAACAGAAATATATTTATCCAAAGTCACGAAAAAACTTCTTGTATGGTAACTGAAATGAAAGCAAAGGTCGTTTATAGGGAGTTACTAAAAGAAGATCTTGTAATAATCAGATTGGTTCCAGAAAAAGGAATGCCACAATACAAGACAGGTCAATTTTTGACAATAGGCCTTCCAATACCATCAGAAAAAAAAATAGTTAGAAGGGCATATTCTATTGCATCACATGCAGAGAACAGAGATTATTTTGAATTTGTAATTAGATGGGTAAGAAAACCACTTCCAGGCAGAGTAACAACTGAATTATTTTATCTAAGTGTAGGTGATGAAGTATATCTCGGAGATCCAACAGGAGCTGCATTACAAATTAGTGATAAATTACCTAATGGGCAAAAAGACAATAGGAGGGTAATTTGTGTAGGTGGAGGTACAGGATTAGCACCATTTATTGCATTTGCAAAACATTTTCATGATACCAACGATAAACGTGAGGTGATAGTACTTCACGGAGCAAGTTATGTGGATGAATTAAGTTACAAACGTCTTTTGACGGATTTAGAAATGGAGAGTGAGAAAAGAGGAAGAGATCAATGGAACTTCAGATATAGAGCTGCAATAAGTAGACCAAAAGAATATTTCAATAGATCATGGAATGGTCATGTAGGGAGAGTTGAATCATTTTTCCAACCTGATAAAAAAACAGGATTATCTCCAGTTGAGGAGATGGTAGGTGAGAAAATTACCCCAGAAAATACGATCATCTACATTTGTGGCTATCAAGGAACAATTGACGGTGTTCTAGATTATTTAGGTCCAAAAGGGTTTGTCACCGAGCATGAAAAAAAGCCAGATGGCAGTTTTGCAGTAAAGTATGAGTCATACGGATAGAGTTTTTTAGAAAATAACAATATTCGATTTTGATTTTTTAAGACTCGGAAAGCTTATTGCCCTAAATATTACTCACCTGTGGATTTTTATATTGATTATTTTTTAGCAAAATATGGCAAAACTCAAGTGTAATGATTATGGATTTGAGTGTGATTTTGTAGCAGAAGGAGAAATGGAATCAGTGATAGAAGATTTTAGAAACCATACGGATGAAGAACATGGAATAGATTATTCTAAAGAAGCAATTATGCAATTTCTCTTAAGAAAACAAGGAATGTAAATAATTAAACATCTATTCGTTTCATTCTAGCAGATAAAATGGGAAGCTCTTTTTCAATTATTTTTTCGACTGCAGGAACAATACCAGTTCTGGCTTTGACGCTTTCGTCATAAATTTCTGTTATTTGATCTCGGAATAACAATTTGATTCCTGGAAGTGCAGTAATTCCTTCATCAACAGTTCTAGGATCGGATAAATCTAAAATTAGCGTACCTTTTTTCTTTTCTTCCATTGCCAGTCTAATCCTATCAAATGTAATTAAGAAATAATCAGATGTCGTTGCCACAAAAACAATATCATATTTATCAAATCCAGCCAAAACATCATTGAAGTCTACTGGATTTCCACCTAGGAGAGTAGTGAAACCTGTTGAACGTTCAAGAGAACGGCTTGTAACATCAAATACAATTCCTTTTTTACCCAAAGTTTTTGCTAGCATAGCAGCAGGTTCACCAGTTCCAATTAGCAATACTTTCTTCTTGGAATCAAGTCCTGCCTTCTCATCAACTAGTTTTACTGCAACATCACCCAGTGAAACAACATCTTTTGCAATTCCCGTAGTATCTCTCATACGTGTAGCTAAACGAATAACATTTTCAAATAATTTATTAAGAATTTTGCCAGACACGCCAGCACTCTTTGCACTTGCCAATGATTGTGTAATGTCATCGAATACGCTTTGCCATCCAACAACTAATGAATCTAATCCAGATGCTAATCGTAAAAGGTTAAGATAAACATCATCGCCTTTGTAAACTTCAAGAGTTTGATCAAAATGATCAATATCAATTTGTTCTAATGAAGACAGAGATACCCAAGTATCTTTTATTTTATTTAATACAAGAGTTTTGCCTTCTGGTCTTCGTGCATCAGGTGAATCATCGGTTTCAACATTACTTACAGTAAAAATTTCAACTCGAGTTGCAGTTTGAATAATGATACACTCTTCAACACCAGGAATTTTTTTGAATTCATTACAAGCTGCAACTACATCTTTAAAAGCAAATTTAGATATTGTGTGAATAGGAACATTTTTGAAAGTTACTCTCGCATTCATCACATCAAAATTTATTTGGCTCAAATCATCACTCCTTATGCTTTAATTTTGTCTCTTCCACCTTTAGCTGTTCTAAAAACATTCATTCCTATAAAGAAATTTTCATGTAATGATTCCAAATAAGTAATTTCATTTTCAACATCCTTAATTTCTTTTTCAGTTGTATTTGGATCATTTTTTAGTTTTGCAAGTTTTTGTCTAGTTTCTTCTAAAAAGGAATCAACACCTCGTTCATAATTAGAAACACCTGCAAATTCAGGACTAAGAACATGTTCAGGAATATACTGTGGAGTTTGATCACGTGGAATCTCAGCTTCTCTGGTTAGAGATTCTTGTTGATCTTGTGTAAGTATAGGTCGTGGAAATCTATCTTTTTTATCTAAGAAAAATTCTGGCTCACCCATTTCTCGTCGGAAAATTTCTTCCCCTTGCCTCTTAAATGTAAAATCAGGTTTCTTAGCAGCATCTGCTTTTACTTCAGCTGCAATTGCTTTGTATTCTTCTTCAGCTGCAGCTTCAGCCTCAGCTCTTGCGGCTTCTGCTTTTGCAAGAGCTTCTTTAACTGCGGCTTCTGCAGATTCAGCTGCTTTTGCTGCGGCTTCTGCCTTTGCAATTGCTTCCGCAGATGATTTTGCTTCTTCAGCTGCTTTTGCTGCAGCCTCAGCTTCTTTTGCTGCCTTTAGAGCATCCTCAGTTTTTGAAGTAGCTTCTTCAGCTGCTTTTGGGTCAACTTTAGGAGTTTCTTCAACAGATGTTTTTTCAGAGTATGAATCTTCTGCAGATATTGCTTCTATTTCAGATTCTTTTTTCTCTTCAGACATCAAATTTTACTAAAATTGCCTGAATTTTAATATTCTTGTAAGATGAACGCAATATGCTTATTTTTGAACAATATTAACAAATCAAAATGTGATCGTTACAAAATAATTTCTAAATTATCGAATTAAAAGAAATAATGGCGCCCTCGGCGGGATTTGAACACGCGTCTCAGCCGTGACAGGGCCGAATTCTAGACCGGGCTATACTACAAGGGCACAAGTTGATGGAGTCAGATTGCCAGATTAAAAGTTTCTGTCACAACAAAATTTTTTGTAAAAGACTAAATTATACACGATAAGCATTTTTTGTGAGGGTCTATGGCGCAGCCAGGTAGCGCACCGGACTTTTAATCCGGTTGTCAAGGGTCCGAATCCCTTTAGACCCGCTACTTTTCTTTTTTATTCATCTAATAATTTCATCAATTTGCTTTTTCAAGTCTTCAATTGAAGAATTAATTTTATTTTCTCTTTTTGATACATCTGTTCTATATTGGTTGATTTTTTGAATTCTGTCAGAAATCATTCTTTTTTGTTCTTCAAAACCTGAAGAACCAAATGATTTTCTGTCTTTAAGAGAAGAAACAACTGTTGTAGTAGAGATAATTTTTGAGACAATCTTCGGATCTACTTTAGTATCAGATACAGATTTTGTTATTTCTATTGGAGTCAGTTTCGAAATTGATTTTTTTGAATTGTGAGCCAATTGAACTAATACTCCTGCAATTTTATGTGTTACACGAAATGGTATTCCTTCTAAAACTAATTTTTCAGCAATATCTAATGCAATTAAATTACTTGATTCAGTAACTTTTTTCATTTGTTTTTCATTTACTTTCATTGTAAGAAATACTGATTTCAAAATTAATAATGCGCTGATAGATATTTTTGATGTAGACCAGATAGAAGATTTTATTTGTTGTAGATCTCGACCGTATCCAGTTGCTAGGCCTTTGATAGTAGTTAGAATTGCAGTGAGATTTCCTATAACTTCGGCAGTTTTCCCTCTTGTTAGCTCTAATATATCAGGGTTCTTTTTTTGAGGCATTACACTTGATGGTGATGTAAACTCATCAGATAATTCAATAAAAGAAAATTCTGAGGTGGACCAAATTATAAAATCTTCAGAAATCTTACTTAGATTAGTCATTAAAATTGAAACCATTGCAATATATTCTGCTACAAAATCTCGTGTGCTTGTTGCATCAATAGAGTTTTCAACAATACCATCAAAACCTAGCATCTTAGCAGTAGTATGTCTATCAATTGGAATACTTGTTCCACCAACAGGCCCTGCACCAAGTGGACTTTGGTTTATTCGTTCAAAAGTTACAAACAATCTTTGAAAATCTCTTAACAAAACATCTGCATGTGCCAAAAGATAATGAGAGAGTAGGCCAGCTTGAGCTTGTTGAAGATGTGTGTAAAGAGGCATGATTGTTTTTTGGTGATTTTTAGCAACAGAAACTAGGGCTTCAACAGTATCTAAAAGACAATTACAGATAATATTGATATCATCTCTAATTTTCATGCGAATATCCAAGGCAACTTGATCATTACGTGATCTTGCAGTATGCATTTTTCCGCCACTTGCCATTCCAGCCTTTTTGATAACCAACGATTCAATTAATTCATGAATATCTTCTGCCCCAGACGCTGAATCAAATTTTTCATTCTTTAGAGTCTCTAATGATGATAAGATTTTTTTTGCATCATTTTTTGTAATAATATTATTTTGAAATAACATCAAAGTGTGAGCTTGACTTCCAACAATATCATAAAATGCAATATCGGAATCATCATTAATTGATGAAACATAATCTAAAGTAATATCACTCAAATCAGTACCAAGACGTGAACGATACATTATCTAAGGTTCTAAAATGGTTATATATAGCATCGACGCTTTTGCCGACATGAGCCAAGATATCAAACAGCTTCGAGTGAAATTATTTGATGAATTATCAAAAATTGTAGATCCTGAAATCAACACATCGATTGTTGAACTAGAATTAATTGACGAGGTCGACATCAATAACAGCAATGTTAAGGTTGATTTGCATCTTACTAGTCCATTCTGTCCAGCAGTATTTGGTTTTAAGATTTGTCAAGACATTCATGATAACCTTTTGAAAGTAGAGGGCGTAGATGATGTCAAAGTTAATGTTTCAAACCACTTTATGGCTGAACAAATTAACAATCAAGTAAACAACAGTCCAAAGCCAAAAAAATTAGGTTAGCTTCGAAAACCTAGTAAATATCCACGAAGTAGTTGAATTCCCATTGCAGGATCAACTCCTTTTGGACATACTTGACTACAAGAACCTGCAAAATGACATCTCCAGATACCATGAGAATCATCAATGATTTTTAATCTAGAATCTTTTCCTTTATCCCTACTATCTGCAACATATCGATATGCTTGGGCCAATGCTTGAGGCCCTACAAAAGAAGAATCAGTTGCCATCGTAGGACATGCAGAATTACATAAACCACATTTGATACAATTAGCAAATTGGATGTATTGTTCTACTTCTTCAGGGGATTGTAAAAATTCTCTTTCGTCAGATACTAATTCTGAATCATCTCGTATTAGATATGGTTTAATTTTTTGATGAGTATCAAATAATCTTTCAAATTTTACAGCCAAGTCACGAATAATTGGAAAATTATTCATCGGTTCAACTGTAACAACATTAGAATTTAGTTCACTAATTTTTGTAAAACATGCCAATCTTGGTTTTCCATTAATCATCATACCACATGAACCACATGTTGCTTGTCTACAAGAGTAACGGACTGCTACAGAATGGTCAAAGTGTTTTTTCACATCAAGAATTGCCTCTAAAACAGTAGTCCATCTCTCATAAGGAACTGTAAACTCCATGAATTGGCTAGAGTCATCATGTTCAGGATTAAATCTTGAAATTCTCAAAAGAATTGTATTTGAAGATGATAATGGGGTGGATGTTTGTTCATCTGCAATTCCAGATACTTGAGCCATTTCTAAACCATCCCCATATTGGTCATAATAATTGTTCTTGAACCATATGCTATTAATGCAATCATTGCAGCAAGACATCCATAAGAAACGGCTTTTTCATAAGATCTACCTTGTTTTAACTCCAGTAAAATAACTCTTAGTCCATTAAATCCATGAACAGCAAGCAAAATGAGAATCAATTCCAACATTGCAGCATATGGAATGAATTTGTAGTTGGCAAGAACGCTTTCATATTCTAAAGATTCTGCAAATCCCTGAGTGAGACGCATCAAAATGTGAACTGCCACTAATGCTACTGCAGCTAGGGCAGTACCATAATGAATTTTCATAATCGTGCTTTCTCTCATATCATTCACCAAACATTACCGCTAATCCATACATCATTGCAACTGCTGCAAGAACGATTGCTGAGTAAATTCCTATTTTATGTCTGTAATTTTGGGATGCTGGATCATAGGGGTAATCAGGTCTTGCAGGTTTTCCTACACCAATTCCACCATGCCCTAACATCACTCTAATTCCATTAACAGTATGAAAAACACACATCGCAATTACAATTGCTAAAATTGCGTGTCCCTCAGTAGTTTGAGTTAATTCAAGAAATTCAGTCCATCCTACTTGTCCTCTCAGAATATTACTTGTTTCATAAATATGACCAATAAAATATGCTAATAACCCCAAGCCACTTAATCGCATTAACCAGTATGCAACACGTTCAATTCCATATCTACCAGGATTTACCATTCCTTTAATTCCTTCTTTGTGTTCGTCTTGAGTCATCTAGTACTTCCTCTCCACTGGTTGATATTTTGTAATTGTAACTGGATATGTTTTCATGATTGGTTCATTAGGATCATAGTAAGCAAGTGTATGATGTAAAAAGTTTGCATCATCACGTTTAGTATAATCAGTTCTTGCATGTGCTCCACGGGATTCCTTTCTATTGATTGCACCAAGCAATACAATTTCTGCTACTCTAAACATAGAATCAAGTTCCATTACATTTGAAAAGTTGGTATTGTACTCTTTTGCTTTATCATCTACATGTTTCCAAGTCTGTTTTTTTAGCTCACGAATTTTCTTAAGACCTTCTACAAGATTAGTCTCATTTCTGTAGACATATGCCTTTTCATTCATAGTATCAGTAAGTTGCTGTCTAATCTCATAGGGATTGACATCACCATTACCTCTAAAGATTCCATCATAGATTCTTTTTTCTTCTGCTGAAACTAAGTGATGTGGCCAAGGATTTGAGGATGTATTGTTCATAGCGTACTCTGCTGCCAATTCACCTGTGATTTTACCCCAAACGATACATTCAGAGGTGGAATTTGCACCTAATCGATTTGAACCGTGAACACTGTTGCATGCAGCCTCACCTGCAGCCCAGACTCCTTGAATTTCAGTTGCACCATCAATATTTGTATGAAGCCCTCCCATCATATAATGACAAACAGGTCTGATGTCAAGTAGATCATCAGCAGGATCAATGCCAGAAAATTTTATAGATATTTCTCTAATACCACCTAATTTTTCTTTAATTTTTTCATCTCCAAGATGTCTCAAATCAAGTTTCATACAATCAACACCAGTTTCATGTTTGAATCCACGACCTTCCTGAATTTCAGTCATAATTGATCGAGATACAATATCACGTGGAGCTAACTCCATCTTACCAGCAGCATATGTTTTCATAAATCGTTCACCTTTATTGTTAAGAAGATACCCACCTTCTCCTCTTGCACCTTCCGTAATCAAAATTCCAGATGGTAAAATTCCTGTTGGATGAAATTGTACGAATTCCATATCCTTTAATGCCATACCAGCACGTAATCCCATGTCCAAACCATCAGGAGTTGATGAAAGGGCATAAGTTGAAAAGCTGTACAATCTCCCAGCACCACCAGTAGCAATGATGAGGGCTTTTCCTTTGATAGTGTAAAATGTACCAGATGATAATTCTATGGCAGTGACTCCCATGAATTTTTTTCCATCATGAATTATTGAGGATACAAACCATTCGTTAAGGTATTCAATATTTTCAAATTTTTGACATGTGTCATACAAAGTTTGCATTTCGAAGAAACCTACTTTGTCTGATGCATATGTTGCTCTCGGAAAACTATAACCACCAAAGTTTCGTTGATCTATTCTCCCATCTGGTCTTCTAGACCATGGCATTCCCCAATGATCTAATTGATGAATTTCTTGAGGCATTTCAACACATAATCTTTCAGCAACATCTTGGTCTGCTAGAAAATCACTTCCTTTTACAGTATCATAAACATGAGATTCAATTGTGTCTCCTTCCTCCTCAAAAAGTACTGCTGCAGTTCCTCCCTCTGCAGAAACAGAATGAGAACGCATTACTTGCACTTTTGAAACAACTCCAATTTTGAGATTGGGTCCCTTTTTTGCAGCAGCTATTGCTGCTCTTAATCCAGCAAGACCAGAGCCACAAATTATCAAATCAAATTCAAGAGATTCTACCATTTTTAGTCAAACTTGCTGTAGGTGAGTTAAATATGTAGTAATTGTCAGGCATGATCCGAAATATTGAAATATATCGCTAGTGATATCGCTAGTGATGATATCGGAGTGGTTTCAAAGAGTAGGAAGTTCAGTTCCAAGAGGATTTTCACGATATTTCATTTTAGAACTATTACAAAAAAACCCCATACAGGTACAGAAATTATTAGTTATGCATCAGAGCAGAGCAACGGAATATGGAAACCATCTCCAGGGTTGATTTATCCATTGTTAGGAAGATTGTTAGATGAAAAATTAATCGAAGAGACAAAAGATGGTAGATACCAACTGACAAAAAAAGGAGTTGAAACGGCACAAGATGTTGACAAGGTCAATGACATCGTAAAAAAGCAGTTAGATGTTCTTTTCAGATTAGGAAATGTGGGTAGGTTTGTTGCGTTGGATTTACTAGAGAAAATATCCAGCATGGGATCAATTCTTAGCTCAAACATATCAAACATGACTGATGAAGAGACTGCAAAATATAGAAAATTTCTTCAAGAGGAATTAAAGAAAGTGGATGAAAAAAGTTCAAAGAAGAAAGGAAAAGAAATCAAAATAGAATAATTTTTTAAAAAGTTGAAATTAATCTAATTTTTAGAAATATTGTGGTATCACTTACCAAAGAACAAAAATCCATAGTTTTTGGATCATGGCTTGGTTGGTCACTTGATGGTTATGATCTAGTTTTGATGCTGCTTGTGATTCCATTAATTAGCATATTATTTTTTCCTGCTGAAGATACAACGTTTTCACTTTTAGCAACATTTGCGGCGTATATCATCACATTAATTATGCGACCATTCGGTGGTGCATTTTTTGGAAATTTTGGCGATACACATGGAAGAAGAAAAGCAATGATCATTACAATTATGGGATTTTCTGGTGCAACATTTGCGACAGGATTGCTACCAACATGGCAGATGGTAGGATTCATGGCACCAATTTTGTTAATTGGATTACGATTAATGCAGGGATTCTTTGCTGGGGGAGAGTGGGGAAGTGGTGCTGTAATTACAATGGAGACAGTTCCAAAAGAAAGGAGAGGTATTCTGTCTGGATTTTTGCAAAGTGGATTTAATTTTGGTTTTGTAATCGCATCAGTTGTATTTTTTGTGGCAGTTTCTATGTTTCCAGATGAGCAATTTGTAGAGATTGGTTGGAGAATCATGTTCTTTACAGGAATAATTCCTGGACTTGTAGCATTATTTGTGAGATTTAGAATGAATGAATCACATGTATGGCTTGCAAAACAAAAACAAAAGAAAACTGAAAAATCACCATTAAAAAAACTTCTTTCCAGTAAAGATGGAAGAAAAAGATTCTTTTTTTCTTTAATTTTGATGACAGGACTTATGTATGCATACTATACATCAATTGGGTTTTATCCAACATTTTTACAAAATTATGTGGAAATTGAAAAATCTGAAGTATCAATATTGATGATTGTGGGAACTACAACGTCCTTGTTTGGTCAAATTTTTACAGGATTTCTTAGTCAAAAAATTGGAAGAAGGAAAACAATAGCATTTTTTGCAATAGCAGCGATGATTGTAGCAATCCCAACATTTTACGGATTATACAGTGCAGAGTCAGCATATGAGAGAATAACATATACAGTAGTTTTGATAGTTGTTGCAACTACAGGTTTTGGACCAATTCCAGCGTTTTTATCTGAAAGATTTCCAACTGAAGTTAGAAACAGTGCAAGTGGTTTTATCTATAACGGAGGGTTGATTTTTGGTTCATGGGCCCCTCTAATTGCAGTAACAATGTTATCAAAAGATACAGGATTAATTCCAATTTTATTGGGAATCAACGTAATTATCGGTTCGGTGATTATTTTGATTGGTGCTAAAATTAATCCCGAAACAAAAGATGTGGATATTGCTCTATAACATTCTTTTAAAATCATAAATAATTCATAGAAAAAATAGATTCATGAAAAATTTACGTAATATGTTAAAGTCAAGTAAACCGCTCGTTATTCCAGGAGTCTATGATGCTATCGGTGCTAAAATTGCAGAAAAAGTAGGATTTGATGCAATGTTTCAAACAGGTTATGGAACGTCTGCAACTTTATTTGGAATGCCAGATTACGGATTCATCGGTGCAACTGAAACAGTAGATAATGCAAGAAGAATTTGCAGAGCAGTTTCAGTTCCAGTAATTGTTGATTCGGATACAGGTTATGGAAATGCTCTAAGTGTTTGGAAATTAGTTAAAGAACTAGAGGCTGCAGGAGCTTCCGGTATTTTTCTAGAAGATCAAAAATGGCCTAAGAGATGTGGACACATGCAAGGAAAAGAAGTGGTTCCACAAGAAGAGTACACAGAAAAATTAGGAGCCGCATTGGATGCAAGAGAAAATAAAAATTTCATTATTGTTGCAAGAACAGATGCAAGAGCTACAGAAGGATTAGATGCTGCAATTGAGCGAGGTATTAAAAATAAAAAAACAGGTGCAGATGCTATATTTATTGAGGCTCCTAGATCATTAGATGAAATGAAAATAATTGGAAAATCAATCAAAGCACCTTTAGTTGCGAATATGATAGAAGGTGGAGCTACACCATTAAGCTCTTCTGAAACATTAAACAAAATTGGATTTAAGATAATACTCTATCCACTTTCAGTGTTATTTGCAAATACGTTTGCAACAATGAATATTTTAGAAGAATTAAAGAAGACTGGAACTACTGCAAAATTCAAACAAAAAGTTGTAAATTTTGATCAGTTTAATGATTTAGTAGATTTGCCAAAGTTTAGAAAAATGGAAAAACGATACGGATTTACAAAAAGAGGATAAAATAAAAAATTTCAAGTAAAGCACGGTTAAGATGTAACTCTCTTTACTTCAATTTCTATTGTTGAAACGTTTCTAGTTCTACCGTCTTGAGACTCTAATGATTCTGAGCCAATTTTGATTTCTCCGATAGAGTAGCCTGCATTTTCAGTTTTTCTTGCAATGATTTGAGCTACATCCACAGCACGACCTATGCTGAGTCCTCTAGCTTTGATGTTGACGGAAGGTAAGTTTGCCAATTGAATTAGCGCTGATGTTACATATGCCATCAATGGTTTCTTACCAATGAATACGGTGTCTCGGGTTTCATTTGACATGTTGCATTTACTATTTAACGATAATTTAAAGCTAGGAGGGTTTTATTGAATCAAATAAATGGAATTTCAAAGATTTGAACTAATATTAACCTGAAAAAATGAATTTCCTCATAACTTGGAAAATATTTTAAAAGTTTTAGAATCAGGCAGTAGTGAAGAAAAAATCAAAATTTTGGAATCTGTAGAACAGACAGATAATCAAGATATTTTAGAAAAAATAATTTCAAAGTTAAATGATGAAGATATTCAAGTTAGAGGGGAAGCATTTAGTTCGCTCATATTAAATAAAAATGATATTTTGAAGATATTAATCAAAAGTTTGAATTCCACAA
Source organism: Candidatus Nitrosopumilus salarius BD31 (assembly GCF_000242875.2). Taxonomy (GTDB): domain Archaea; phylum Thermoproteota; class Nitrososphaeria; order Nitrososphaerales; family Nitrosopumilaceae; genus Nitrosopumilus; species Nitrosopumilus salarius. The sequence goes on along the minus strand of NZ_AEXL02000138.1, from coordinate 24,908 downwards.
GTGAAAACATTAGAGGTTACACATCATTAGTATTAGCAAATAGAAATGAGAAATCATCAATAACAGAAATAATGAAACTTGTAAAAGATGAACGTTCCATTGTTAGATCATGTGCACTTGGCGCATTAGGCCATCTTAAAGCCCAAGAAGCCAAAACGATTTTTCTAAATTCACTTTCTGATTCAAATTTAGAAGTGAGAAAAAGTGCGCTTCAAGCAATTATTGAACTAAATATGAGTATTTCAGAAGAAGAAATCAATAGAATTCTGAAAGAAAAAGATCATGAAATTGAAAAAATGATTTCACAATTAAGAAAAAGTGGACCGGAAGGGATTTGAACCCTTGATCCGATGCATGCCATGCACCTATCCTACCAGACTAGACGACCGGCCCAATTATCAGGATTCTGATCGAAATACGTTTTTCAAATTGGTTATTAACGTTTAGCGGTATGAAAGAAAATCCAAGTATGAAATTAACACAATATATTTAACCGTGGAAATATTGATTCAATCGTTATGGTAGTAGATAACAAAGCAACTATCACTTATGTTCAATTATTAAAAGAAGATCTCGTAATTATTAGATTAGTCCCAAAAGATGGTCCTGTTCCAGAATACAAAGCAGGTCAATTCATCACATTAGGATTGCCAAATCCTGCAGAAGGTGGTAAAATTGTTAGACGTGCTTATTCAATTGCATCTCATCCAGAAAATAGAGAATACATTGAGCTAGTAATTAGATGGGTAAGAAAACCACTTCCAGGGAGATTAACTACACAGATTTTTAATGCAAAAGAAGGAGATGAAATTCTTTGGTTAAAGCCTACAGGTAGAGCTTTATTGATTAATGAAGAACTGCCAAATGGTGAAAAAGATAATAGAAGAATTATTTGTATTGGCGGAGGTACAGGTCTTGCACCATTTGTAAGCTATGCACAACATCTTCATGACGTTGGAGATAAACGTGAAATCATAGTTTTACATGGAGCAAGTTATGTAGACGAATTGAGTTACAAAGATTTGCTAACTAATTTAGAGTATGAAAGTGAGAAAAGAGGCAAGGATGAATGGAATTTTAAATATAGAGCTGCAATTAGTAGACCGCAAGAATGGTTTAACAGATCATGGGCGGGTCAAGTTGGAAGAGTTGAAACTTTCCTAAGACCAAGAGAGAGCGGAATGTCACCACTTGAAGAATTGATCGGCGATAAAATTACTAAAGAAAATACAATGTTCTATGTTTGTGGTTGGCAAGGAACAATTGATGGTGTAATGGACTTCTTAAAGCCAAAAGGTTTTGCCACAGAACATGACAAACGAGAAGATGGTAGTTTTGAAGTTAAATACGAATCATACGGATGAGATTTTTAAAAAAGATAATTTTTTCCAAATCAATCATTGAAATATGAGATTTAATCAGGGTATAGTAATTGATTACCGCATTATATCTTGCTCATCTAAATCCAGTAACTAACGCACATGTGGAAATAATTTCGGATCTAAAAAAAGAGGCAGATATTGTTAAAGTAATGCCTGTAGTTTTCAAAGATGGTGAAAGAGAAATCAACAGTAAGAGTTTCCCATTTAACTTTGAAATTAGAAAAAAAATGCTAATGTCGGTTTTTGGTAATTCAATTCAGATTACTGATGATTATGCATTTTTTGCTCCATTCAAAAAGTACTTGCCTCCATTATTAGCTCCAAAATCATGGCAATTACGAAAGCAGATTCTTCGTGGAGTTGAGGGGGATTTTTTCTCATATACAGGAGATAAGGCTGAAGGGTATATGCTAAAAATTTACAGATTAAAACCTAGAATTGGTGAAAGAAAGATACTTTCAGCATCATCAGTTAAAGAAAAATTGTTTGATGCAGCACTAGGTAAAAAATCAGCATGGAAAGAAGATGTTCCAGAGAGCATAGCAAAAATAATCGAGGATGATTGGGAAACGGTGAAAAAATTTGCCAATTCAGAGGATACAACTAGAAGAGTTGCAGGAATGAAATTTCCTAAAGAAGGGTATTCAGAAAAAACTTAACAGTCATACTAAACCTAAGACATAATTGAAAATAGATTAATACACACCACGTAAAAGTGTCCTATGAAACTTCCACTTTCAAAATATGTCTGGTTTGACGGAAAATATGTTTTAGTGGAAAAAGCCAATGTACCAATCACTACTCATGCGATTCATTATGGAACATCAGTCTTTGAAGGAATTAGAGCATATTGGAATGGGGAAAATCTCTATATTTTTAGATTAGATGAACATGTTAAACGATTTAGAAGATCAGGTCAATTTTATAATATCTCGTTGAATTTCTCTGATAATAAAATTACAGATGCAATCATAGGGATTTGTAAAAAAAATAAGATCAAAAAATCATGCTACATTAGACCATTTTATTTTGTTGGAGATTACGGAATTAATCTACATGTAACTGAAAAGGCTCCAACAAATGTTGCAATTTTTACATTTCCTTTTGGGGATTTATTCAATAAAAACGGAATAACAGCGGGAGTAGTATCATGGAAAAAATTTTCAGATATGTCAACACCTCCACAAGCAAAAATGGGGGGAAATTATCTAAATTCCATAATTGCAACACAAGAAGCAAAAAGAAATGGTGTTGATGAAGCAATTTTACTAGATCATAACGGAAATGTTAGTGAAGCACCTGGTGAGAATATCTTCATTGTAAGAGAAGGTCAATTATTGACACCAGCACTAACATCATCAGCACTTGAAGGAATTACACGAGATGCAATTATCAAAATTGCAAAAGATTTGGATATTGATGTTATTGAAAGAGACATTGCAAGAAGTGAATTAATTATATCAGATGAGATTTTCCTAACTGGAACAGCAGCCGAGGTTACTCCAGTAATAGAAATTGATTCAAAAAAGATAGGAAAAGGAAAACCCGGAGATATAACAATGAAGATGATGCAAGAGTATACAGATATAGTAATGAACAAAAACAATGACTATTCTCATTGGTTAACTAAGGTGTATTAGATGAGGATTGTTCAAATTGGTACTGGTGGGTGGGGTAAAAATCACACTAGAATTTTATCACAATTAGGAGTTTTAGTTGCAGTATGTGACACTGATTCTGAAAAAAGCAAAGAATATGGAGAAAAATATTCTGTAAACCATTATGAAACATTAGATAAATTATTAAATTCTGAAGATTTTGATGGTGCTTTTGTGGTTACACCTACTTCAACACACACAAAGATTGCAGAAAAATTACTAGAGGCAAAAAAGCATGTATTTGTTGAAAAACCAATGACATACAAATCAGAAGAGGGTGAAAAACTTGCAAAACTTGCAGAAAAAAACAAGGTAATTCTCACATGTGGATATATTGAGCGATTTAATCCAGCAGTAGATGTTGTAAAAAAAATGGTTAAAGAAAAGAAATTTGGAGATCTAGTAATGCTAGAATTTCACCGTGAAAATAGGATGCCTCTACACATTAAAGATGTTGGAATTATTTATGATACATCTGTTCACGATATCGATACAGCCAATTGGTTGTTTGATGATATGCCTCATGTAGTATTTGCAAGAGCAGGAAAAATAAAACACGAACATGAAGATTTTACAAGTATCATGCTAGGATACAAAAATGACAGGGTTGCAATTATTTCCTCAAACTGGATCACACCAAAAAAACTGAGGAAATTCAATGCAGTTTGTACGGATGCGATAATTTCTTCAGACTTTATCACCCAAGAAATTATCGTAGAAAAGGATGATGAAACTCAAACAGTGCAAAATGAAAAACAAGAACCATTGTTGTTAGAAATTCAGAGTTTCCTAGGGGCCATCGAAGGGAAAAATGAACAGGTTGTTAAATCTCAAGAAGCAGTTAATGTTACAAAAATAGCTGAAGCTGCACTTTTATCTAGCCAAAAGGGCATACCAATCTATCTGGATCTAAAATGAACAAAACAATGATGGATATTTTGGCATGTCCAATTGACAAGAATCATCCTTTAGAATTATTTGAAATTAATGAAAAAGATAATGTAGTATCAGAAGGGGCATTATTCTGTACAAAATGTTCTAGATTTTATCCTATAATTGAAGAAATTCCGATTATGCTTCCTGATGAATTACGAGATAAAAAACAAGAAATGGATTTTTTAAAAAATAATAAAAATACACTGCCTGAAAAAATTATTACAAAGGCAAACCCATGGCATTTGTGATATAATGATTACAAATTTTATTTCTGAAAAAGCCAAAATTGGTAAAAATGTGCAGATTTGGCATTTTTCATATGTTGGAGATGATGTAGAAATTGGGGATAATGTCAAAATCGGTTCTCTTGCCCATATTGATTATAATGTAAAGATTGGTGCCGATACAAAAATTGAAGGTCAAGCATACCTTCCACCACTATCAAGAATTGGGAAGAATGTATTCATTGGTCCTGCCGTAGTGTTAACAAATGATCCATATCCTATGTGTGATAAAATGATAGGAGTTACAATTGAGGACAATGCAGTTATTGGTGCACGTGCAGTTATCAAAGCAGGTGTAACTGTTGGAAGAAACAGTGTGGTTGCGATGGGTGCAGTTGTAACAAGAGATGTTCCAGAAAATTCAGTTGTTATTGGTTCTCCTGCAACTATAAGATATACAAGAGATGAATATGATAAAAAACAAAGACAATGGAAAGAAAGCTAGGATTTAATTTCTTTTCTAAAAATCATATTTTTTAATTTTGACAGAATCAAAATCCAAATCACAACTAAAACTATAGCAATTATTGCTTTGATAATAGATGAGATAAACCAATCAAGTTCACCAAAACCAGAAATCGATATTGGTCCTAGAAGAGTAACAACAATACCACCACCAGCAATAATCAAAATCCACATTGCAAACAAAAATCCAAACAAACCAGATTTCAAAATGATACCCCCATCATAAACGCAGTAATCACAGCCAAGATTCCTGAAAAAATGGCTAGTTTAAAAATTGCATGCCCTACCTGCTTTTCAGATAATGAACCTCCTGCAAGAATTAGCCTTACCAAAGTTACAGGAGCAGTTTTATCATCAGTTGCTTTTAGCCTAAAATCATCAGTGTGATCTACGGGTTTACCTTTGACTTGTCTATGCTCTACAATTCGCTTTACACTTGATAAGAACAAAAATGAGTTTATCACAGCAGGCAATAGTGCAACTGCTGCAATTATTTCTACACCTCCTACTATAGCAATCGCGCCATACATTGCACCTAATGTCAGGGCTCCAGAATCACCAGGAAAAATTTTACTTGGAATTTTATGATATTTGTAAAATGCTAATGAAACAAATCCAAGAGGCAAACTAACTATTGCAATTTCATAATTTTGAACAATTAACAAACAGATTGATAACGAAAAGCTTGCAATCACCATAAAACCACTAGCAACACCATTAAGAACATCAATTGAGTTGATTGTGTTTCCGGTAATAGGAATCATAAAAATTATCAATGCAAGATACAATACAGGAATTTGTACTGTTCCAAAAATTGGAAATGCAAGATCTGAATCATACGCACCAAATACAATAATTGGGATTGCTGCAATCGCAAGTGCTACAGGTTTAAACCAGCCTCCCATTACTTTTCGGTCATCAACATAACCTATTGTAAAAGCAGCTGTAGTTGTAATGATTATTGCAAGAATTTCATTCATTTGTAAAAATGCATAGAGTATAATTTCTGATACAATGATTCCAGCAATTATTGAAGGACCACCAGGTCTAACCACCATTACATCTTCTTTTTTATTCATGTCTTTTACAGCTAGATTTCTTTTTTTCAGGAATTTGATTAGTGGTGGAGTAGTTAGAAATACAACAAAGAATGCAGTAATGCAAGAAAGTATTGTTGGAAATATTAATTCAATCAATTATCTAACCTTTCGTAACTCTGCTTTTATGTTATCTGCAATGGTTGAACCAATTTTATCAATCTCTGCTAATTTGTTCACAGGAATTTTTGCCAAATCATCTAAATTCTTTATCCCATGTTTGTAAAGAATTCTAGATCTAACCCGTCCTATCCCTTTTACTCTTACTAAATCAAGTAGATCTTCCCTTATTCCATAAGCTATTCGTTTCCTTAGATCACTTAATTCTTCAAGCAAGTCAGCCCTCTCAACATGCTTTGAGATCTCTCTAAGACAATATGCAAGCCAATCTGCATTTTCAGTCATTCTATGCATGTCTCCAGACTCGATTCCAAGGTTATCAGACAGAGATAATTCACTAGATTCTGTAATCCACGCCTGTAAGGCCAAAAGACTTCTTGAGCAATCATATTCTGATATAGGTTCTAGTAATTCTGAAGAATTATTTTCAATCATCAGACTAGCTGATTCATAGTCTTTTTGGCGAAGTGAAAATTTTGGAAAAAACTCCTCACAACTTGTAATCAAATGTAAAAATCCAAATGTGTGTTTTCTTTTTTGAGAAATGTTTTCAATAGCATCTCGAAAGTATGTAGCAGTGAGAGGATCAATGTATAGCATAGATGTCTTTTTTCCAAATTCAGTAGCTGCATATCGCTCACCTTTTTTAACAATCAAATATTGACTTGAAAGAAAACGAAGTGAAATGTCAATTGCAAATTTTATTGTTAGTTTTCTAGATTGTAATCCTCCTAACGTTTCCAAAAAGAATTCTAAAATCTCTTCTTTTTTAATTCCAGGATGAGTTACTATAACACTAAGAATATGAGTTCTCAAAGATTTATCGTCGGTAATTTTTGAAATGATCGGTTCAGGTTCTCCATTGATGTAATACTCGATTAATTCCTTAGTGTTTCCATTTCCAACAATTATTGATTCTCCATAATCATCGTATTGTGGTCTGCCAGCTCTTCCGCAAAGTTGTTTGTATTCTAAGACACTGATTGGTCTGTTCGCTCCAACTTTAGCATTGTATCGATTAATATTTGAAATTACAACTCTTCTTGCAGGAAGATTAACTCCAGCAGCTAAAGTAGGAGTAGACGAAAGAAGTTTGATTGTACCCTTACGAAATTCTGTCTCAATAATCTCTCTACATTTTTGATTCAATCCAGCATGATGAAATGCAACTCCTTTTTTTACAAGTAAAGATAATGTTTTTACTAATTCTGTATGTTCATTTTCAGATAAAATTTTTTTTGATGTTTTTTCTAATTCTGTCAGTTCCTTCTTTTCTAAAATTTCAGCAATAGCATCTGCAGCCTTTGTTGCAAGTGATTTTGAACGAGTTCTAGTTTCTGCAAATACAAGTGATTGACCTCCTTCTTTTACAGATTGTATGCCTAAATCTATAGGGGTTCCACGTAAACTACGCTCAACTTCAAAGGTTTTACCGTCATTCATAGTCACCTCACCTCCATCACACACGCCTTCTGAAAGTGGAACCGGCCTCCAGTCATTTTTTACAAGTGTACACCCAAGCCAATCAGCAATCTCATCAGAGTTCATAATTGTTGCACTAAGACCTACAATCTGAGGTTTGGTATCCAATAGTTTTAGCTGAGTAAGAATCATCTCTAGTGTTGGACCCCTACTTTCATCACCAATTAGATGCACTTCATCAGAAATAACCAATCCAATTTCTTCAACCCATTCTATACCGTGTCTAATAATGGAATCCATTTTTTCATTTGTTAAAATTAATACATTACTAGTCTCTAAATTTTTTTCAATATTTTCAAAATCACCAGTAGATATACCAACTTTAATTTTTTTACCTAGAGGAATTTTCTCTAATTTTTTAAATTCTGAAAATTTTTCAGCAGCTAAGGCACGCAACGGACTGAGATAAATGACCTTCCCATTATTTTTTGAAAGATAACTAAGCAATGCAAGTATTGCAATCAATGTCTTTCCACTTGCAGTGGGAGCTGAAACCAGAATACTTTTTCCATCAAGCAACCCAGCTTTTACACTATCTGCTTGTGGAGGATACAGTGTTTCAAAACCTTGTGATTTTAAAAAATCAATTACAGGATCAGGAAGTTTTAATTTCTCTATTTTCATACTCGGTTATAATGACCGGGTTTTGATTCATAAATAGATGCTTCTCTGAGCATTCTTCTGATATAGTTTCTTGCTTCTTCTTCTGTGAATTTTTCACTCTTTTCAAGTTCTTTGACAAATGTTCTCTCATCTACTGGAACCTTATTGTCACCTTCAAGACTTTTGAGAACATCCATGAATAATTGCATCTTTGAAACTTCACTTCTTGGCTTTCCTTGTAAGACTCCAAGATCAACTTTACCAGTATTAACATCAACCCCCGCATCCTGAAGCATGCTCTGAATCAGAAATATAGCACGGTCAGCATCTTCTTCATCCACCTTGTCTTTCATAAGTAATCTTGCCCTTGCAGTTGAAAGTCGTATTATTCCCTCAAGTTGTCTAGGAGTGACAGTGATCATTTCTTCAGATTCTACATTTCTCATTTGAAGATAGTAAGATAGAATTTTCTCTTCTGCTTCTTTTGTCAAATCAGGAATCCCACGTTTTGCATATGAAAGATATTTTGTTAGTAAGTCAACTTCAATGACAGATTTTTTGTCTGTTCCTTGGGTTGTGTTTCTTTGAATAATGTGTCTTGCAATCTTTTCATCTCGTTCTTTAGTAGGGATATCTCTAACAACAAAAATGAGATCAAATCTAGTAAGCAAAGGAATAGGCAAATTTACATTTTCTGTAATATTTTTGAATGGATCATATTTTCCATACATTGGATTTGCTGCTGCTAAAATTGAAGTTCTAGCATTTAGAGTAGCTACAATACCACCTTTTGCAATACTTGCTGATTGTTGCTCCATGACTTCGTGCAAAGCACTTCTATCTTCAGGTTTCATCTTATCAAATTCATCGATGCTTACAAGGCCTTGATCACCAAGTACTACTGCACCAGCTTCTAACATCATAATTCCAGTTTTATCTCGAACTACAGCAGCTGTAAGGCCTGCAGCTGTTGAACCTCTACCTGAAGTATACAGTCCTCTCGGTGCAATTCTCGCACAGAATTTTAGCATCTCGGATTTTGCAGTACCTGGATCACCAACTAAAAATACATTAATGTCTCCTCTGATTTTACTTCCATCACCTAACAATCTCTGATTAGAACCTACAATGAGCAACAAAATTGCTTCTTTGATTAATGATTGACCTTGAATGTGAGGAGCAAATGAATCAATTAGTCTTTGATATACATCAGAGCTTTGACTTAGTGCGATGATCCTTTTTTCTTCTTCGGGGGAGATCTCTTCTCTCCCTATTTTTCTATCAGTCTTTGAACCACGACCACTCAAAAATTCAATATTGTTTCCTTCAATTCTTAATCGGTATAATCCGCTATGGCCTCTTTGAACTCCTGCAACTGATTCTTGTTCTACTCTTACTACTCCTGTGAGAATAATTCTATCACCGGGTCTTGAATTATCAACTAAATCCTGCCTAATTGTGACATCAATATAGTGTGGAAGCTGCCCTGGCGGTAAATCCTCAGGAAGTTCCTGTAATCTTAAAATTTGAAAATCGATGAATTTGCTTTCTTCTGGTTTTAGCTCAAAGTCTCTGTGTTTACAACTTGGATTGTCACAAACTACTGGCATTTTTACATCCATTCCTTTTAGTTGAATTACTTTGGTTTTGTGTTCATCAGGACATACAAAGACCAATTCTTTTGCAAGTGGTTTTACCTCTGATGCTCTAACAACCATCCCCGAAACACTGGTAATGTGTCCAATAGTTTCAGCATTGATTTGTCTTAGACTTCTTTCAAGTGGAAAATTAATTAATCGTACGCGAACTTCATCTTTGATTTTTTCTGCATAATCAGGAAATCTAGTTTGTAATGCTTCTTTTATAGCTCTAGAAAATGCATCAAATATTCTATCAGGATTTTTAGAGAAGATAACTTCAATTTCAGGTTCTATTACCAAGTCATTATAATCAACGATGATGAATTTTGTATTTTTCGGCATCATTTCGTCAATTGCGTCTACATACTTGTAATTCCCTTGTCTGTCTTTGAATCTAGTTAGAAATTCTTTTACTTTATCTGATAGTGCAGAATCTGTAAAGGTACTAGCTTGAGCGTTACTCATTTAGAACACCTGTTATTTGTCTTTCAAACTCGATACTGTTATCATAGATAGTTTTATAGAAAACATTTTCCTCAACAGTTAGTTTATTGTATAATTCAGAATTTAGTTTGATAGAATCTGCTATCTTCACAAGCTTACCTCTTCTCATTCTAAATAATTCTAACATCATGCTTTCAACTTTATCAAAATCATCACGATTCAATTCTTTCATAGACTCTCTTAATTTTATGTAAAAGTGTGGATCAAGTGTAGATATTTGATATTCTCCAACCATCTTTTCTTTGGATAGAGCTTGCTTTAGTTCAGTTATCATATCAGGAGTATCCATCACCCCCAAGTTATTATCAGATAGAATCTTTCCCACCCATTGAGGCATGTTATTAGTATCACCCTGAGTTCCCTCAATTTTTACTCCTGCCACATTAAATTTAAAATCCTGATTAACTGTAACCTTAGCATCCTTTAGGCGGTATCCAATTGAATGTACTTTTTCTATTTTTTCTATTTCCATGTAAGATCACTTATGGTCATTAAGATCCTCAAGTGTGGGATCGATCAATTCTCTTAACAATTTAGTTAGATCAATTGATCCTAATTAATCTCAGGCTGATCGCATGTAGATTAGGCAAAATTTTGATTTTAAAATATAGTATTCCATAATAACCAATTCGGATTTATTAATGGGGATTAATCCTTTGATACTCATGTCTGCAACAGGTATGTGGGTAGAAAAATATCGACCTACAAAACTTTCTGAAATTGTAAACCAGACAGAAATTATCAACAGTTTGGAAGCTCTTATCAAAGATCCAACAGATATGCCCCACTTGATGTTTTCAGGTTCTGCGGGAGTTGGAAAGACCACTGCAGCATTATGTATTGCAAGACAAATTTTAGGAGAAAATGCCAAAGATTACACTCTTGAACTAAACGCATCTGACGAGAGAGGAATTGGAATGGTCAGAGAAAAAGTAAAAAAGTTTTCAAGATTTGCAGGGATGGTAGATGTTCCATTTAAAATCATTATTTTAGATGAGGCAGACGAAATGACTGCCGATGCTCAGACCGCACTTAGACGAATAATAGAAGATACTGCAAAAATATGTAGATTTATTTTCATTGCAAATAACATTTCAAAGATTATTGACCCCATTCAGAGTAGATGTGCTACATTCAAGTTCACATCAATACCTGAGGAAGATATCATCAATAGACTAGAAGAGATTGCAAAAAAAGAGAAGGTCAAGACTGACAAAAAGGGTCTCAAAGTAATTTATGATTATTCTGAAGGAGATATGAGACATGCCATCAATCTAATGCAGGCAACTGCAAGTCTTGGCGGAATTACTGAAGAGCATGTAAAAGCATCTGCAGGATTGACAAAAACTAGTGACGTTGATATGGTTTTAAAAATTGCACTTTCTGGAAAAGTTCTAGAAGCAAGAGAAAAAATGATTGAGTTAATCAAAGTTTACGGAATGTCTGAATCAGATTTTCTAAAATATCTCAACTCTGCAGTTTTCAAATCAAAGCACGAGAAATTGGCAGATATTTTAGAAGTTATTGCAAAGTACGATTATAGAGTTTTAGTTGGAGCAAATTCTGAGATTCAGCTCTCAGCAATGCTTGCAGAGCTTGCAAAAATAGAAAATTAAAACGCAGAGAGAGGGATTTGAACCCCCGTATGCTTGCGCACACAGGCTCTCAAGGCCCGCGCCCTACCGAGCTAGGCGACCTCTGCAAAAATTCTTGGATAACAGTGATTAAAATTTGTTGATGTAAAATAGAAAAATAAGAAAAAAGAAAAAGTTTCTTTAATCGTGTGCGTGAGGATTTTCAGAACCGGATTTCATTAGTACAAATGTTCCGGCTGCTTTCTCGTGCCATTCTTGGTTAGCTGATTCAATTCGAATAGCTCCTTCAGGACAAATTTCTTGACAGGCCATACAAACAGTGCAATCATGTTCTCTGATTGGCTGTGATTTGTCTGTATAATCTAATCTTTCATCTTGTTCTGTTTTACCAGTACCATCAAAAGTTTCACCCAGACATTTTTCTGCTGGAATATCTTTTTCGGTTCTGTACCATTGGAATGTTTGAACTGGACATACACTCATACATGCACCAGCTGCAACACATGAATCCCAATCGACTGCAACGGTAGTACCATGAATTCCAAGAGGAACTTGTTTTTCTCCTCTTGCTTCATAGGCTGCCTTTACATCTTCATTTGAGAATGCTGCACCATTTGGATTTCCTTTGCCCCAGATCCAGTGAAAATTCTCGCCATCTGCATGACTTGTCTTTCCTACTGGTTTTACATCGTTGTGACAAAAGTCTTCTGGTATAACTAGATCTACCATGATGAGATTGCCTCAGAATATTATTTAAATCTAGATATAATTAGTTGGGACTAAATGTGAAAGAGTATAAAAAATAAGAGAAAAGAAAAATTTCTAGTTATAAGGGAATTTAAAATCTTACAAAGATTTTGCTGCACTCTCATGTTTCTCAACATTTGATTGATCAACTTTGATTGCTTGGGGAGGACAAACTGATACACATGCCATACACCAAATACAATCATGTTCTCTGATTGGATCGGCCTTGTCAGTTAGATCTTTTCGTTCATCTTTTACATCCTTGCCAGTTCCTTCAAAAGTTTGACCAACAACATCTTTTGCTGGAATATCTTTTTCGGTTCTGTACCATTGGAACACTTGTACTGGACATGCCTCAATACATGCACCATCTGCAACACATGAATCCCAATCGACTGCAACCATTGTACCACTTACACCAAGAGGAACTTGTTCTTCTCCTCTAGCAGCATATGCTGCTACAACATCTGCATCTGCAAATGCCTCAGCTGGTGAACCATCAATGTTTGTCTTTTTACCTGGACCCCACATAATATGGAAATTTCCATCACTTAGGGAAACTTTGCCAGTTGGTTTAAGACCTTCAGGGAAATTTTCTGCTATCGGCATATTACAAATTCCTTTGAGTTATTATTTAAAGCTAGATGGAGGCAGTAGGAAGACATTTGTTAGTATCAGATCAAATTAGGAATGAAAATTTCCTTACGTTCATAACGCTGAACGATCAATACTGCTGATATGGATATTATCAAGTATGATGTATATCGTGGCCCGAACCTTGGAGTCTACATCAAAGTAAATGACAGTATAATTTTAGTTCCAATGGGATTTGCCAAAACAAAAGCAGATAATCTTGCAAAATATCTTGATGTGGATGTTCATTACACTTCAATTGCAAATACAAGATTAATTGGTGCACTATGTGTGATGAACAATAAGGGAATCTTATTGCCAACTACTGCTTATCAAAATGAATATGATTATTTGAAAAAAGAGACTGATTTAGAAATAGGTGTTCTTGATACAAAATTTAATGCACTTGGGAATGTCATATGTGCAAATGATAAAGGTGCAATAGTCTCTCCATGGTTATCTAAAGAATCATGTAAAACAATTTCAGATGTACTTGGAGTTGAGGTAATTCAGAAAAAAATAGCTGGATTCAATCAAACAGGAGTTGTACTTGTTGCAAATGCTACCGGGGGGGTAATCCATCCAGAAGCTGATGAGGAGGATATGAAAATGATGGCAAATGTACTAGGCGTGAAAATTGAACACAGTACCATTAACAATGGCATTCCATATGTTTCATCAGGAATTCTTGTAAATAATCACAATGTTGTGGTAGGGTCACTAACTACAGGTCCTGAAATAATGATGTTAACTAGAGCTTTTCTAAATTAAGAATAGATTTGGGATCCTCTGTGAGTTTTTCTAGAGAGATGGTTCCTTCTGTACCATTAATCATGTCTTTGAGAACAACATTTCCTTGCTCTAGTTCTTGAGGTCCAACTATAATTGAGAATCTTGCATTATTTGCAATATCCATCTGTTTTTTCATGTTGCGTCCAGCTAAGTCAATATCAGTTGGAATGTTGTTAAGTCTCAACAGAGATGTAATTGAATGTGCTACTTTTTGCATCTCTTCATTAATGTATAACACTGCAACTCGTTTTTGTAACATTTCAGGAATAATATTTTGTTCTTGCATTGTAAGAATAATTCTCTCCACCCCTCCTGCAACTCCAGTAGCACCAATATCTTCTCTGTTGAAAGCTTTTGTTAGTGTGTCATATCTTCCTCCACCAGCAAGAGCACCAAGAGTTGAGTTTTTATCAAATACTTCAAAGACAATTCCGGAGTAATAATCAAGCCCACGTACAATTCCAAAATTAATTCGTACGTTTGATACACCTCTGTTTTCTAGGGAATCAATAACTTGTTTTAGTTCACCCCATGATTCCAACTGAGTAATATCAAATAATTTTTCAACATCTTGAATTGAACCTTTGATTTGTGAAAACTCTAAAATTTTTTCTAATTTTTCTGATTCGTATCCTTTTAATTGAAATTCTTTCAAGATTTCATTTTTTGATTTTTTTGCTATCTTATCTACAGCCCGTAAAATATCAGATACCAATTCTGGATCTTTAGAGTTGAAAACTTTGTTAATGTATGACTCTACCAAATTTCTATGATTTATGTCAATAACTATATCTTTGAGTAAAAGAGAATCAAATAAACGAGATGTGATTTCTATGATTTCAGATTCTGATTCAAGGCTAGCTTTACCATATATTTCAATATCCCATTGGTGAAAATACCTGTATCTTCCCTTTTGTGGTTCGTCATATCTGAATACACCACCAAATGCCGAGAGTTTAGCTGGAAGCTTCATTGATTTTTGTGATGCGATATATCTTGTCAATCCCATGGTAAAGTCAAATCGCAGTGCAACTTCTCTATCCCCTTTATCTTTGAAATAGTAAATTTCATCTCTAATTCCTGGACCTGATTTAGTTTCCAGAGTTGAAAGTAGTTCAATTGGAGATGGATCCATAAATGAAAAACCATACAAATTGGATAATTGTTTAAAGTGATATCTAATATGTTCAATGTTGGCATTTTCTTGACCATCAAAATCTTTCATTCCTCTAGGGAGTTCCATGATGATTATCTCTTAGATGGTTATGATTTAGATATTTCTGTTAGTAAAAAAATATAGATTTTTGAAAATCACACATATTTTTCATATAATTCATCAAGCATTGAGTTGATTCTTTGATTTTCATGATCACCCCAAGAATCAGATTTTATCCTAATGTGGATATTATTATCTTCTAGATTCTTTGTGATTTTTGGATACATCATTCCAATAAAGAAGGACTTTTTGTCCAAATGCATTTGTTCTGCTTTATGTTGAAAATAGCTTATCCACTCAGACTCTACGTCTTGAAATGTTTCAATAATGATTGATTGGATCTTGTCTTCAATTTTATTATTCATATGATTTTAATAAAATTAATGGAATTAAGTATATTGGAAAACAATTTCTGAAATATACAGTTTGAGAATTTCCAAATTACATTGGAAATTTATACACTAGAGATACTATGTGTATTGTTTGTCAGAAAAAATATCTGATGGTGATTCTCACCCAGCAATAGAGAAGACTAGTCTTGCAAATGATTTTGAGATTTGCAGAATCTTAAATGGAATGTGGCAAGTGTCAGGAGGTCACGGTCAAATTGATTCAGAATTAGCAATTAACGATATGGAAAAATATCAAAAGTGTGGATTTACAACGTGGGATCTTGCAGACATTTATGGCCCAGCAGAGTCACTTATTGGTAATTTTAGAAGAAAGATAGGTAAGGAAGAAAAATTTCAAGCATTAACCAAATTTGTCCCAAATCCAGGACCAATGAGCAATAGCATTGTAACTCATTATATCGACCAATCATTAAAAAAAATGGATACTAATTGTATTGATTTACTACAATTTCATTGGTGGGATTACAATAATGTAAGCTATCTTGATGCGTTAAATCATTTATCAAAATTACAAAACGAGCAAAAAATTAAACATCTGGGACTAACGAACTTTGATACTGAGCGAGTAAGAATAATGATAGAAAATGGTTTTAAGATTGTATCAAATCAGGTTCAATATTCTATTTTAGATCAAAGACCACAAAAACTTATGACATCATTTTTTACAAAACATGGAATAAAGATTCTAACATATGGAACATTACTTGGTGGATTTTTCTCAGAAAAATATTTGGGAGTAGATGAGCCACATAGAGGGGAACTATCCACACCCAGTCTGCAAAAATACAAAAATATGATAGATGCTTGGGGTGGATGGAAATTATTTCAAGAATTACTGAATATCTTGGATGGTATTGCAAAAAAACACCAGTGTAGTATTGCAAATATTGCAACGAGATTTATTTTAGACAAACCTCAAGTTGCAGGAGTAATTATAGGAGCAAGACTAGGAATCATTAATCACAGAGAAGATAATGCTAAAATTTTTGAGGTAAAATTAGACTCGGATGACATTTTATCAATAGATGAAATTACTACAAGATCAAATGACTTGTTTAATGTCATTGGAGATTGTGGTGATGAATACAGGTAAACTGTAATTTAATTAAAAAATCTATGAACTAATCTGAGTCATCATCAAAGTCATAATCGTCATCATCATAACACTCGATGATATCAAAATCATACAATTTCATAATATTACATCAAAGTAAACAGTATTAGGTTTAGAGTGTACGAATTATGAATATCTACGTATTCTATATAGAATAAAGTTTGTTTCTTAAAACAACGAGATACATGGAAAACACCAATTCTAGGACGTATACCTAACATGATGTGTTTTCCAACCATTCATTCTACTACGCAGAATAACGGCTTCTCGTCATAATCTATACGTGAAAATGATATTTAAAATTGATCTAAATTCTCATCTAGTGGCAACTAGCTTATTTTTGGTAAAAATAGCATACTATAACCATTTTAGAAGAAATTCAGCTTCTAGAGCATCTACATTTTACATATACTACTTTGAATTCACCGTCAGTTTTGATATTATGAGATATCGGTTGGTGACAGTATTGACATTGTACAAACCCATGATATTCTTCAACTTTAACCATCCTATACTTCCATGATTTTGTCTTCTCATCCCAATATACAGAATTGATTTCAGTCGGATTATCCATAATGAAGTATTAGTGTACAAATATCTAAGAATCTTTCTAGTAGATGAAATCAGGTATTCTCAAACTTTATGACTGATTTTCCAGTTTTGACTTTTTTGCCTGTTCTTTTCTTGCAATATATTGGATAAAATCAGATGTGTCTTTAAATGGAGTTTTTCCTCTAAGACATTTTTGGATATAGATTTCAATTTTTGTATATAATTTTTCCGAATCAATCATTTTGATATTCTTGCCTCATCAATTCAATATCTTTAGGATCTAATAATTTTTCAAGCGCTTCAAAAAAGTCATTATTGTTTAATTCTTCGTCATGGAAAATCATTGCAATCAGATAAATTTAGAATTTAATTATTGATTACATCACTAGTTAACAAAGTGTGCATACCTTGCAAAAATAATTTAGCTGTAATTTATAGAAATTTTTGGAAATAAAAAAGAAAGGTTAGTTAGCAGGAACTACAATTCCCCTATCTATCATCTTAAGTGCAGTATCTGCTTTAAGACATATTGGAACGCCATTTGATGCTTTCATTACAAGGCTGTATCCTTCACGACACTCAACTTCTGCGGCGTCAACGCCAGCAGTTATTTGGGTACGTGGGGAAATCCATGCTAATTGCATATCTTTTGCCTTTTCAATGAAATCTTCTCTAAGTTGTTGTTTTTCTTCGTCTGTCATATCAGATGCTCGTTCGCGGAGTTCTGCCTTGAAGGCTTTCATCTCTGCCAATCTATCATGAATTGAAGCTTTTCTCTCATCAGAAATTTTGACTCTCATTTCTTTCATGTATTCTTTGAATTTCATTTTGAGTGCAGACTTTTTCTCGTCTAAATCACCATGTTTCTCAATGTATTTCATTCTGATTTCATCTTGTCTCTCATCAGAAATATCACGTTTATCCATGATCATTGCTTTTAGACGATCAGATTTATCAGACATCTTAATTTTATTTTCATGAAGTTTGTCTTTTGCCATATCTGACATTCCATCAAAGTCATGTATTTTGTCATCATGATACTCTTTCAAGTAGTCTTCTCGCTCATCAGGAGTCATTTGACACCAAGCAGAAATTCTATCAAGTTTTGCAACATCAGTAATTTCAGAAGCTCTGTCTGTTTCTGAGAGTGTACAAAGTCGATCATAATCCATATGATCAGACATATTGTCCATCATTTGTTTATCCATTTGAGCAATGTGCTCATCTCTGTGTTCTTTAATGAAATTCATTCTATCTGTTTCATCAGTTAGTACACAGTATTGATTCATTTTCTCAACATGATCTTCGGCTTTGTCATGTTCTGCAACAAATGCTCTCTTGTCTTCATCAGACAATTCACAGTATTTGTCAAGCATAACTCTCATATCTTTTTCAGGATTCATGTGGTATTCATCTGAATATTCTCTGAGTTGATGACGTTCTAGTTCTCCAGGAAAGTGTTCTTTGATTAAAGCATCGATTGCTATTTCTCTTTCATCTTCAGACATTTGGCAAGATTTTGTTAATCTATCAACGAAGTCTTTTAGTCTAGGATGATCTGCAAATAATTGACGTTTATCTTCGTCATTCATATCACAAAATCTTTCTAGTCTATCATCAAGGCTTTTACTATTATCATCTAATTCACCTTCAGTTTCACCTTCAGTTTCATCTTCAGTTTCATCTTCAGTTTCAGAGTTGTCTTCAATATCTCTTAATTCAGAAGTTACTTCATCTGTTTCATCAAGATCATCTGAATCAGCAAATGCTGCACTACCAGCAGTAACGCCGGTAAACATGATCAATGAAAAAACAATGCTTAGAAGTTGTCTATTTTTCATTACAAGATTATTTGATTTTGACATATAAAGAATAACGGATCAGATCGTAGTATACTTTATTACAAATAAGACATTTTTTGTCAAATTTGTGCCTAGTAAGCATATTTCCTAAATAATAGATAAATTGATAGTAATTTCTTTTATAGAAAAATAGATAGTTTTCTCATGAAGTTACAAAATGAAAATGAATTTGTAGAACAGATTGCAAGATGGGCCGAATCAATTGGAATCAATCTTGATAGGGATCCGGTGCAAGTGTAGTTTTTGAACATACATTTTGTTAAGTATAAAATTTGGAATGAAAAGTATGAAATATATCGGACAAACTAAACTACCATATGGAATAGTAATGCATTATTCAAACAGACATGGAAACATAGAATCAGTTTTTGTAGAAAATGATTTAGAAAAAGGTATTATTAACACCAGACAAAACCAAATAGTTGAAGCAAATTGAATCACTAAACAAAAAAATTGCATCTTGTAAAAAATGTCCAAGATTATCAGTGTACATTAGAGATATTGCAAAAAACAAAGTTAGGCGATTCAAAGATGAAAAATATTATGGTAAACCACTATCAGGGTTTGGTGATATAAATGCCAAATTGCTAATTGTAGGGTTAGCTCCTGCAGCTCATGGCGGAAACAGAACAGGGAGAATGTTTACAGGGGATTCGTCAGGGGATTGGCTAGCAAAAGCAATGCACAGATATGGATTTGCTTCAATTCCAACTAGTCAGAATATACATGATGGTTTGGTGTTAAAAAATGCATACATTACTGCTACAGTAAGATGTGCGCCACCTCAAAACAAACCATCAAGAGAAGAGATGCAAACTTGTTTTGAATATTTAGTGCAAGAAAAAGAAATTCTAAAAAATATTACAACCGTTTTATGTCTTGGAAAAATTGCATATGATGCATCATGCAAATTGTATAAGGTAAAATCAGAAAAGTTTGGACATAATAAATTATTCCGATATGATAAAATCAAAATTCTTACATCATATCATCCTTCTAAACAAAATACACAGACAGGAAGACTCACTTGGAGTCAGTGGTCGGAAGTATTTCAAAGAGCAAAAAGACTCACAAGATAGAGATCATTTATATCCCATTAACATTTATGTTTGTACTGATTTTGATTTAAATAATAAACAAATGTTAAGATTTAATTAAGATCAGTTTAAATTCTATCGTCACATCATATATTTGACGAGGACTATCATACCAGCCGAAATTTGAAGAATATGCTTTGAGGAGGCAGGCAGATAGGAAAAAGGAAGACGCAAGAAAAGATGGGAACATCTAAAATTGTGTTGTCTTCCAGCATTCCTCGTTTTTTTATTGCAATAACAATCAACATTAATTGTAAAAAGAATACATAATGATATTGAAGAAAATAATTTTTTTCATTTCACTATTTATTTTTCCAGCAGCATATGCAGAAGATTATCCAGAATACGGTGTAAGCGTAGAAACAGTAGCTGAGAATCTAAACATTCCATGGAGTATTGATTGGATTTCTGACAAAACAATGCTGTTCACTGAAAGAAACGGACATCTCAGAATTATTGAAGATGGTCAATTATTAAAAGAACCACTATTATCAGTCAATGTTGGAGGTGTGGAAGGAGGATTACTAGGTATTGCTGTGGATCCAAATTATGATGAAAACAAATACATCTATCTGTATTACACATACAATGAATTTTTATCAATTACAAACAAATTAGTTCGTTATCAACTATCAGATGGACAGATTATTGAGGACAAGGTATTGCTTGATGGAATTCCAGGAGGACCATTCCATGACGGTGGCAGAATAAAGTTTGGGCCAGATGGGAAACTCTACATTACAACAGGTGAAGCTGGAAATCCAGTATTATCACAAGATCTGAATTCTTTGGGAGGGAAGATTTTAAGAATTAATTCTGATGGAACAAATCCAAAAGACAACCCATGGAAAGAGTCTCCGATTTATTCAATTGGGCACAGAAATCCACAAGGTATTGACTGGGATAGTTCAGGAAATCTTGTTGCAACAGAACACGGTCCTTCTGGTTGGAGAGGAGTTGCCCATGATGAAGTTAATGTGATTATTCCAGGTACAAATTATGGTTGGCCTGACATTATTGGTGATGATACTGCAGAAGGACTACAAAATCCAATTCTACATACGGGGGATGAAACATGGGCACCATCAGGGGCCGAATTTTACTATGGCGATAAAATTCCACAATGGACGGGTAAGTTTTTTGTTGCAACATTAAGAGGAAATCATTTACACATGATAGATTTTGATTTACAAAACAACAGAGTAATTTCTCACGAAAAATTATTTCAAGATGAGTTTGGAAGATTACGAGATGTAAGGACTGGGCCTGATGGGTTTTTGTATATTCTTACTAGTAATCAAGATGGACGAGGATCTCCAGATACAAATGATGATAGAATTCTTCGAATTGTTCCATTAGATGAACCAATAGATAATTTTGATGATTGTATATCTGCTGGAAATCCAATAATGGAATCATATCCAAGACAGTGTAGAACCGAAGATGGTAAGTACTTTGTAGAACAGATCACAAAGATACCAGATTGGGTAAGAAAAAATGCAAAGTGGTGGTCTCTAACACAAATTTCAGATAAGGATTTTGTAGTAGGTCTTGAATACCTCGTAAAGCAAGAAATAATCACCATACCAAAAGATACAGTATCAAATGAGGATTCTCAGTCAAACTTGCCTTCATGGTTACGGAAAAATGCTGGATGGTGGAGTCAGGGATTGTTATCAGATGATGAATTCGTAAAAAGTATACAATGGATTATAAATAACGGATTTATCAGAATCGAGATTTAAGATTCAGAGAAAATTATTTCATCTTTAAGCAAGTTCGTAATGTTTCATTTATCACATGTGAGAAGCTAACAGTATCATTTGTTTCTTGAAGCATTTTAGATTGCTTAACTCTAAGCTTCTTTACCAAATCGTCTTCAAGCATAATTGTCACTCGTCTTGACATCTCAATTTATGTAAATACGAATTTTTATATTAAATTATCATACCACTTGCGGTATGGTTATTCTTAATGAAGGAAAAATGCCAAATTTGCTTTCATACAAGTACTATATTCGTCCAACTGCTCATCAATTATACGGAAACAAATCCTCAAAATCAAAACATCATCAAAATGTCCAGAGAATTATTAAAATATTGGCTTTGGAAGGACCTATGACTACATGGGAGATGGCAAAGATTAGATTTGCAACTGATAATTCAAAAATTCGTTCTAAAGAAAAAGAATATCGACGTTTGTTAATAGGTAGAACAGACAGAGGCACACATTCAGACGGAATAATTGATCTAAATCTAGTATTAGTTGATAGCATATCTACAAAAAGGAATTCTGGAAATAGGTATAGGTTATCTCTTTTTGGTATTCTTTATTGTTTAGATCAAATGAATTTTAGTGAAAAAGAAGTAGATAGAGTAGCAAAAAATTATGAAATCATTCTCCCATTGGTTTTTGGTAAGTGGGGATTTTTGAAATCAGTTATAGGCAAATATGTATACAACATTTCATTACTTGGAAAAGGATTACTATTTGACAATTTAAACATCATAAGTATTGAAAAAGATGAATTTTATGAGTTAATTTCATTTTTTGGAATTAAAGTGAATACACTTACAGAATCGTTTAATGAACAAAAAATTGGAGAAGCAATTTCTCTATGGTTTTATGTTACAATGTTATATTTTCCAAATTTAATGGAAGATAAAAAAATAAAAGGAATGAAAAAATTCTTTACAAAGTTCTTAGAAAAGATCATGAATTACAAACATGGTTCTCAGATTTTCTTTCAGAAGCAAAGAATTTCTATAAACAACGCTCAAAAAAATTAGAGGATATTTCAATTGTTTAAATTTAAAGTCATTATTAAAATTATTAGGTATGAATAAAAAAGGAACAATTCTAGTAGCGGATGATGATTCTGCAGTATTAGATACAACTAGTACGTTGTTAGAATTATTCGGATTTGATGTGGTTCAAGCTAGAAATGGTTTAGAGACAATATCAAAATATAAAGAACACAAACCAGGATTAGTTTTTCTTGATGTAAAAATGCCAAAGTTGGATGGATATAGAACATTTTTCGAGATCGAAAAAGAATTTCCAGATGCAAAAATCATATTTATGACTGCACATGCTGATTATTCAGAATGGCAAAAGGCAAAAAGTAAAAATGCCTTGGAATTAATTGAGAAACCATATTCTGCTGAAAAATTAAAAGAGCTTGCAAAAAAATTTTATGCTAAAAAATAGGCTCTAAATTTTTATTTTCTAGGGATAAACAGGGTAAATTTTGTAGGATTTGTACTAACAGTGATTTCTCCTCCATGTTCCTTCATGATTCTTTTACAGCTTGCCAATCCTAAACCTGTTCCCTCTTGTTTTGTAGTGTATAGTGGTGTAAAAATTTTGGACGTATTCATAAGAGAACTATTTCCTGAATCAGTTATTGAAAATATAAAAAAATTAATATTTTTCTTTAAATCCATTATAATTGTTCCTTTATCACCAATCGCATCTATTGAGTTTTTAATTAAATTTGAAATTACAGTTTGAAGTTTTATTTTATCAGCGTTAATTTTGTAATCATTTAACGGCAATGTAATTATTATTTGATTTGGAACATCAACCTCATCAAGAGATTTTTGAACAATTTCAGAAAAAATAAATTCTTCTTTATTTAGTTTTGTGATTCTAGTGTAATCTAGAATATCACTTGTCAGGTATTTTATTTTACGAATAGAATCATCAATCTTTTGAAATTGTTTTTCTTTAAATTTATCTTCAGTATTATTTTTTTGTAGTTTTAAGATATCGATAGATCCTTTTATCACGGTTAAAGAATTTCTTAAATCATGTATAATAGTTGCTCCTATTTTGCCTATAATTGCAAATCGTTCTAATTGAATTTTTTCTTCTGCATCTCTGTTTAAAATTAAAAATATTAGATATATCATTAACAGATGAACTAGCGTATTTGTAAATAACAAAACAATTTGTAATTTAATTAGCATTGTATGTAATTTTTCAAGAAATATAGTAATTTTAAAAACAAAATGATCTGAGCTTTCAATTAGATTATTTGAAGATTCATCAACAGATATTTGAAAATTTGAGATCTTTTGAGGATCCACATCAGATAAACTTGAGATATCTTTTTCAAAGATCAAATAGTCAGCATATACTTTATTCCAATCCTTTTGTAATTCTTCAGGTAACGGCTTTAGAGGGACATTTTCAATTGTGCCACCATCTTTTATTACCAACAAATTATTTTTCAGTTTTTCAAGCGATTGTGGTATTTCATCAAAATTTTTTTGAATAATTAAATTTTGTACTTGTAGATGCGTCTCACTAGTCAAAAATCGGTTTAATCCTGCACGATTAATTGATTGTCCAAATTCAAGCCATTCAGATTCAAGATATACATTAAACGTAAAACTACCGATGATTAGAGCAATTTGTACGGATACAATGAGTATAATTTTTTGCTTTACATTCAACAGAAATTAGAGCAAGTTGTGTCTTTTATTTTTACCAAAAACTAGTCTTGTGGGTGTATGCGTGAGATTGACGGAATAGGAATGAATACAAATTCTCTTTTCTTTTTTAGACGAAACATAAATTAGATAGCGATAATTTTGATATAAACTTCAAGTAGAAATTATCTATGATTAGTTTGAAATTTTTCCTAATTAATGAATAGTGCAGACACGTAGAAATTATCAGTATATCCTAAATACTGATTTGCAAAAATAA
>NZ_AEXL02000139.1 GCF_000242875.2 Candidatus Nitrosopumilus salarius BD31 | reverse complement strand
TACATGGTTTCAAACTTGGATTGTACAGATTACCAATTAAACTTGAAGATCCTCTTGAAATAAAATCCGTTCATGATGGTCTCAAAAAAGCATTTGAAATGGATATGTATGCTGATAGAATTTTTGCAACATACAGATGGACAGAGCATAACATGGATGATCCAGATGCAAAAGGTTACGAAGAAGTTGATTTGTCAGTTACAGTGGAAATTGTTACTGGTGAAGTAGTGGACATTATTTATCAAATTTTTCCAATAGAGAAATTCGGTGATCCTAACTGGGTCAAAGATTACAGAAAGAAAGCAGATCATTTTGCAAAAATGGTTATAGATACTATTTTACGTAACACTATCTTGGCTGACAAGATGGTTTCATATTTGGCAAAGACCGAAAAAATTTCTGAAGTTGCTGCAATTCAAAAACTTGAAGAACTAACTCCCCTTGCAAAAATTGTTCTTGGCGCAAAACCAAAACCTGTTGAAGCAAAGGACGATGATCTAGAAGAGGATGATGCAGAAATTGAAATCCCAGATGGTGCAAAGCCTGGTCCAATTGATGTGGACTACAAATCAAAAATGAAACAATCTTCTCCATATGAAGCACCAGAACATACAATCAAAACTTGGGGTAGAAAGGGCACAAGTAATGGCATCATGGGTGTCTGGGGCGAATTTGTATCCGTAGATTATGATATTTGTATTGCAGATGGTGGATGCATAGAAGCATGTCCTGTTGGTGTTTATGAGTGGTTTGACACTCCTGGAAATCCTGCCTCTGACAAGAAACCATTAATGTCAAAAGAGCCAGATTGTATTTTCTGTCTTGCATGTGAAGGTGTATGTCCTCCTCAGGCAATCAAGATCTTTGAGCAAAAATAATTGGTAATCAATTGCAAGTATAAATAGCGATTAGCGGTTCTATGGAATTAGGGATATGGCAATCAACCCTTTCACTCAGTTAGTATTTGATCTGTTTATTTTATCAGCTATTGTAATTACTGCATACACTTGCAATTTTTACTATCTTGCATTTCTTTCTAGACGGAAAAACACTCTTGTCCAAACTGATTGGGGAACCCCATCAATTACAATTCAACTACCAATATACAATGAAAAGTATGTTGCCAAGAGACTTGTAGATGCAGTTTGCAACATGGATTATCCTAAAGACAAGATGCGAATAATGGTCTGCGATGATTCTGATGATGATACAGTTGAATTACTCGGAAATGTTGTTGATGACTATCAAAAACAAGGATTCCAAATTGAACATGTCCGACGTGGTACAAGAAAAGGGTACAAGGCTGGTGCATTAAAACATGCCATGCAAACTACCAACACTGAACTTGTTGCAATTTTTGATGCTGATTTTATTCCGCCTACATGGTTTCTAAAAAGAGCAATCCCTCATTTTTCAAAGCCAAACATTGGTCTTGTTCAATGTCGTTGGGGGCATGTAAATGAAAACTACTCTGCAATTACTCAAGCACAAGCACTTAGTCTTGATTTTCATTTTCTTATTGAACAAAAAGCAAAAAGCAATTCTCATCTCTTCATGAATTTTAATGGCACTGCTGGAATCTGGAAACGTAGTTGTATTGAGGATGCGGGAGGTTGGCATACTGCAACATTAGTTGAAGATCTTGATCTTAGTTATAGAGCACAAATGAAAGG
>NZ_AEXL02000140.1 GCF_000242875.2 Candidatus Nitrosopumilus salarius BD31 | reverse complement strand
GCAGATATGAGAGACAATGATGAATGGGGGATCACCTTTTACCTTGTATCTGCCCCAGTCTGTATCATTTACAACTTTGAGCACTACATCACTTCCTTCATCATAAAGTAATGGAATTCGATTAGCATATCTGTAAACATGAGGTCCACCAGTTTTAATGTCACCACCATATGCAATACCCATCTCGATAATGAAAGGAAACCCAGAATATGCAGATGCAGGACGTTGAACTACAGCAGTAAAATCAGGATTAAAGAATTTTTTTATTCCTTTTTCTAAAGGTGCTTCTCCAAGAGGTGCAAGACAGCTAGGATCAGGGGCAAGGAAATCATCATATTTTTGTAAGGAATCACTGAGATTTACCAACTCTTGATTTGTCATAGTACCCATTCGTTTTTCAGGC
The DNA here is from genome assembly GCF_000242875.2 of Candidatus Nitrosopumilus salarius BD31. Taxonomy (GTDB): domain Archaea; phylum Thermoproteota; class Nitrososphaeria; order Nitrososphaerales; family Nitrosopumilaceae; genus Nitrosopumilus; species Nitrosopumilus salarius. The sequence goes on along the minus strand of NZ_AEXL02000140.1, from coordinate 371 downwards.
TTGAATCCAGCAAATTCTGCAAACTTGAGAGCGGTTGTAGGACCTATACGCTGAAATCTTTTAGTCAAAAATGTGGTCAATGGTTCGCCTTGTACAGTATTTGTTAATTGTTTGAAATAAGGACTTTCAGGATCCATGTCAATGGATTTTGATTGTGAATCTCCAAAATCCCAATAAAATAATTTTTTGTTTGGCATATCAATATCTTCAATTTTAATTTTCATCAGTTTATCAAAATCCATTTTCAAAAAGGACATTAATGCAATTACAACTCTAACTTGACGTGGAAGTGTTTTCCATTTCTTCTTTGCTTTATCCATAATTCCAGTAAAACTAAGACTTTTCATTGACAATCCCAAATCTTTTCTAAC
>NZ_AEXL02000141.1 GCF_000242875.2 Candidatus Nitrosopumilus salarius BD31 | reverse complement strand
AATGATGAAGAAGCTAAACTCCTTACAAAAGAATTCAATTTGATTAAATGTGCAAAAAAAATGATGCAATGGGGAGCAAAATATGTGATTATCAAGAAGGGCGAACATGGATCTTTGATGTTTTATGATGACGTAATTTTTCCTACAGCAGGTTTTTCGTTAGAGGATGTAGTAGACCCAACAGGCGCAGGAGATTCTTTTGCAGGTGCAATGATAGGATATCTAGCAAGCAAGAAATCAACCAGTATATCAGATATTAAAAAAGCAGTCGTTTATGGAAATGTATTAGGATCATTTGCAGTTGAAAGGTATGGTTTGGATGGATTGCTAAAAATCAAAAATGGTGATATTGCAAAACGAGTTAAGATTTATGAAAAGATGATTCGATTCTAAAAAGACTTAAGTTCAATTATTTCTCAAATTAATTTACAATTGTCAAAAGAAATATCTGAAAAATATGAAGATCGATTAGAGATAATTTTCAAACTTCAAAAAAGGTCTCTCTGAGATGATGAAATTAGATAGATATCCTAAAGATTCAGAAGGAAGAATTTCTGCTCTATGTACTGCAATAATGCATGAAGCAGTAGAGCTACAAAGGACAACTAATTGGAAATGGTGGAAGTTACCAGTTGAATTCAATCAAGCAGAAGCAAGAGAAGAGTTAATTGACATATGGCATTTTGTTGTACAGGCATCTTTGGAGCTAAACCTTACTCCAGATGATATTGTGGAAGAATACAAAAAGAAAAATGAGATCAACCGAGAAAGACAAAGAAACGGATATTAGAAAATTTTAATCATTTTCAGAATTTCTGCATAATTAGTTTCATTAATTAAATTTACAAGGTTTACATTATTTTGAAAATATTGTATTTTAAATTTTGAAACAGTAAGATATGGATCTGGACTGGTTGAATTGATTATTCTTTTATTTTCATCAACTCCATTTTTGTGTACTGCAAATAAAGAATGACCAGCTTTGTGTCCAGAAACCTCTTTTCCACAAACTATGATAGTCTTGATTTTTTGATTTTTATTTACATATTCAATGATTGAATCAATTCCCTTATTTTCAGAAAGAAGTCTTCCCGCTATTGAGATATGGTTTAGAATTTCAGAATTTGCTAAGTTTTTTAGCAAATTTATGCTTGAAAGAGTACAAATCGCTATTGAAGAGTCAGGATTACCAAAATAATATTCCTCAGGTATTGGCAATATGATTTTACATAATTCTCCAATAGCCTCTCCTACAACATTCACAATAATTCACGCATAGTTTGACCAATAAATTCAATCTCTTTTAGAGTAACTTTTGGATGAATTGGTAAAGATAAGACATGTGTTGAAGCCCAGTCAGTAACTGGAAGTTTAGTGTTTAGACTGTAAAATGGGGTTTTGTGAACTGGTGTAGGATAGTAAGATGCTGCACCTATCCCCTTTTGATTTAATTTTTTCAAAAGGTTATCGCGTTTTTCAGTTGCAATCGTATAAAGATACCAGTTTACATGTTCATTTTTTCTTTGGTGTGGAAGTACAACTTTAAGATCAGTCAGTAATGATGTTAAAAGTTCTGCATTTTTCTTTCTAGATTTTAAAAAGTGTGGGAGTTTTTTCATTTGTATAGTTGCAATTGCAGCACTAATTTCAGGTAATCGTAAATTTAATCCTAAGATTTTAGTGTCATATCCATGAACCATTCCATGATTTCTAATCATAAGTAATTTGTCTCTAAGTTTTTTATCATTAGTTGCAATAAATCCACCTTCACCTGCAGTCATTACCTTTGCAGGATACATACTCCAACATCCCATTTCAAAGAAAGTACCAGCATGTTTTCCTTTGTATGTACTTCCTAATGATTGGGCAGAGTCTTCAATAATAGGTAGATTGTATTTTTTTGAGATTTCAGATAGTCTTTTTACATCAGCTACATTTCCATAAAGATGAACTGGAATTATTGCCCGTGTTTTTTTTGTAATCTTTTTTTCTAGATCATCTGGGTCTACTGTATAATTTTCTTTTAGAATATCAACAAAGACAGGTTTTGCTCCAGTTGAAACAACAGCATTTGCAGTTGCAACAAAAGTAAATGATGGTATTAAAATTTCATCACCTTTTTTTACATCTAGTGCATATAGAGCAGCTTGTAACGCAGCAGTCCCAGAGTTGACTGCAATTGCATATTTTGATTTTACAAAGGTGGCGGCAGATTTTTCAAAAGCTTGAACATGAGGTCCGCCCTGACTAGCTGCTGAGGTTAAAGCACCATTTTTAAGAATGGATGTGACTGCAGAAATCTCTTCCTTACCTAATATGGGAATATTTATTGCAATTTTCAATAATTGATGTTTTTCATTCTAGTCTATAAATCTCATCAAATAAACATGAATTTTTATATTTCAAAATTTGCCAATCGGCATTATGAAGCCACGTCATCTTGAAAAATCAGACTCTGGTTACAAAGTCTATCTGTATGTGTTCTATATTTGTGGATTCATTATGTTATCTACACTAGTTTTTGGCGTATATGTTACCATGTTAGAATGGATGGAGAATGGAACTTATGTAATGGGAGAAGCAATTCACAATACAGCTATTCCATTTGAAAATTTCGCTAGGGTGTCAACTTGGATATTTTTTTCTACAATAATTGGATGGTATTGTGTTTCAAGAATTGGTTGGAGAAGAACTGCAGGAGATAAAATTGTTGGGACAAAGATGGCTTTGCTTCAGTTAATGTTACTAGGATTTTCTATAATTACTCTTTATGAAGTACTATACAATTTTACAGTTTTGAATGCACAGATATCTGCGGGAATCATTAATGGGATAGTTCCTGATATTGATAGATTGTCTGTTGCTTATCCAGACCCAAATAGACCATGGAATTTAGTTTTTGCAACCAAAGTATTTCTTGCAGCTTTTATAATTAGCACTCATGCATTCTATCTGAGTATAAAACCAAGAAAAAGCCTAGAGGAACCAGAATTTTAAACAGATCATAGGCTTCTAGATTAATTATCAAAAAAACTATTTCTAGTATACAGGGATAATTCCAACATGGGATTATTCGGGTCTAGTAAAAATGAATTAAAATGCAAAAAATGCGGTACAGTTCTTTCGGATCATGACCGATTAAAAAAACATGAAGAAAAAGCACATAATAAGAAAAAAGAGAAATGCAGAGTTTGTGGAACTGAATTTGACACTCAAGAGGATTTAAGAAAGCACAAGAAAAATTGTAAGTAGGTTTTAAAAAATTAATCTGATAAACCAGATTCATATTTTGGTGGTCTTTTAAGCGCTTTTTCAATAGATTCTAAATTTTTTATTTCATTTTTGGAATTCAATGAAAGAATTTGAATCATTTCTGAGCCTAATTGAACTGACTTCTCGGGTAATGTTTCTAAAAATTTTTCTAAACCTTTCTTGTAATTTTCAATTAATTCCAATCCTTCTTCAAGAGTCATAACTATTCTAAGTATATCTTCTATTCAAAGCTTACAAATTAAATCAACTATTTTGAATAACTTTATACGTTTACTTCTCAAAAGTTGTTTTGATTTGGATATAACAAAAAAAGTGGATTTGATTGAAAGACCACCTACAGAAGAAGTAGTGACACATGATGAATTAATTGAATTATTTAAAACAAATTCATCACCCAAACATTACATAGGTTTAGAAATTTCTGGATTTTTGCATCTTGGCAGTTTGATCAGTACCGGTTTCAAAATCAATGATTTTGTAAAAGCAGGTGTAAAATGTACAGTTTTTCTTGCTGATTGGCACACTCTAATCAATGACAAACTTGGTGGAGATTGGGAAGCCATATCAAAAGTTTCACAATATTATCATGATGCTTTCAAATTAGTTTGTCCAGATATAGAAATTGTTTTAGGATCAAAATTATATGAAGAGAAAACAGAATATTGGTCTGAGCTTGTTAAATTTACAAAACATATGTCAATTGCAAGAACAATGAGAACACTTACAATTATGGGTCGCTCAGAAGATGATAAAAAAATTGATGTTGCAAAGTTACTTTATCCTGCAATGCAAGCAGTAGACATTCATTCTTTAGATGTAGATATTGCCCATGCTGGAATGGATCAAAGAAAGATCCACATGTTAGTAAGAGAGATTTTCCCAAAAATGAAATGGAAAGTACCTGTTGCAGTTCATCATAAATTATTACCAGGACTTTCAAAACCTGCAGAAACCAGTGATTCTCAGATATTAGGTAAGATGAGTAAATCAGATCCAAATTCAGGTATCTTTATTCACAATACAGATGATGAAATAAAGAAAAAGATTAGCAAAGCCTGGTGTGAAGAAGCAAATATTGAAAATAATCCATTATTAGAGATTGCAAGAACAGTGATTTTACATGAATTTGATGAAATGGATGTAGAACGACCTGAAAAATTTGGAGGCAATGTCTCATATTCAGATTACAATCAATTAGAAACAGATTTTGCTCAAAAAAAGTTACATCCAGGTGATTTAAAACAAACGGTAGGAAAGTATCTGGTGAAGATAGTTTCCCCAATTAGAGATAAACTCAATCTAAGTGAAGAGATTTTTGAGGTTATAAAGAAAAGCTATTAGACTTTAAGATTTGGATTAGTTTGTTCTTCTAAATTATATTTTGATTTGTATCCTCTTGGATTAATCATTAAATCTTTGTAAGTATATGTAGATGAATTTCCAATTATTACTGTAGTTATCATACCTAATTGATCAGAATGATTTGGTAAATTTTCTAAATCAGTCATAACAATAGTTTCAGAGTCTCGGAATGCTCCTTTAATGATTGCAACAGGAGTTGTAGGTTTTCTATATTTTAAAAGAACTTTTCTAGTATCCTGTAATTGATGAATTCTTTTTTTACTTGCAGGATTGTAAATTACAATTACAAAATCTCCTTGTGCTGCAGCTTCAACTCTTTTTTCTATAATTTCCCATGGAACCAGTAAATCACTCATACTAACAACTGCAAAATCAGTCATTAAGGGTGAGCCAATAATTGATGCACATGAATTAAGTGCAGATACCCCAGGTATTATCTCAACTTGCAAACCATCTTTAGGATCCCAACCAGTTTCAGCAAGGGTTTCATAAATTAATCCAGCCATACCATAAATTCCAGGATCCCCACTTGAGACTAATGAAACTATTTTTCCAGATTTTGCAAGATCAATACACTGATGAGCTCTTTCAACTTCTTGTGTCATTGCATAACGATAAACAGTTTTGCCGCCAATAAGATCTTGAACTAAATTTACATAAGTTTCATATCCAACAATAGTATCACTTTCAGCAATCACTTCTTTTGCTCGAAATGTCATATGATCATGATGGCCAGGGCCAACACCTACAATGTAGAGTTTACCAGTCAATTTTAAGATAATTTTTTTCTTAAGTAATTTATCCCTTTAGTGAAGTTTCTATTGGAATGGATCTATGAATGGACAATTAACTATATGATCGCTGTTAGTAGGTCTAGCAATACTTACGGATAGCAAATCATCAGCATGAAATGAGTCAATATCTGATTTCGTTTCTAGAATTTTTGCAGACTTTGCATCGTTCCATTCAACTAGATAGATTCTCCACATGGGACTGTAATTTGGATCGCCAAGTGAGGCACCTGCAATTCCAGGTTGAAACCCTAATGGACCAGTTCCTTTAATTCCATTTTTGAATTGGAAAAGATCTACAGCTCCTGAATTTGCAATTAGATTTGACAGAACAGGAGATGAAGTAACGCCCATTGTTTCTGCAGGTCCTGAAGGTGTCGCATCAGTTACAATATAGTAAATGGTTTCCCCATTAGGTCCCCAACCCCTATGAGCTACAAAAGTTACAGTCATTTCTTCTCTGTTTATTTCCAGAATTTGACCTCCGCCATAGGACATTTCATTTGTGATCTCTTTATCAGAGCGTTCCATCATTTGTCCATCTGGCCAAATTATTTGAGGAGCATTAAGAACAATTCCTGTTTCATTAAATTCAACTCTTCCACCCTTTTCAGCTGCAATTACATCATCTACTGATTCTAATATTGTAGGTTTTTGACCTATCTTCCAAGAAACTTCAACTACAGAACGTAATGCGCTATATTCTGACTCTTGTGATGGTGTATTTGAAAATACTTCATTTTGAAATCCATAGATTCCATCATCTCTAACTCCATTTTTGAAAATGAATAATTTTTGAAGAGCTTTTTCAGGTATGTTAGCAATAACTGGAGCAATCTCTACATTCCAATTTTGTTTTTCTGAAAGTGTTTTTGCATAATTTTCATCACTGGAGTCAGTTATTATGTAAAGAATGTCATTACCTCCATAGATTCCTTTATGCATTGGTATTGTAGCTGGTACATTTGCTCTTGAAAGTGACCATGTTGGATCTTTTTGTAATTCAATTTTTTGCATTATCACTTCAGTTGGTTGCCCTCTGATCCAACCATCTATACTTACAGTTGCTGTAAATTCTTTTGAATCAGTAGAATGTAATGCAAGTGCAGCTCCAGTAAATTCAAAAGAATCTGATTTTTTTTGTAGATCAATCAGAGATAATCCATAAACAGTTTTTCCATCAACTGTCCAGATAGGTTGACCTTTAGATTCTTGGGAATTTAGTTCATGTAAAACTACAATCTGAACAGGTTCACTTGAGGTAAATGTCATTGAACCATCATAGAGAGTTCCCTTGTTTGGAGATAAGATAAGTGCTAATTGATGATTTTCATGTCCTTGTCCAGGATCTTGTGAGGAGGTGATAGTTTGAGTAAAATGGATTTTTTTTGTAGAACCTGCATCAACAAATTGATCAGAAGATGTAGATACAAAGATTAGTGTGGCTGCAAAAATTCCAATAATTAAAACAACAGTTAATTTTTTCAATAAATCTTGTTTATGGTGTTCCCTTAAATGATTTGTCTTAATTGATTTTTTCAAGTTCAAATGCATCATGTAAAGCACGTACGGCTGCATTTGTATCAGAATTTTTTACAACAAATGCCAAATTGAGCTCAGATGAACCTTGTGTTATCATTGATACGTTTACTTTGTTTTTCTCAATTGCTCTAAAAACTTTTGATGCAACTCCAACGGTTCCTCTCATTCCAGAACCAATTAACGCAATTATTGCAACATCCGTTGTAACATCCAATTTTTTAATAATTTTTCCTAGCAATTCCATTTCTAAGGCGCTAACTGCTTTGTCAAGATCATTATTCTTTACTACAATTGTGATGCTTGATTCGGAGGGATTTTGGGAAATCATCATTACATTGATTCCAGCTTTTGCTAATGTTTCAAATATCTTAGCAGCTGTACCAGGTGTTCCTACCATACTACCACCCTGAACATCAATTAATCCATTATTTCGAACATTACTTACACATTTTACGGTATTTTTAACAGATGTAGAAGTAGATGCTGTAACTAATGTCCCTTCATTTTCAATATTGAAAGAACTTCTAATCCTCATTGGAATTTTCTTAGATAGTAGTGGCTCAAATGTTCGTGGATGAATTTGCTTTGCGCCAAACAAAGCCATTTCAATTGCTTCTATGTATGATACTTCTTTTAGTAATTTTGCATTTTTTACAATCTTTGGATCCGCAGTCATCAATCCATCGACATCACTCATTAACCAAATCTCATCAGCTTTAATGCAAGAACCAATAATTGTAGCAGAGTAATCAGAGCCGCCTCTACCAAATGTTGTTACATGTCCATGTTGATCAGCACCTGAAAATCCTCCAACAACAGGGATTGTTTTCTTTGAGAATAGAGAATCTATTGTTTTTGATATTCTCAATCTAGTTGTATCCATTAATGGTTTAGACTCACCATATTTAGAATCAGTAACAATTCCTACCTCTTTTCCAGTAAGAGGGATAGATTTTCTTCCTAAATCATTGATTGCTGATGAAATTAATTTAATTGATAATCTTTCACCAAAGGAGATTAGATAATCCATTGATCTGGGAGTAACTTCACCTAGCAATACCATTCCATCAATTAATGCAAGAAGTTCAGAAAAATCTTGATCTAGTTTTGTTATTAATTTTTTTGTAAATCAGATTTTTTGATTGTTTGTTTTGCTAATTGTTTATGTCTATTGATAATTTTTGATGCGAGTTGTTCTGCTTTGGATTTATTTTCTTTTTTTATAGATTCAGATATTTCTATAAGATCATCTGTGGTTCCACTAACTGCAGAACAAACAACAACAATTTGATCTTTTTTTGCTAATTGATTAACATACTTAGCTACAGCTTGAATGTCTTTTGAAGCGGAAATTGATGTTCCCCCATATTTTATTACTAATCTCAATTCAAAATACCTGAATTGCTTAATCTTTAAATGCTTTAACTTTCTACGCGTGGAGCCAAGTAAAAGTGAATTCTGCCAATATTTGCCACCTTGAATTCAATTCTCAGAGGTTTTGCGCTTGAAAATTCACATGTAATAAAGCCCACAGTAGTTCCTACTGCTTTTACAACTGGATTAAGATATTCAAGACTGTAAGTACCCACACTGTCTTCTTTTGAAGAAATTTCTTCAATATCTTCATCGTTTTTATCAAGTTCAATTACAACTTCACCAGAATCACCTTTCCCTGAAAAATCCCCTTTTGAATCTGATGTGTGTATTGTTAGATAATCAGATACAACTTGAACATCACCAAGGATTTTGTCAAACTTTGAAGATGACAAAATGATTTTTGAATCATATGGAATTTTTGGTAAAGGCGTATCAGTTGCAGAGCTTTCAATTAAACGCATTTTGTATTTTTTATTTTTTCCAACGGTTACAAGTAACATATTTTGTTCAGATATACTAATTTCTATGCTGTCTTTTTTATCTGCTCTTTTGATAAGTTTTGAAAATTCATCTATTCTTACTCCAAATTTAATATCGCTATCACATTCATATTTTTCAAATGCAGAGTTAGGCCATGATATATCAATTAGGGCAACATGTGATGGATCCATTCCTCTAAAAGTAATTCCTTCTGCAGTTGCAACAAAAGTAGCTTCCTCAACAAGTGTAGATATTGCAGATATGATTGCCTTTAGATCATCTGAACCACTTGTTTTTGCTTCAAAAGTCAAATCAATTTTCTTGAGTTTAAGTTCCAGTTAAACGTTATGTGTAATCACGCCAAGTGTATTTACATTTCTGACAACGATAAAATCTGGTAGTGGGTTCATCTGCACTTCTAGTTTGAAACATCCACCAAACTGCTTCATCAT
>NZ_AEXL02000142.1 GCF_000242875.2 Candidatus Nitrosopumilus salarius BD31 | reverse complement strand
CAAAAATCGTGGAAATTTTATACCATCAAGCACTTTCTGCAGACCAGATTTCCACTGCTCTCAAAAAATCTGGATTCAAAAAAGCACTGACCACAGTTCGCCATCATTTAGAAATTTTAAAAGAATCAGGATTGATTGAAATTGCAAGAATTGAAGAGTCTAGAGGTGCCATCACTAAATTCTACAGTACATCTACAAAACTACTTGATTTTCAAATGCCTGTGGATTTTGACTCTACATATTCGAAGATAATTACCAACACGTCAACAAAAATAGAAAAAATTCTAAAAGGTTTGACGCCAAAAACCACCAAATCCAAAGGAAAAAAAGCTGAAGAGTACTCGCAATACCTTGTAATGGAAATAATGAACAGGGCAATGACAAATGTACTTGAAAAATCTAGCACGAAATAAAATGACTGATTTTATTGTTGGTGTTTGTTATGATATTTGCAAAAATCGATCAGAATTTTTAATTTATCAACAACGAAATGATCGTAAAAATATGCATTATTCAACAAAAAGTGCTGAAAAAATAATTTACAACACAATGTGAGAAAATTATGGATGACAAAGTCATAAAATTATTTTCTGAAAAAAACCTTGTCTTTATTGCAACCTTGATGAAAGATGGCTCACCACAATTGTCACCTGTTTGGGCAAACTATGAAGACGGCTATGTTTTGATAAACACAGCTGAAGGAAGAATTAAACACAAAAATGTTTTACGGGATCCACGTGTTGCAGTATCTGTTGTATCAAAAGATAATCCCCTTGACATGACAACCATCCGTGGTACTGTTGATGAATTAATTCCGGACTATGAATACAAACATGCAGACAAACTAACAAAACAGTACATGAATCGTGAT
>NZ_AEXL02000143.1 GCF_000242875.2 Candidatus Nitrosopumilus salarius BD31 | reverse complement strand
CTTCTCCTCTTGAAATCATTCCTATTCCAACTCTCATTCCCTTCTTCTTACTTTTCAAAAACATTATTGCAGGCAGTCCACAACCAAACAACTTTGTTACTATTGCAACTGCAATTATCACTCCACTTAACATCAAAATGTTCAAATCAACTGCTCTGAGGTCTACCTGTGCTCCAATTATTGCAAAGAACAGTGGTGCAAAAATTAAACCTATTTTTCCAACATAGTTCTCTACTTTCTCGAATACCTTGGTAGTTGACAATGCCATACCTACTGCAAATGCTCCTACAATAGGTGATAGCCCTATGGACCCAGCTAGCGCAGCCGCTCCGAAAAACGATGCAGTTGCGATTCCCTCTACACTACCTTTTGCTTTCCAAAGTCTTGGTGTGATTATTTTTGGGATTACAACTACTGCTACTATTAACATTATTGCAAAGAATCCTAATACTTGCAAAATTGTAACTACGATTTCAGTAATGTCTATGTTCTCTATCCCGCCATCTGCCCCTGCAATGGATGATACGACTGATAATACCGCAATAGCCAAAATATCATCTACTACAGCTGCTCCGATGATGAGTCTGGCTTCTGGAGTCTTAATTTTGCCAAACTCACTCAATACTTGAATTGAAATTGCAATACTTGTAGCTGTAAGAGCTGTTGCTATCAACATTGATTGTAATGCATCAAATCCAAATAACTGAAAAACAACAAGACCTGCAAAGAATGGAACTACCACTCCCAATGTTCCAACTGTAAATGATGCTTTCCCTCCTTTGAGAAATTCTTTTGGTGTCATCTCTAATCCTGCCATGAACAAAATTACAATTGCGCCCATTTCTCCAAGTATTCTTATCTCGTCATTTATCTGCAGTATTTGTTTTCCATCTACAACAAAAAACCCTCCTAATGCAAATGGACCTACTATCATTCCTGCCAAAAGCTCTCCTAAAACAATTGGAAGTTTTAATCTAAGGAATAATTCTGCCATCAGTTTAGCTGCAAAAAGAAGAATTCCTATGCCAATAATTGTTTCAATTAAGTGTGCCTCTACCATCTTTCTCTTATTTGATTTAAGAAATCTGTCATATAAGGTAAATTAGGTTGAAAATTATTTTGTTGTTGTTAAATTAAGCGATTTTTATCGAGTTTACAAAAACTCCTTTCTTTGAAACTATTCTTCCTACCTCTTGACTTGAAATTTTGTATTTTTTGAATATTGATTTAATTCTTGCACCCTGATCTTCTGGTGCAATTACACAAAACCCCACTCCCATATTGAACGTCTTGTACATTTCTTCTGGTTTTACTCCTTGTTCTTGCACTAGTCCCATGATCGGTGGTATTTTTGGTAGTGAATCTATCTCATAACCTGTTGTTTTGAGTCGTAATAGTTTGGTAAACGCTCCGCCTGTAATGTGTGCAAGACCATGAATTTTGCATTTTTGAACCATCTCTAAAACTGGTTTTGTGTATATCTCTGTAGGCTTCAGTAATGCATCTCCTATGGTGCCAACTCCTTTTACTTTATCTTTTACAGAATATTTTGTTAGTATTGCTTTTCTT
>NZ_AEXL02000144.1 GCF_000242875.2 Candidatus Nitrosopumilus salarius BD31 | reverse complement strand
TTATGTATAATGGAATTGGAGTTTCTATTTTTGATGCTGCTAGTAATTCTAGAATATCTCTAAAAGTAATGATTCCTCGAAGATTATCCCAAAGATTGACTAAGCAACATGAAGAGTTTGTTTTTAACATTAAATTCACAATATGATTGAGATTATCATTAGGTGTACATTGTGGAAATCGCATACTTCCAATATTCCCAATCTTTGATTCTAGTTTATGTAGTGTTTTAATTCCTATAGATTTTTTTCCTTGACGTTCTTGAGGTAAAATACATTCTAAGATATGTGTTGATGTAAGAACTTGTTTTATTTTTCCATTATTTAATACAGGAAGATGATCTAATCTCTTTGAGGTCATTATTCTTCTTGCATTGCTGAGAGTCTCATCAGATGATATTACTATTGGATTTTGAGTGTAAATCAAATTTGCCTTTATCCATTTGTTATCTTTAGTTGAAAGAAGTTTCAAAATTCGTTGTACAGTAACGACTCCTACAATCTTATTTTTTTGAACTATTGGAACTTCACGAATTCTATGATGTGATATGATGTTTGCAGCTTTTTGAACGGAATCATTTGGAGATAAATATGGGATAGGATATAGGAATGATTCTACTTTCATCTTTGTAATATTTTTAGCATTAAGAAGTGTTCGTATGTTAGTTGACAGAGTATATTTTCCATTTAGATAAAAAACATCATAAGCATTATTTTTTGAAATCTTGTTAATTACGTTTGAAAGCGTTTCTGATGGCTCAATGATAGTTGCTTTGGAAATTAATGGTTTTAATTTGGATGACTGTATTTCCATTAAATGCTCATAAATTGTATCTGTAATCATTTCTGTTCTACCTTTTCCATGTTTTATCCTATTTTTAAATTAAATGAACCTCTTGATTTTCATAATTGATTTTATTGGTATGAAATTTGCTAGATTTTCTAAAATGATTTTGAAGAGTTTAGTTAAATAGACACAATTTATGAAATTTATCGTGAGAAAATCACTTTACATGAATATTCTAGTTCCATTAGATGGTTCAACTTATTCTGAAAAAGCTCTACTACATGCATGTGATATGGCTAAAAACCATCAATCTCATTTGTTACTTTTGTATGTTGTAGAAAAATCAATCCCAGTAAATTTATTGGATAGAAAAGAATATCTTGAAATTTTAAAAAAATTTGGAAATAATGTTTTAACTAAAGCAAAGAAAACTGCTACTTTACAAGGAGTGGATTCAAAAATAATTATGAAAGAAGGAAACATTACAAATGAGATTGTTAAACTTGCAAAAAAAGAACAATGTAATTTAATCATTGTTGGAAGTAAGGGTCTTGGTGCTACAGCAAGATTTTTCCTTGGAAGTGTGTCAAATAAACTTGCAAATAATTCTCCTTGCTCTATTCTTATTGTAAAATGATTATAACATAGAACTATTCAAAACTTAAGCCAAAATATCTTGAACTAAGTATGATGTTCAATCCAATCGGTCTAAAAATCTATGAATACAAATTGAAAGAGTTGTGACTACATTTTAGAATCTTTATTCAATAAAAGATAAAAGGAGTTTCAATTTGGTTTTATTATGAGTCGTACTTGTACTAAATGTAAGAATCCAATTCCTGACGATGAGGAACTTGGCGTTGTTGCTGCAAAATACCCTACTTGTAACAAATGTTGGGCTGAATGGAAAGAATACCAAATTATGGTAATGAATGAAATGAAACTTGACATGTCTATGCCTGATCATAGAAAATTATTGAAAAAGCACGAAAAAATATTTGTAGGCGTATTATCTCCTGAGGGAGAAGTAATAGATTACACAAATGAAGATAATCGAAAACCTGATGAGCCTAAATCCGTCTAAAATCTCAGATGTTTTTTAGCATTATCTGGTATTACTACTAATATTCTTCTTTTTGCATCTTCATCTAAGTTATTAATGATTTTTTTAATTGTATTTGCTAGAATTTCTTTTTCATTTTCATCTAATGTTAAAAATATTTCTAAAATTCCATCTAGATTGAAAGTGATCAATTTTTGTGGCGATTGTGATATCTCTACAATGTATGCTGAAAATAATCCCTCTCTTTGTTCTTCAGTAAGTGTTGTTAAAATTTTAAGCCATGTTTTGAAAAGCTTTGAAAAGTTAGGAAATGGAATGGTTGGTCCAGCTTCTAATGCGTTGTTGATCACTTCTTTTCTATCTGGTTCAGATAATGAAAAAAACTCCATCATTCTTTTTTTAAAATTGGATTTCTAAGAAAATCTGGAAGGCTAGCTAAATTGACTATAATATTCCCAGCAAAATTTTCTCCCACCATCGATCTAAAAGAATTCCTGTTGAATATAAAATCATGTAGAAATACTTTAGCTTAAATAAACGAAGTAGACGTCAAACATTATGACGTCCACTGTTGTTGTTGGAGGATTTTTTGGTGATGAAGGAAAAGGAAAGATTATCTCATATTTGGCAATCAAAGATAATCCAAAAATTATAGTACGTGGTGGAGCTGGTCCAAATGCTGGTCACACAATTAGAGATGGTGATAAAGTATACAAAGTAAGAATGCTTCCAAGTGGATTTTTGAATAAAAATGCTAGAGTTATGATTGGACCTGGAGTTGTAATTAACCCCGATGTTCTCAAAAAAGAAATTGAAGATTTTGATGTAACAGGTCGTTCTTTTATTGATAAAAATTGTGGTGTAATTGAGGAAACTCATCTACAGCGAGATTCTAAGGGTGAATTAAAAGAAAAAATTGGCAGTACTGGTTCTGGTACTGGTCCTGCAAATGCTGATAGAGCAATGCGAGTTCTAAAACTAGCCAAAGATTTTGAATCTCTATCTTCTATTATCGTGGATGTCCCTTTTGAGATAAATTCAGCACTTGATGCAAATGAAAATGTCTTGATTGAAGGAACTCAAGGTACCTTTCTTTCTTTATGGCATGGAACCTATCCCTTTGTTACCTCTAAAGATGTGACTGCATCTGGTATTTGTGCTGATATTGGTCTCGGACCTACTAAAGTCGATGAAGTAATTGTTGTTTTCAAATCTTATGTTACGCGTGTTGGAACTGGGCCATTAAACAATGAACTCTCACTTGAAGATGCAGAGAAAAAAGGATGGTCTGAATTTGGCACAGTTACTGGTCGTCAAAGACGTGCTGCTGATTTTGATTTTGATTTAGCTAGGCGTGCAATCATGCTCAATGGTGCAACACAAATCTCTATTACAAAATTAGATGTTCTCTTTTCAGATTGTGCAGGAAAAACTTCCTTTGATGATTTATCTGATGATGCAAAAGCGTTCATTAAAAATATTGAAAATAAATTAAACACGCCTGTAACAATTATCGGAACTGGCCCATCTGTCAATGATGTGATTGACAGAAGAAACTAGGCTCAATAATTTTTGGATAAGTTTAATTTGATAACCTGCTTTTAATCTCTGTGGATAAATTACAATCTCCTATAATTGATAAATTCCCACGTTATATTCAAGTTCATTCTACTTTAGAATTCACTAGGCTAGTTTGTGCATTAGAGCGTGCACCACGCGTTTCTTTTTTACATGATCATGATGGCAGAAAAATTTTATCTGTACAAATGGATGTTTTAAAAGAAAAACCAATTGTATATTATACTCCTCTAGAGCATAACGGTCACTATCTTTGTTATGGATTAAAAGGTGGCAAAGAAGAATCTGAAATTGTTGACACTACTTCTGATGCTAGTAAACTATACTCTCCTATTATTCGGATAAAATCTCTGCCAAAAACTTTACAACCTGGAAATGGAACTCTGGATAGATATCAACCAATAGAGTTAGAGGATATATCGAGTCTTGCAAAACTCACATGGGGTTTTGAAGAAATTCCGTTTCCGTTATTCCTTTTTCCTCGCAATAACAAGTGGCTAATTGGTGTTTTTATGAATTTTAATGATGAAGGTACATCTTATTTCTGTCATGTTGTTTTAGATAGTGATCCTCAGAAACCTTTCTTGAAATTTTCAACCTCAAATAAAACTGAACCTACATTTGTTGATAGTCCATCTGAACATGGCTACTCCTATATCAAAATTATAAAATTAAAAGATACCCACCCACTTGTTGATTATGGTCACCTTCAAAACTAGACTTTCACAAATCTCAAAAACTAATGGTAAGGTTATTCTTGCTAATGACTATGATCAGTCTGTTAAAAATTTAGAAGCAAAAACTATCCAAAATATCAAAGAATTACATCCATATCTATGTGGAATCAAGCTAAATTTTCATTTATTACTTCCACTAAGTGGAAAAGAAATTCTAAAAATTAACAAGACAGCTCATCAATACGGTCTACAAACAATTGCAGATATCAAGCTCAATGACATTGGAAATACAAATCAAGTAACATCAAAACATCTATGGAATTTGGGATTTGACGCTGTGATCGCAAATCCAATAATGGGTTTGGATAGTCTAAAGAATTTGGTAAAATCTGCTCACAAAAATGAAAAAGGTGTAATCACTTTATGTCACATGAGTGCACCAGAGGCTAAACTATCATATGATATGGAAGTCAAAATGGGCAAAAAACAACAACTATACCAATTATTCCTGAGTTGGGCTTTAACTGCAAAAGTTGATGGAATTGTAGTGGGAGCTACTTTTCCAAAAATTATCAAATATTGCTCTAAAAAGGCAGGAAAAAATTTGAGTATTTTTTCACCAGGGGTTGGTACTCAGGGAGGAAATGCAGATGAGGTAATCTCTTCTGGAACTGATTATCTAATCGTCGGTAGAACAATTCTCAATTCTAGAAACCCAATTGAGATGGCAAAAGAATTACATTTGCAGAGTCTTGGTAAGTAACATTTGCGCTCTTGTTAATACTGTTTTTGCATTATCAAATGTAGTTTTTTCCATCGCAGATGTGTAATCCATCCATGTGTAATCCAAATGTTCATGCGAAATTGTAACATCTTTAGTTTTTGTTTCAGCTAAGAAAAATACTACTTTTTTATGAACTAATTCTCCTTGATATTGGAAATTGTATTCAATCCATTCTTCAAAATTTTCTAAAAACGTTATGTCTGTTATGCCTGTTTCTTCTTTAGTTTCTCTTATTGCTGTTTGATGAATTGATTCACCTTTTTCCATTTTGCCTTTTATAAAATCCCAATGACCTGATGGATAATGTAAAAGCAAAAATAAAATTTTTGAATCTTCTTTTCTAAATAATACAATTCCAGCAGATGTCTCTTCAATCATTTTCCTAACCTTCTCTTCCTCTCTTGGAAAGTTCTAATTGCCCTCATTAAATCAATTTTTCTAAATTCAGGCCAAAAAATATCCATAAAGACTAATTCACTATATGCACTTTGCCACATAAGAAATCCGCTTAATCTTTTCTCACCAGAAGTTCTCAAAATCATGTCTGGAGATGATTGTGGTAAATGAGATGTGTATAGATTTGATTCAATCTCTTTTTTATCTATATTATTTACATCTAGAGTTCCATCTTTGATTTTTATTCCTATTTTTTTTACCGCATCTACTAATTCATTTTGTCCTCCATATGCTAATGCAATATTTAGAAAATGATTGTCATAATTTTTTGTAGCATCATCTAATCTTTTTAGAACTTCTTTGATTGAATCTGGAAGTAATTCAATTCTACCTATAGCTTTAACTCTCATTTTATTTCGATGAATTCTGGGATCATTGAATAATTTTTCTAATCTCATGCGAATTAATTCATAGAGATATTCTAATTCGTCATCTTTTCTATCTAAATTCTCTGCTGAAAGTGCATATAGAGTTATAATTTTAATATCGAATTCTTCACACCAGTCAAGTAGGTTTTCAACTGCATCAGCTCCCTTCCAATGTCCTTTTTTTGGCATTGTCAGATGTCTTTTAGCCCATCTTCTATTGCCGTCTAAAATCAAAGCAACATGATTAGGAATGTCTCCATTCTGAATTTCATTTTCTAATCTTCTACCATAGATCTTATAGAGTCCAGATATTTGAAAAATTACATCTATTATCTTGCTAAAGTCTTATCACCATTTGATGACTAAAATGATTGATGATATCAGTGTTTTTCAAGAAATGAAAAGAGATTGTGAAATTTAGTCTGAAACCATTTCCTGATGTTTGTGTCTTCTATATTTTTTAAACAGAATTGTGGCTGAAATTAGTGTTGCTGCTAACCCTCCTAATAATGGGGGAATCAAAGTAAATGAATTCTCATCATAAATGATGATGTTGGTAAATTGAGCTATTACTGGATAAAGAGCTATTAATACAATAATTCTTAGACTGTCGCTGATTTGCCTAGGAATTCCACCTATCCAATTACTAAGTAACGTTCCAGCAAATATTGCTCCTAGACCAATCCATAAAATTGGTAATGCGCCTGCAATAAATTCACCAATTATTATTTTATCTGTAATCTTTGCAATCAATTCTGCATCTGATTCAATTAACTTTGAATCTACAGCATTAATTCCAGCTGGTACTGATGAGAGAATTAGTAATACGCCTGCAACCATTGTAAACATTCTGATAAAACCCATCGGAGTTGGTTTTGACCAATTTGATAATGTTCTGTCAATATCAAACGCTCTTATCAAAAACGCTCCTCCCAAAATGCTTATGAGAACTGAAAATATTTCAGCTGTATATCCAAATACAGCTCCTATTCCACCAATTAATAAAAGAATTCCTGGAACTCCTAAAAAGAATTTTGAATATTTTGAATCATATGCCAACATTTTAAGATATTTTCCAAAAACTGCATAAGAGTACTCTACACTTCTACTAACCTTCATTACGACACGTTGTACAGACACAACTGGCAATACGTTTTGAATAACTGGGATGACACTCTCATCGTCTTCTCCATCAGAAACAATTACTGCACCATTTGCAGCAAATTTTTCTAAAACTTTTCTTGTTTCGGCAAGAATCTTTTCATCAGCATGAATTCCTCTGTCTTTAACTCCTGCAATAGTTACTACTTCAACTTGATACCCTTTACTGATTAAATCTTCATATGTCTTAATTGCTGCAAAAATAGAGTTTGAATCTGCATCTTCAGGATCCTCCAATGCTAATCTTTGAGCTGCCTCGATACATGAATCTCTGCCGATTACTGGTGTGATAATCCCTGCTTTTTCTCCCACATCATTATCCCTATCAATACAAATCACTAATAGTTTATTGGCGGTAGAGGCATTCACATCTTTTTCCACTTTGCCGACTCGTTGAGACATTTACTTTCTATTGTAGAATTACTTTTTAACGATTTCCAACAATTATGCTTAGTAAATTTCGGTTTTGAGACTAGCCTGGTCTTGATTCATCTGAAATCCTAACAAATTCCGAAGATTCCATTTTCAATGACTCAATTTTTTGTACCACTTTTTCCATTTCCTCCTGTGTACCATCATTTTCAATCAAATTAGCCAAAACTTTGGTTTCTGTGATATATGAATTGAATTTTTTCAATGCTTCCATATAACTAATGTAACTTGCTTGCCATTCTTCAGATGGCTTGGATGTAACAAACTCACTTATTTTGGTAGTTACTTGAGATGATGTAACTTCAGTAATCGTAATGTAATCTTGTGGGGTGATTTTTCCATTAAGAAGATTTTGATATTCAATATTGATTGATTCTTCTAAAACTTCATGAATATTTTTGACTCCATCTAGATAATCTTCATAGTCAGACACCACAAATGTTGTTTCATTTTCTTGGGGAATTACCCATAACAAAAAACTCGCACCTGTAATTGCTGCTAAAATAATCACCGTAGTTGCAATTCCTTTTTTTGATGCCATTTTGCTCTTTTCCTATAAATGGTGTTTATAATTGGTAATATTTGAAAAAATCCTAATTTATTAAATAATACCTAAAGAAAACATGCTATTTTGAAATCATTATCATGATTTTATAAAAAATATAACTATTAATTGAAATTTCTATAAATTTTTCTTTTTTGATGCCTAAAAAAATTTACGTACATCTAGTCTATAGTTAAATAATTTTCACAGGCTCTTCCTAAATACCACAAAGCTGGATGAATTTCATAATGGTTCAAGCATATTGCGTAAAATGCAGAGCAAAAAGGGATATCAAAGACCCTCAAGAAACTAAACTAAAAAATGGACGTCCAGCTGTAAAAGGCACATGTCCAACATGTGGTACGAACGTTTTCCGTATAGGAAAGATGGAATAATCTAAAACACAAGTCCACACGATTTCTCTTTTTCAAAACCAATATAGGGTCTGATGTATGTTATTTTTTGTGACCAAATCAGATTATGAAAATCTACTCAAACGTATACAGGATAAACTAGGAGATTCTAGTAAAGAATCACAAACTAGATTTGAATTACCCGTAGTGGATGTAATGTGGGAAGGCCAGAAAACCTTTTTACGTAATTTCTCTGAATTTCCAAAAGTTCTTCGAAGAGATCCAGATAAGGTTCTCCAATATCTATCAAAAGAATTTGCAGTTCCTGCTGAACGACTTGGAGATAAAGCCATGTTTGTTGGAAGGAGAGCACCTGATGATTTTACACGACTATTCCAAATTTATGTGAAAGATTATCTTGAATGCCCAACATGTAAGAGTCCTGATACAAAAATTCATAAGGAAAATCGAATATCATTTCTAATCTGTGAAGCATGTGGAGCAAAATCTACTTTGAAAGGTAAATATGCGTAATGCAGTTCTCGGTACGAATCACTGAATATCAAAAAAATACAATGCTGAATATTTGTGATGCTGATCTTTTAGGAAAAAAAATTATTCAAGATGAGTTAACAATGAATATCAGTGAAGGTTACTATGGAGAAAGATTTGTTGAAAGAGATGAAGCAGAAGATCTACTAAAAAACTCTTCAATTATCAACATGGTTGGAAAAGAAACTATCTCACTGTCAATTGATCTTGGTATTGGTTCTGAAAATGGTGTAAAAATTATTTCAGGTATTCCTTTTCTGATTGTATTCAAAATGTGATGTGTATTTGAATTGATTATAAACTCTCATATTGTTTTTCATAACAACAGAAATCTCTTTTATCTAGTATCTTCACTAATATCCAATGCCTGATGATATAATGTCTGACGATTTATTGTTTGATGACTTAAGTAGAAAGATAGAATCTAAAGTTGACAATAAATTAATTTCTAAATCTAATCGAGGTGGTTTGAAAGATGGTTTCAAAAAAGGCAAAGTAATCAATGAAGTTTTGGATAAACCTACTGTTATGACTCTTTACAAAATGATCACAGATCATGTTATTGCATATGTTAATGGAGCTATAAGTGCTGGAAAAGAATCTGTAGTTTTTTGGGGCGTTGATGAAAATGATGCTAATGTTGCTTTGAAAATTTATTTGGTAAGTACTTCTAATTTTAAAAAACGTGAACCCTACATCATTGGTGATCCAAGATTTTCTCATATCAAAAAAGGCACCAAAAATCTAGTTTATCTGTGGGCAAAAAAGGAGTTTCGTAACTTAACTCAATGCCATGATGCAGGACTTCCTGTTCCAAGACCCTTGTATCTCACAAAAAATGTTCTTGTTATGGAATTTGTTGGTACAAATGGTGTCCCCTGTAAGTCATTGCTCTATTCAGAAGTAGATGAAGATGACTATCATCAAGCAATTTCAATAATTAAGGATCTATACCATAAAGCAAAATTAGTTCATGGTGATTTTTCAGAATATAATATTTTTAAAACTGAAAATGGATTGGTTGTTTTTGATCTAGGTTCTGGAGTTGATCTAAGACATCCAAATGCTCAAGAATTTCTTAAAAGAGATATTAATAACATTACAAAATTCTTCAATAAAAGAGGAGTTCTTGTTGACAATCCAGATGAGTTATTTGAGGAACTTGTAAAATGAGTTTTGAAAAATTACTTCGTATTCCAAATGATCGAATTGCAGTTTTGATTGGAAAATCTGGTTCTGTAAAATCAAAAATAGAGACACTGTGTCATGTGTCATTAGAAATTGATGGTGATACTGGAGAAGTTTTTATAAAATCTGAAGGTGACGTAGAAAAAATTCAACCATTCAAAGCAATGGAAATTGTTACGGCTATTGGTAGAGGGTTCTCACCTGAGAATGCACTGACTTTGTTAAACGGTGAAAACACCTTACACATTATAGATCTTAGAGAATTTGCTGGAAAATCCAATGCAAATGTTGAAAGGATAAAAGGGAGGATCATTGGAGAAGGTGGTAGAGCTAGAAGAAATATGGAAAATCTTAGCGGTACTCATATCTCAGTTTATGGAAAAACTGTTTCAATTATTGGCGATGCAAGTAAATTACGATTAGCAGTTGATGCAATATCTTCAATTTCGAGTGGAAGTATGCATGGTGCAGTATATACAAAATTAGAAGCTGCAAATAGAAGAGATAAACAAGAAAAAATGAAATTGTGGGAAGATCAAGATGTCTTCTATTAAAGAAAAATTTAATCAAATATCGCCTAGCGAATTCTTTTACAGTAATCGTGATTTAGCAGGATTTAGTAATCCTACACGTTCTCTTTATACTGCCGTTAGAGAATTTGTCGAAAATGCATTAGATGCATGTGATCAAAAGGGGATCCTTCCTGATGTTCATCTGATTATCAAGGCAGTTGATCCTGAAAAATCAGATCCTAAGCCCTATATTTTGACAGTAAAAGATAATGGTCCTGGAATAGACGCTAGTCACATTCCACTTGCATTTGGAACTGTATTGTATGGTTCCAAATTTGGATTGAAACAAGCTAGAGGAATGTTTGGTTTGGGTGCTACGATGGCAATTTTGTATGGGCAAATCACAACAAACAAGCCTGTTCTAGTAAAAAGCTCAGTGGATGGAAAAACTCAAGATGAATTTGAATTGTTATTGGATATTCAAAACAATAAACCCGTAATTGTGAAACATACTACTAAAGAAGTTTCAAAACCTGGACTCTCTGTTAGTATTTGTTTAGAAGGAGATTACTCTAAAGCAGGAAATAAAATTCGAGATTATGTATATGAAACCTCTTTGATTACTCCATATGCATCAATATCTTTTGATGATCCTAAAGGCGAAAAATTTAGCCATCCTAGATTTGTAAAAGATATTCCTCCACCTCCTACAATAATCAGACCTCACCCACATGGAATTGATGTAGAAAGAATTCGAAGAATGATAGTTGAATCACAATTTGAAATTCCTAATATTGATGATGCGATGATTGAAAAA
>NZ_AEXL02000145.1 GCF_000242875.2 Candidatus Nitrosopumilus salarius BD31 | reverse complement strand
TTCTCTCATCAAATTTTTTCCTAACCCTGAGTGCTGAATTTCACTATCTTCCTTTTCTCCAAGTCTGAGAGATTTTCCATAAACATGAATCTCTCTTACAATACATGTTTTCTGATCAATTTCATCTCTATGTGCATCAACACTTGGCTTTCTTAATCTCAAAAATCCATATATTGATTCATTTTTATCTTCATAAGAAAGGAATACTTCTTTACCTCCCGATGAGTCGTAGTCTATTCTGTTTAGTTTTATATCTCCTACATCTAATTTTTTGTTTGAGAGACCTGCTTCCCTACATCGTATGCATTTGCATAAAAGTCCCTGTTTTGCTAGATTCTGATGAACGATCTGCCTTAAATTTCCTGATTTTGGACCTGCTATGATCTCGTTTGGCGAAATCTCTCTTTGAACTCTCATAATTCTAACCCATTTTGGAACATTTCTTTTTGCCTCTGTTAGAACTTTGATCATATCTTCATCAGAATACGGTTTGTACTTTCCTTGCTTGTATTCTTTATAGAGCGGTGTGTTTTCAATCACTAGTGATGGGTATATCTTTAGCATGTCTGGACGTAACTGTGAATCTTCAAATAATTTTTTAAAATCCGCAATATCTTCTTCTGGTGTCATTGTAGGTAAACCTGGCATCATATGTGCTACGATCTTATATCCTGAATCTTTTGCAATCTGAAAAGATTCTACTACGTCATTGTAGTTGTGACCTCTATTGACTATTTTATAAACTCGTTCTTGCAATGACTGTACCCCTATCTCTATTCTAGTGACTCCGTAACTTAACATCAAATCAACATGTTCTTTTTTACAATAGTCTGGTTTTGTTTCTAT
>NZ_AEXL02000146.1 GCF_000242875.2 Candidatus Nitrosopumilus salarius BD31 | reverse complement strand
ACAAAAAGCAAGAAATTGTCTCTATCTTGGAATAATATTTATGATAATTGGAATCGTTGTCAACATATTGGTTGCCGTGTCTTTTCCAAGTTTAGATTCAGGTTTTAATGTAAATATTTAGTTAGAAGTCTATTGTTTTTAGATATTAATTTCATTTATTTCTAAATTCGAATTTAGAAACATGGTAAATTTAGAGAGACAATTTTTTTGAATTTAGAATCATATAGAACTAGTTTGAGATATCAAAGTATGAGTGCATCAAGAATGCGAGACAATGTTGAAAGGTGGTTAATTCATGGAGGACTATCATTTGAAGGTGTTAAAAATGAAGAAAATACATTCCAAGTTTTAGTAAAACATGCAGGAAAATATGATGTCCCTGTAGATATTTTTGAACCAAAAGCACAGCCAGGAATTCTAGTACTAGGTTCCAAAGTAATCATGAAAAATAATCAGATTGCAAGGTATATGGGATTCAATGATGAAGAAAAAGAGACATTTGGAAAAAAAGTGTCAGATTTTTGTTATTCCATTCAAGCAATTAGCAAGATCATGACAGAAGACGGGAAACAAAAAATTGGAGTCTATGTGGTATTAGATGACAAAGAAAACATCAATCAGCAAACAATGCTAGATGCATTGGATAGCGTATCTGAAAAACATGAAAGAACATCAAGATTTCTGTTGAAGACATTTTAAAAAAATGGATAATTTATCAGTTATACGCGGACCTTATATCAAAAATTCACCATAATACAGTATGAATGCAACAAAATTTACAACAAAAAGAAAATCAAGAATAGGTTTCATTGAAAACCAGGTTCTTAAATTCAAGGCGTCAAAAAACAAGGTTTTTGTTTTAACAGCCATTGCAACTTTGATGGTGTTTGTAAAATGAATTTTTTCAACATTTTATTCAGACACACAACAAAAAACTACGAGTTTTGTGTTAGCATAAATGTTAACAAACTCAGTCTCGAAAATACAATGTCAAAGTGGGAGATAGTTCAAAATTGAACATAGCCAAAATGATAGATGAAATACTGGACACGTATGAAAGAAAGGAGGTACAATCCAATGAGTAAGTTATTCAGAATAATTGGATTGGCATTAGCAGTGCATTTCATTGTAAAGACAGTTCACAATGAACTAAGTCAGCAATAAAGTAGAATACAACAACACTCAGGGTCCAATCCAGCCAAAAAGACAAGATCATCAAAATGTTGTAAAAATTAAGGTGATATTAATGGAAAAT
>NZ_AEXL02000147.1 GCF_000242875.2 Candidatus Nitrosopumilus salarius BD31 | reverse complement strand
AGATATCTTCTATCTCCAAAGACAACGCTGCATATCACACTGGAATGCTAGATATCAATGATAGGGCATTATTGTTAAAAACCAATATCATGGATGCGACTCCATACATGTATGTCAGTCCTGCAAACATGATGTTTAGTACTATTTGGATTGCTGTGGTAATTGCAATTTTTGCCGTAATCAAACGAAAGAAAGAGCAATTCAAAGAAACAGATGAAATTGGAGTTTAAGGAATATTCAAATCTCGTCTAATCTCGTCCACTGCTCTAATTCCATATATGTCTCTTATTTGTTGAACTCTTACAGATTCCTTTAACATGTCTCTACCTATGGCATTTGTTAAAATTGAATACACATCACTAAATCTAATCTCCCATTTGTCTGCGCAATCTAAAATTTTGCTTACTGCCCATTGTCTTACTTCGTGAGGAAGTGGAATTTTTTCTCCTGATTCAATAGAAATTCTATCAAATAAATTAACAATTTCTGCTGTTTGTGTTGCCATATTTTCAATGTCTTTCACTTCGCCATATTTCGATTCTCCGTTCATTCTGATGTTTGATTGATATTCAGACAACTTTAGCAATGCCATCATTTCTTTAGATGAATCATTTGATGACTTGTTTGTAACATTCTTGACTGTTTGTATTTCTTCAAATAGTTTCTCAGATTTTTTATGAAATTCTATGGCTGATTCGTCTTGTCTTTTCAGGGTGTCTGAAACTGAAGATATTTTTTGTTCAATACTGTTTGTTTTATCAAACACGTTTTGCTTGAAATCTGAGAAATCTGTCTGAACTGATTTGAGCCCCTCTCCAACAAATGCAGTTGAATCTGCTCTTTTTGCTAACGCTCCAATCTCTGTTTCAATTTTATCTATTTTTCCTCCTAGTTCTTTTATCGATTCTAGGCTCAAATTGTCTATTGAATTTGCCTTTGCTGCTATTGTATCAAATTGCTGCTTGAGTCCATCAATTACCAATCCTAACGAATCAATTTTTGATGCCTTGGAAGATATGGCATCAATTGTAACTTTGATCGCATCTAATTCAGCATTCAAGTTTGTTGTAGATGATGCTCCTTCAGCAATTCTCTCAAATTCCTGCTTGAGACTTTCTATGATTTGAGATCCCGTATCTAATTCTGCAGTTTTTCCTGAAACTTCTTCTATGCTAGTTTTCAAATTATTTATTTCATTTCCAATTTCTAAAAATGAATCTGTTTTTCCAGAAACCTTTCTTAGATCATCTCTTACTTCGTCAATTCTTTGAGCAATTTTGATTATCATCTGAGAATTATTTTTAATTGAATTCATACTGTCTTCTACTTGCTGGGATAACTCTTGTGATTTGGAGTTTTTTTGCAGTTCTGAAATCCTGCTTATCTCATCTTGTAATTTTGCAGTCTGATCATTTATCTTTGTAACCAAATTAGATTGTGTTCTGACTTGATTTAATCCCGCAAATAGTTTTTGAGTATCGTCTTCTATGATGTTGATCTGTTTTGATTGTTTTTGAATATGTTCTAATGTGGATGATAGTGTGTCTATCATTCCTTTCATCGATATCAATACTTTTTGGTTTTCACCGAAAATTTTTGACATTACTTTGATTTCTTTTTGTAATGACTTGTTTGTGTCTGAAACTGATGCCACTTTCTTAAGTAATGCTGATGGATTTGGCTCTTTTTTTGTTACTTTTTTTGCCTGGTTTGTTGTTTTTTTACTTGATGTTTTAGCAGCCATATGGATTGAATTAAAAATTTGAAGATAAAAAAGTTGGGTCTAAAATAAAAAATGTAAAGAGTTACTTGTTTACAACTTCTGGTTCATGAAGTAACTCATGAAATGTCTTTTCAGCCAACCCGTTTGCTGTTTCGATAAATCCTCTTGGACAATATTCGCATTGAATCATACAGTACGGTATAGTACCGTACTATTAATAGTAAGGTGATTACACTGTAACCAATTATGCAGTCAGATACCCCAGGTCATATCTCTTCATTGTGTTCAGTTGACCTAATCATCACTCTGCATATGGATTATGATCATTAAGCATAAAGAGGTTAAACATTACGAATATTTTTGAGCCTGAACAATTCCTTGAATTTTGCATTTTGGATTTCTGAATTTTCATTAAGATCCGTTTTTAAACAAATTTACTAACTGAAAACATGGAATACATTTCACTTCAATTGGATTCAAGTGGAATTCATAGTTCCCTTAACAACACTGTGCATACTTTAATTGAGCAAATTACTCCTGAACTACCTCATACAAGTTTTGTTACTGATTTGGCATTCATTATGATAATTGGCGCTGTGGTGACTCTTGCATTTTTTAAAATAAAACAACCATTGATCATAGGTTATCTTTTTGCAGGAATGTTGCTTGGACCACTTTCACCTATTTGGTCTTGGTTGTTGCCTGACGGTGGTCCCTCTGCTCAAATAATAGATGGAGTGGGCATTTTATCTGATATTTCGGCATTGAATCTTTTTGCTGAAATTGGTGTTATTTTACTTCTCTTTGTAATTGGAATAGAATTCCCTTACGCAAAAATAAAGAGTATTGGCCGTGAGGCCGTTGGAATTGGATCTGTGGGATTGTTCTTAACAATGGGAGTTGTATATTATGCTGCAAGCATTATTGGCTTGGAATTTATGGATGCGTTGTTTATTGCAGCAGCACTATCTGTATCAAGTACTGCCATAATTGTCAAACTTTTAGAAGAAATGGGAAGGATCAATAAAGAATCATCCATTCTCATTCTCGGTATTTTGATTGTAGAAGATATAATCGCAGTTATTCTGATATCCTCGTTACAATCCATTGCTTTAGTAGGGACTGTATCTATAGAATCTGTTATTGTCATAGTTTTAGTTGCAACAGGTCTTATTGTTGGAACTTTTACTGTTGGAACCCGTGTCATTCCTCCTTTAATTGATAGAATTGCTGCAGCTGAGCATCGTGAAATTTTATTACTGGGAGTTCTTGGTCTGTGTTTTGGTTATGCATTATTTGCAAATATTGTTGGTTTGTCAGTTGCAATTGGGGCTTTTCTAGCTGGGGTGCTTGTAGCTGAATCGAAATCCGCTGAAGTTGCAAAACTACTTTCAAGTCCTATCAAAGACATGTTTGTAGCGATCTTCTTTATTTCTGTTGGAGCATTGATGGATGTTTCTGAACTAGAAAATTACATTCCTTTAGCTATTGCCTTGATTGCAGTTTCAGTTGGAATGAAATTTGGAGGAAATATGCTTGGAAATATAATTTTTAGACAAAAACGTGGTAAAGCACTTCGTTCCGGCTTCACACTGGCTGCTCCACGAGGTGAATTTTCAATTGTAATTGTAAAGGTTGGTATTGATATCGGTGCTGTTAGTTCTTTCCTGTTCCCACTGATTGGTATAATTTCTATAATCACTGCATTCATTTCACCTCTTTTGATAAAATCTGGCGATAAAATAATCTCTAAATTGGAAGAGAAAAATGTCTGACGAATTAAAGAAATTATTAGATCAAGTACATAGTGGCATCACTACTTTTGATTTTGAGGGGAAACAAACCCCCTGTATCCAAATTGAAGAGAAAAAATATGATGAGATGATATCCAAAGTTGCTGGACAATCTCTATCGATTAACACTGATTTGAATATTTTGCAAGATGGATTGGGAAATGTATTTGTTGAAGTTTTTTTGACATTTTCAAAAGGAAATATCACTGAAAAATTTCTTGTTAATGCAAAAACCGATCTTGCGTTTTTTGAATCTCTTGCAGAGACATCAATGCTTGCACTTTCTTCTCCGAAATCCCATTATGGAAAAGATAACATTTTCATGATTCAATTACCTCGTCCAGAAAAAGCTCAAGAAGCATTAGATATAATTCAAAAAGCACTAACTCCTAAAAATTGATGTTAATGGTGCAGTTACCGGGATTTGAACCCGGGTCACGTACTTGGCAAGCACGAGTACTAACCAGACTGTACTATAACTGCAACAACCCTAAAGGTTGAATTTGGATATTAAACTGTTTTTAACTAATTCATACAAGATTACTTGTGGATGAAAATCTTCTAAGGAAAATAGAACAAAAAATTCAAGATACAATTTCTAACAAGGATGAAATTAAACAACTAATTCAATTACTTTCAACTATAGATAATTCAAAATCATTTGCTTTGGGTATTGCTGTGGGCCGAATCTACAATGCTTTTTATTATCAGTCAAAAAGAATTCTTGATCGAGAACCTACAAAA
>NZ_AEXL02000148.1 GCF_000242875.2 Candidatus Nitrosopumilus salarius BD31 | reverse complement strand
TTTGGAATTTTAGATGAACAAATCACATTGGGTGATTCAATTGGTCCTGATGAATACAGATTATGGCCAAAGGATTCCTACAAGGTTGGGAAAACACAAGAAGCGTTTGACAAACAGATACTGCGTGATTGGCTAACTGAACAAGGATATCAAAAACAATTTGATGATGCTAGGGATGCAGGAAAAGAACCTGTTGCACCAAAAATTCCGGAAGAAATTATTTCAAAAATGACTGAACGCTATGTTACTGCATATGAGAAACTTAGTGGACATCATTTGTGAGTGTTGTTCGTTTGATGTTGACTAGAATCTAACTCCCAACTCGAATTTTATTTCTGACCCTTTGGCAAATACTGTCTTGATGATTCATTTGCTGAAATATTTTCTAGGATCTGCTATTTTTGATGTTTTACAAATTTTTCAATACCGTTACAATATCTATGCAACCTATACTATTATAATTATAGCGGTCTTGTGATTATTTAATACATTACAATATTTCTTGTAATGCTGATGATAAATTTGGTAGCGGTATGATGGATGTTAAAGTAAACAAAAATTGATGCTATTAGACAAAAAAATATGATACAAGGATCTTTTAGATCAGATTTGAAGGTAATTCTGTATGTCAACACTGCTAGAAAAGCAAATCAAAGTTAATCGTATTGTTACGACAAGTATTGGACACGCACGTGCAATTGAAGACCCTGCACGCG
>NZ_AEXL02000149.1 GCF_000242875.2 Candidatus Nitrosopumilus salarius BD31 | reverse complement strand
GTTTTTGTAAATAATGGTTTGTTACGACTAAACGAAGAAAAAGAAATAGAAGAGATGTTTAAAGATAATTTTAAAGTAGATTTTACATCAATTAATGCAGTAGATCAATTTCTTGGAAAACTCAAAGGAGTTACAGATCCTGAAAGAAAGAGAATGATAGTGGGAGAAGAGTTTATTCATGTTTTTTCTAAATTTGCTGAAACAAATGGTCCCTTCAAATGGCTGGCTCAGGGTACACTATATCCGGATGTTATTGAAAGTGGAGTTTCAAAAGGTCCTGCTGCAGTAATTAAATCTCATCATAATGTAGGAGGATTACCAGATTGGCTTAATTTGGAAATTTTAGAACCATTAAGAGAGTTGTATAAGGATGAAGTAAGAAAGATTGCAAAAATTCTTGGAGTTCCAGAAAAACTTTTCATGCGACATCCATTTCCAGGCCCAGGTCTGGCTGTAAGAATAATTGGGGAAGTCACACCAACAAAACTGAATATTTCCAAAGTAGCAAGTAAAATTGTTGAAGATGAATTGTTAGATGCTGGTTTGTATGGAAAAGTTTGGCAGGCATATGCAGCAGTGGGAGATGACAGAGCAGTAGGAGTTGTTGGAGATGAGCGTAGGTATGGGAATATAGTTATGATCAGAGTTGTAGATTCTATAGATGCAATGACCGCAGATTGGACTAGATTACCACATGGATTATTGGAAAAAATGAGTAACAGAATAACAAATGAAATTGAGGACGTTACTTGGGTCACCTACACTATTTCAAGCAAGCCTCCAGCAACAATTGAACCACAATAATACTAATGTGGGTATATTATTGAAAATGTTTTGAAAATCAAAAATAAATATCCCCAATAATTTATGATGATTGTGAATTTTCATGTTTTTGATACTTATGTAAAAGCAAAAGATGGGCATACAATGCATTTTGATGTAGTTACAGACAAAAATGATCCAGAAAAAGCTATTGTGTTTGCAAAAGAGTGGTTAAAGTCAATTGGAGAAGAGTCTGCCATAGTTACTACAAATGAATGTAAGTTTTGTCACACACAATCAGTTCCAGAAGATATGGAAATTGAAATAATGACTGACGGTTATTCCATTTCAAAGATGGAAGGATGTCCAAATTAATAATCTACATCAAGAATTCCTTCAGCAATAAGATACTCTAATGCTGTAAGTAATTCATTTTCTGAAATAGTTTCATCTGCATACCATACAAAAATATCATGTACCCAAGTAGGTATTTTAGATTCAGATTGATCTAAACTTTCAATTTGTAATGTTTCTACAGTATCAGACTCTTCCTCAGGCACCTCAGAGTCTATAACGGAATTCTGAGTAATTGTTATCGGCATGCTTGATTTAATAATTGAGAAGGTGGAAACAGATTCAGCGGAACCATATTCAGAATAAACTCGAAGTCCATATTCACCTATCAAATTTTCTTCATCTATATCAGGATCAATATAATGTAAAATTTGTACTCCAAACAAATTATCGCCTATAGCCTTTGGCATAATTTCAGATGTTTTGATAATTTCTCCATCACTTAATCTAATGATTTGCATAAAATGGTAACCGTCATGTGGATTATAATTTTGAATTTGAATGTCAGCTCTAATCATTTGAGGGCTTTCATCTAGATCTATTATATTTCCGGAAACAAAATCGATTGTAATAATAGGTAATTCTTCAGATCCAAAAACTTGGACTCCTTGAAATAATAAAATAATTGAAAATAATCCTAGAATTGTCTTTGGAATCAATTTTTCTCTAGAATGGTTTAGATTTTTATGCTTATATCCATAGGGTATGTTTTTTTTACAAATTGATTCCAAAGTGGAAAATATCAAAGCATGCATGCTCCAAAAACTCCAGCAGAGTCACCCAGTTTGTTTTTCAGAATAGGAGTGTCTACCATATCTGAGAATACTTTGCTGTAAACTGATTCTATTCCATCAGTATACAAAAAGTCAATGTTTGACAAGCCTCCTCCTAAAACAATTGCATCAGGATCTAAAATATCAATTACATTTGCAAGACCATATCCAAAATTTTCTATAAATTCATCTTTCCATCTTTGTCCAATATCATTATCAATATCAGATATGATTTCTGGGAGAGTTTGAGATTTTCTAGTCATTTCAGTCCATCTTTTTTCCAAAGATGGGCCGCTGATGTAAGTCTCTACACATCCCATTTTTCCACAATAACATGGATTTCCATCTCGATGTAATGTGTGGTGACCCCATTCTCCGGCAATGTTAGATCGTCCAAGATGGAGTTTTTTATCAATTACAATTCCACCTCCCACACCGGTACCCATAATCACACCAAAAACTAGACTAAATTCCATAGCAGAGCCCATAGTAGCTTCTGCCATGGTAAAACAATTAGCATCATTTTCCATAGAAATTTTTTTTTCTAATTTATTTTCCAAGTCTTCTTTTAATGATTTTCCAATCAAACATTGGGTGTTACTGTTTTTGATTAATCCAGTTTGTTTGGAAATTGTTCCTGGTGTACAAATTCCTAATGAAAAATCAGAAACATTTGAAGATAAATCCAAAACAAGAGATGAGATAGAATCAAGAATTTCCTGATAATCATTTTGAGGTGTTAGAATTCTTTTTCTTTCTAAAACATCAAGACTTTCATCAAGTAGTATGGCTTCTGTTTTAGTACCACCTAAATCTATACCAAGCTTGTACAACAAGAATTTAGAAAAATTATAATGATTAAACTTTAACTAAAAAAATTATCCCATACCAGGCATACCGCCACCTGGAGCTCCAGATACGGCAATTACATCATCTATTCTAAGAATCATACATGCTGCTTCAGTTGCAGATTTCACGATTTGTTCTTTTACTACAATTGGTTCCACTACATGAATTGCCATCATATCTGCAATCTTCATGTTTCTAGCATCAATTCCAGTCCATTTATGACCTTGATTTTGTTTTGCTCTAAGATTAGCCATTGTATCAATTGGATCCATGCCTGCATTTTCAGCAATGGTTAGTGGAATTGTCTCTAGTGCTTCAGCATATTTTTTAATTGCAAGTTGTTCTTTACCATCAAAATTATCAGCCCAATCTTTGAGTAATGAGGCTGCATATGCTTCAGGTGCACCGCCACCTGCAACTATCTCTGGTTTTTCAATCACATCTTTTACAACCATTAAAGAATCATGAATAGAACGATCAACTTCATCAATGACTCTTTGAGAGCCACCACGAATTAGCATGGTTACTGATTGTGGATGTTTGCAGCCTTCAATGAATACCCATTTGTCAGATTCAACTTTCTTTTGTTGAGCCAAATCTGCAGTACCCAAATCACTTTCTGACATATCATCAAAGTTACTAATTACACGTCCACCTGTAGCTTTAGAGAGTTTAATCATATCACTTTCTTTGACACGACGGACTGCCATAATACCATATTTTGCAAGATAGTGTTGTGCAATATCATCAATTCCTTTTTGGCAAATCAAGACATTAGCTCCTAGATCATGTAATTTATCCACCATTGTCTTTAACATTCTATTTTCTTCTTCTAAGAACATCTGCATTTGAGTTGGGTCAGTAATTCTAATCTCTGCACTCATCTCTGTTTTTTCAATTTCAAGTGCAGAATTAATTAATGCAATTTTTGCTTTCTCAATTTTAGTAGGCATTCCACTGTGAACAATCTCCTTGTCCAAAACAATACCTTTTACAATTTGTGTATCTTGAATTGAACCACCAGATTTCTTTTCAACTTTGATATTTTCAAGATCAACAGAATATTTGTCACCTTTCTTTGTTGCAATACTCAGAATTGCGTCAACTATAATTTTTGAGAGTGAACCGCTATCTTCAGAAATTAGTTTTGATTGCATGCTTGTTGAAGCAATTTTGATAAGAGAGTCTCGGTCATCAGGTTGTATTTTCTTTGATAATTGTGAGTAAATTTCAAGAGTTTTGTCGGCTGCTGCTTGATAGCCATCAATTATGGTTGAAGAGTGAACATCTTTGTTAAGTAAATCTTCTGCTCTAGCCAGTAATGCGCCTCCAAAAATAACAGAAGATGTCGTACCGTCACCTACTTCATTATCTACTGTTTTTGAAATTTCAACCATCATTTTGGCTGCAGGATGTTGAACATCAATTTCTTTTAAGATGGTTGCACCATCATTTGTAATAGTAACATCACCTAAGGAATCAACTAACATTTTATCAAGACCTCTAGGTCCAAGACTGCTTCTAACTAATTGTGCAACTAACTTTGCGGCTGCAATATTATTCTGCTGGGCGTCTCTACCTTTTTGTTGTAGTGCGCTCTCTTTGAGAACTAATACAGGTCCATTTGGTCCTTGTTGAATTGATGCCATTTAGATTCAGCTACAATCCCCCGATTCCCCCTTTTTAACATTACTTAGTTGATCGGTGAGATGTAACTCCGTTTTTTCACATCAACAATTCCACCTGAGAGAATTCTGACAGAAGGTAGAGCCAGAAATGGCAAAAATAATGGAATCAAATGAGGTCTAGAAAAATTGCATCCAGAATCTAAAATAGAATTATTTATTTTTTCAAAGTTAGAAGTTACCTTTTCAAAAGATTCTGTAGAGATTATTCCTGCAACTTGGAAAGGTAATGAAGCAAGAATCTTTCCAGATTTAACCACAACAAGTCCACCTTGATTCTTTACAAGATGATTAGATGCAACTGCCATATCAGAATCATTTGAGCCAATTACTATCAAGTCATTTTCATGAAAACTCCAAGTGGATGCAAATGCGCCAATATCAGCACCAAAGTTTTCAAGAAATCCAATGGTATGACGATTTGTTCCATGAGTTCTATCAAAGGCTGCAACCTTCCACACATCAGAATCTAAAGAGGCAGAGACTTGACCATCCACTGATTTTAGCTGAGCAGAACCAATTTTTGTAATAATTTCAGTTTCCAAAAAAATAGTATTTGCAAGAACATCTTTCTTTTTTGATTTAATAAGAAAATCATTTTTGGTGAATTTTTTTAGTTTGACAGTTTTTTTGATCCATCCTGGGATAGATTTTTTCTTGATAAGAGTAATGATTTTTCCATTAGACACTACAAGATTCCCTCCAACAAATACTTGGCTTGGTTTGAATGATTTTAAATCATCAAAAATTAAAATGTCTGCAAATTTTCCAGGGGCAATTCCGCCAAGATCTTTTCCCATGTTGTAATAATCAAAATTATTCTTTGTTGCCATAGTAATGGCATCTATTGGTTTTAAGCCAAGTTTGATTGATTCTCTAATACAGTGATCAATGTGACCGAATTTTGCAATATCAAGCGGATCAAGACCATCTGAACAAAACATTAAGCGGTTAAGATACGTCCCATGAGATAAAACGCGTGGAATTATTTCTTTTAAATCACGTCTGATAGAACCTTCTCTTATCATGATCCACATTCCAAGACGTAATCTTTCTAAAACTTGATCAAAGTTGATTGGTTCATGACAAGAAAGTATACCAGATGAAACATAGGCATTGAGTTTTTTATCAGATGCACCTGCAGTATGCCCATTAATTATACAATCACATTCTAACATTGCTGAAAGAGATTTCATTGTTTTGGGTTCACGTAGAGTTACTTTAGTCCAAGAAAAAACTTCTCCCAAGCCAAGAACATGAGGGTGTTTTACTGCCAACTTTTCTTGTGATAGCGATAAAGAATTACTGTTGCTAAATTTTGCATCAACTGGAAGACCTCCTGGAACAACTTGAAAAATTCGTATTGGAAGATTTTCTCCAAGTTTAAGAAATTCTTGGAAACCTTTGTACCCCCCCACACTAACAATATCTATTGGATCAGAAAATAATGAAGTAACACCACATAGTAAAGCTTTTTTTGCAAATTCAGATGGCAACACAAATTGATCAATGTGTAAATGAGGATCTGCAAATCCTGGACTGACATATTTGCCATTTACATCAATTATCTTTGTTTTTGAACCAAGTGTATGTGATGCATCTTGACCAACATATGCTATTCTGTCATTAAAAATTGCAATCTGAGTTTTGGGAATTATTTCTCTAGTATACACCGATAGTAAATTGCAGTTTTTCAAAACCAGATCGGCTTTTTTTTCACCCATTGCTACAGAATTTAATGCAGAGATCGAATTTGCTAGGCTCGAAGTCACGGTTTTTAATTATCTTTTGCGCCTATTATAGATTCAATGCTTAAATTACGGTTGAGAAGGTTTTGTTGATATGAACATTCCTAAGGTGATCAGAAAGTATTGTGCAAAATGTAAAACACATACTGAACAAAAGGTCTCCATTTACAAGGCTGGAAAAAGACGTGGTTCTGCAAGAGGTGAACGTAGACATGCTGAGCGTAAAAAAGGATATGGTGGACAGAAATTCCCAAAACTCGCAAAACCAGCCAAAGTTACAAAAAAAGTTACTCCTATAATGACATGTACTGTTTGTAAAAAGAAATACAATAAACTAGGTGTCAGAATTAAGAAATTTGAGTTGGTGGCAGCATGAAAAAAGATCATATTGAAATTCCAAAGCCATCAAGCAAGTTTCAAAAAGTCAATTGTAATGAATGTGGTGAATTACAAGTAGTGTATTCTCATGCATCAACACAAGTTGCATGCAATTCATGTGGAAATACTATTTCACAAGCAACAGGTTCAAAAGCTCAGATTAACGGTAAAATATCAGGCAGTGCCGAGTAGATCATAGTCTTTTTTTGAATTCAGATTAAATGCAATTCTCTTATCATCAAGTACAATATAATTTTCATCAAGATTTTCAAGGGATAAAATTTTTTTAGAATTCACTAAAGAAATTCCAGAGTAATTACAAATCTGATCATTAAACTTTACCGAATAATCAGACTCAAGTCCAAGTGAGGTTAAAAATTTGTTAGTTATAATAATGCTAGTCCAAATTTTTTTGGGATCATATTGATCAACAATTTTTTGAACTATCTCTCCATCTAACAACGGCAAATCACCAGATACAACTAAAATGTCATCATTGATAGTTTTGAGAACTGAATTTAGATCTTCCACATAACCAATTCCAGGAGTATCAAAAGTTTCAATATTATTTTCTTCTAGC
>NZ_AEXL02000150.1 GCF_000242875.2 Candidatus Nitrosopumilus salarius BD31 | reverse complement strand
AAATCCAGTAGTTAAGTGAATGACAAGAAATACGTAATGTAATACAGATTCTTCCACTTCTCAAATTGGGTAATTTTACATATAATATGTAACTGCCATTCTCAGGCCTTGAGAATCATTTTGATTCTATTGATTTTTGAGATCTGAATATATGATATGAAAATGTTTTATACCTGTTTTATTCTGCAAACTTATGAAATGTCAATGCAACACCAATAGATTATGCATGTGTCATTACTTGGCAAAATATCCTGATTCAATAAAGCCAAAAAATTGAGTTTTCTCAGGTCATTTGATTTTTATAACTTTTCTATAATATTTGCAAATTTCCAGGGACCGCATTGCGCATCAAGTTCATCACTCTTTAGCAGCCCTACTGTATTTAGATGATTTACAATGTGTGCCGAAAATGGTAATGCACCAGTTGCTCCGGGCGAATTGTAATTTAAAATATGAAATGACATGTCCTCATCAATTAAAATCACATCTGGAGCAAACTTTCCATTTTCATCAATTACTGATGATCTAATTCCAGCAGTACCTTTTTCAGTAATTTTATCAGCATCAATTTTTGGCAAGAATCTTTTTACTCTATCAATCATTGCAGATTTTGACATTGATGATTGTATTTCGTTTATTGCAAGTTCCTGAAACTGTTTATCAAAAATTGCTTTTCTTGCTCCCGAACCAAGCATTTCTAACATCTTTGGAATAAACTCTTTGATGTTTTCTGTTTTGTTATATCCATATGGACTAAACACTGGCACAGCGTTTGGACCAATCTCACAATTACCATCCACTCTGATTATCCAGTGTGGATCCAAAAATGGATAGTCTGGAAATTCTGGAACAGAATACACGCTTGTTTTCGTTAAATCGTGATATTCTTTTGGTGCTCTCCAATACTCTCCTCTAAAATGCACATCAGTGAATTTTTCTGCAACTCCTACATCGTGTGCAATATTTACTGCCTCACCACCCCCTGCATTAATTAGAAATTCTGCAAATATTTTATGTTCTCCATCTAACGTAATTTCCCACTTACCATTTTCTTTTTTATTTTGGTAACTCTTGTGTCTAAAATGAATTTTGTCCCACTAACTTCACTGTCTTTCATTACTGAATCTGTAAATATGGAATAGTCTGCAGACCCGTCTTTGTAAACGTAAAGTGCAGATTCACATTTTATTTCAGGTTCTATTTTTTTCAATTCAGTATTGCTCATCAATTTGATATCTTTGTCCTCAAGTCCATTTTGTTTTCCCCATTTGAGATACTTTTCAAGAATCTTGATGCCTTTCTGATCTAGTGCAACCTCAATCACACCATCTTTTTTAAAAGGTAAATTTCGTAAAGTAGCATATTCTTCCCACATCTCATAACCGTGAAATGCAGCTTTTGCAAACAATTTTTTCTTTTCAGGATTGTACAGATATGGCGCATGAACTTTTCCAGTATTTCGCCCACTAGTATGAAATGCAACGTTATGTGCTTGTTCAATGACTGCTATTTTTTTTGATTTGTTCAGACATGACAAAAAGAATGAAATTGAAGTTCCAAGAATTCCGCCACCAATAATTACAACATCAAAATTATGCGCCAAAATGTTTCATTGTTATTTCTTCTTAGTTAATATTAAATTAAATGTGCGACAATCAAGATTAATATCTAATAAAGCCTCAAATCAAACGTGCTACCTGATCAATGCTCTGTTTTAGAAGAAGGAAAGCAATGTGTTAATCCACCTGAATTTATCGTCTCAATTATATCTGATAAGGATGAGTATATGGTCGGTGTGACATGCCAGAAACACAAACAAATTGTATCTGGTAAAGTTGGAATTTTACAAAGTGAGGGCAAAATCCATGATGGTAAAATTAGTTTTTCACCCGTAAAATCTGTTGGAACCGATTGTATTCACGGTGATGCTGATGATTTTATCCAAATTGATATGAATTCATCTAAAAACTGAAATAATTTCTTTTCATATGACTATCATTGCTTTTCGAATTACTCTCTGATCTACTTGAAATTGATGATGTTTTACTTATTGTAAAAAATAGCGGGGTTGTGAGTGAGGTTAGAAGTAATTCTCTTGGCATTCGCCAAAAAGAAAAATGGATTACTATTGGTGATAATGACGGCCCAGCTCACATACACGTTGATTCAGAATTGATAAAATCTGCAGAGTTTATGCAAGAAGAAAAACCTGAGCGCACTAGCTATAGTATGAGATTCTACAATGAGACTGGTGAGCGTATTTTGGCAGCATTTTTTACAAAAATGTATGATGAATCTAAAAATTTAATTTTGGAAAGAAAAAAAGTTTATGACAAATTAAACCAAAAATATGGTTCTTCAATTAAATTTTAAAAAAAACCTTGTCTGAAAAAGACAAGGAGAAAAATCCTATTGTTCGGATTCCTTTCTCTTCTTTTCTTTCTCAGTTTGTAATTTCGCTAATTCTAATTCTTCATTAGTATGTTTGAATTTCTTCATTCTAATTCTAGATGGCAATTTAGATATAAAAACTGCACATATTGTTAAGATCACATTCATGCGTGAAAGTCAATATCCAACTGAATAGACTGGCTTTTTACCGTTAATCCCAAGATCCAAATTTTTCACAGCTATCTCTGCCATTTTAGATCTAGTTTCTTTTGTCGAGCTACCTATGTGTGGTGTTAAAACAACATTTTCCAATTTTGCTAATGCGTGATCTTTTTTGATTGGTTCTTCTTCGAAGACATCCAATCCTGCACCTGCAATAATTTTTTTCTTTATGGCCATGACTAGGTCTTTTTCATTGATTACTTTACCTCTTGAGGTATTGATCAAAAATGCTGTATCTTTCATCTTTCTAAAAACTTTCATATCAAAAAGATGATCTGTTTCTTTTGTATGAGGTACATGAACTGAAATAATGTCACTCTGAGTAATCAATTTTTCAAATGAGACGTATTTTGCACTCAATGTTCTCTCTTTATTTTTTGAAATGTGTTTTCTGTTATGATAAATTATTTTCATATCAAAAGCTTTTGCTCTTTTGGCAAGAGTTCCGCCGATCCTACCGAGACCGAAAATGCCAAGTGTTTTTCCTTGAAGATCAACTCCAACATAATCAAATGCACCGTAAATCACATTCCACTTTCCCTTTCGAATAATTCTATCTCCTTCTGAAACCCTTCTCAAAAGATCAAGCATCAATGAAAATGTTAAATCAGCTGTCGCATCAGTTAGAACCTCTGGAGTGTACCCTACTCGAATTTTCTTTTTCTTTGCATATTCAACATCTATGTGATCAAAACCTACGCTGTAGGTACTGATGACTTTTAGATTTTTTGCTGACTCTATCATGTTTCTGTCAATTTTGTCATATGGGAAGCAAATCAGCCCATCTACATTTTTAATTTTTGATCGCAGTTTTGATTGAGGAATCGGAATTTTTCCAGAATGTATTTCTATGTGATATCTTTTTTTCAATTCATTTATTGCAAAATCATGCAAAATTCTTGTAAGTAAGACTCTTTTTTTCACTAGTCTTGAGATTTATCTCAAACCATTTATACGATTTCTTTGTAAATCCTTCATGTCTTCTAAAGTTGAAGAAGAAGAGGAATTTGCTATTTGTGTTGAATGTGGAAATTCAATTGAAAAATGTGTATGTGTATGTCCTTATTGTGGTGAACGTGATAAATGTGAATGTGCGCTATTTGATGCTGCTACTGGTGGTTAGAAAAAATTAACCGGATACTATTAATTTTCAGGAAGTTGAATGATGTCTGTGAGTCCTGTTGATTTTACTTGGTTAATTGGTGGTCCACAAGGAAGTGGTGTAGAATCTGGTGCAAATGTCTTCTCAAAAGTTTGCGCTGAGATGGGTTATCAAGTATTTGGTAAAAGAGAATTTTATTCAAACATCAAAGGCGAACACAGCTATTTTACAGTCAGAGTGGCTGATAAAATAATTCATTCAAATGTAAATGATGTGACCCTAATGGTATCCTTTGATGCTGAAACAATTTTCCGCCACTTTGATGAAGTTGCATCAAATGGAGGAATCATCTATGATTCTGAATTAGAGAATGTTGATACTGGAAAAGTTCACACACTTGATGCTCCATTCAAAGATAGATTACACAATTTCCTTGAATCAAAAAATAAACCTTTTACCATAGCAGGAGTGCTTGAACTTGCCAAAGAAAAAGGCGTCAAACTTTTTCCTGTATCTTTTAAGAGCATCCTTGAAAAACTATCTGAAGAAGTAGGCAATCCAAAATTGCGAGGTCTGGTTAGAATGTATAATGTACTTGGAGTTTCTTTGTCTTTGGGATTAATCAAAATGCCTGCTGATTCACTACTTAATTCAATTGATAATATCTTTGCAAAAAAACCTCAAATCGCTGAAATAAATAAGCAGGCTGCAAATTTTTCCTATGCTCATGCAACAAATAATTTTCAAGATTTCAGTTATGAATTAACTGGAACTCAAAAAGAACCTGGAACTATTTTGGTTCAAGGATTTCAAGGAACTGCTTTGGGAAAAATGGCATGCGGTTGCAGAATGCAGCCTTACTATCCAATTACGCCAGCTTCCGACGAATCTGTCTTCCTTGAATCAAATGAAATTTTAGAAATTATTGACGATAGACCCGGGTCAACTGCTGTTGTTCAAACAGAAGATGAGATCTGTGCAATGGGTATGACTATCGGTGCTGCATTAACTGGAACACGTTCTGCAACGTGCACTTCAGGTCCTGGATTTGCATTGATGACTGAAATGCTCGGATGGGCTGGAATAAATGAAGTTCCTGTTGTAATAACAAATTATCAAAGAAGTGGACCATCAACTGGACTTCCAACTAGACATGGACAAGATGATTTACTTTTTGCAGTTTTTGCAGGGCACGGTGATTTTCCAAAAATTGTTTATGCTTCAGGTGATATTGAGGAGAGCTTTTACGATACTGGAAACTGCTTTAACTATGCAGAAATTTTTCAAGTTCCTGTAATCCACATGATGGATAAATTCCATGCAAGCTCTGTAATTACATGCAAAAGATTTGATCCTCAAAAAATTTCAATTAACCGCGGTAAACTCTTAGAAAAAGTAGATGACGGATATAGAAGATTTGAATTTACTGATGATGGGGTGTCTCCTCGTTCTAGATTGGGAATGGATAACGGGATATTTTGGAATACTGGTGATGAATCTGATGAATATGGTCATATCTCAGAAGACCCAATTTTACGTGTAAAAATGATGGACAAAAGAATGTCTCGATTGGATTTGATCCTCAAAGAGATTCCTCAATCAGACCAAGCAATATCCTTTGGAGTTGAAGAACATACTATAATCTCATGGGGTTCTGCAAAGGGTCCTATCTTGGATGCTAT
The DNA here is from genome assembly GCF_000242875.2 of Candidatus Nitrosopumilus salarius BD31. Classification (GTDB taxonomy): domain Archaea; phylum Thermoproteota; class Nitrososphaeria; order Nitrososphaerales; family Nitrosopumilaceae; genus Nitrosopumilus; species Nitrosopumilus salarius. The sequence continues at coordinate 22,406 of NZ_AEXL02000150.1, read as the reverse complement.
TGACATGCTCAAAAAAGAGGGAATCTTAATTGGATTTGTTCAACTAAAACTAATGCATCCATTCCCTGGGGAGTATGTTAGTTCATTACTAAAAGATGTCAAAACAATTATTGATATTGAAGCTAATCACTCCGGTCAGCTCGGAAAACTATTCAAACAAAATGTTCAACGAGACATTGATTATTTTATCTTAAAATACTCTGGAAGAGCAATGACTAGTACTGAGGTCTATGATTCACTTAAGAAAATTGTTGAAAATAAGGCAGATAAAAGAGAGGTTTTAATGCATGGCGCTTAAACTTGCTGATTACAAAACAGATGTACACAATGATTGGTGTCCTGGTTGTGGAGATTTTGGTATAGTCAATGCCATTCAAATGGCATTAGCTGAGATGGGAATAGAACGCGACAAAGCTGCAATGTTTTCAGGTATTGGTTGTTCTGGAAAGACTTCTCATTTTATCAATACATACGGTGTCCATACATTACATGGAAGAGTTTTGACATTTGCACAAGGTGCAAAAATTGCAAATCCTGAGATGACTGTAGTTGCAGTGGGTGGCGATGGTGATGGCTTGGGAATTGGTGCAGGTCATTTTGTTGCAGCTGGAAGACGAAATGTGGATATGACTTACATAATTTTTGATAATGGTGTTTATGGTTTAACAAAAGGACAAGCATCTCCTACTCTAAAACTAGGCGAAAAAACAAAATCATTACCTTCGCCAAATACAAATTCAAATGTTAATCCAATTGGTTTGGCAGTTGCAAGTGGTTTTACATTTGTAGCTCGCGGTTATTCTTATGATGTAAGACATCTCAAGGATCTAATCATTCAAGCAGTAAATCACAAAGGTCTCTCATTTTTGGATGTTTTACAGCCATGTCCAACATACAATGATCTTAACACTAGAGACTGGTATGCTGGAACTGATTTAGTTGAAGAAGCACAACAAAGACATTCTAGAATATACAAACTTGAAGAGCAAGGATTTGAACCAGTAGTTCATTACGATTCTGAGGCTGAAGTAAATGAGAAACTATCTCAAGCCTTGATAAAATCTCTTGAATGGGGAAATAAAATACCCATAGGTGTGTTTTACAAAAATGCCCTGGTCTCTCCGTACACTCAGAGACTGCAAGACAAAATTCCGAATTATCTGGAAAATCCCCCTGCAAAACAAAATATTTCCAAAAACGGTCATCCCATCACCGATATTTCAAAGATATTGGATTCTCTTGAAGTGTAAAAAATAGTCTATAACCTAATAAGTTATAGGCAAGTTTCATAGAATGATATTTTGCCTTTGAATATCAACGAATCTAATAAAATATTTAGAAAATCCATTATCAAAGGATTCTTTGAACCTCAACTTGTTAATCTTGATTTTAAAAAGTCTGCAGTAAAGCACCCTTCCATAAACGATGATGGTTTGATGCAATCTGATCTGCTTCATGTGTTTTTTGATGTGGATACTGGGGCTGATTATCCTGACGGGGATGAGTGGTTTATTGTTGAAATGCTCTTTCCTCATGATGTGAAACTTCCTGATAATTTGAAAGGAACAGATTATTTTACCACTCTTTCAGTTGAAGATGGAAAAACTTTTTGGCATCATCGTGAATTAATTCGATACAAGTATGGAAAATCAAAAAAATTAGATAACGCTTTAGAATTTTTAGAATCCAAGTACAAAGAACTTCATGAATTACTAGAACCGTTACAAAAGGATCTCAAATAATTTCCTTCCAAGAGTTTCCTCTAAATTCAAATTTCTTGTCTTCTGATGTTGCCGTATTCAGTCTCCATCTTATTGACTCTGAATCAAACTTGTAGATTATCTCTGAAATTTCTGATGGTGTTTTCTCAGGATCCAAGTGATATGGCAACAATTCTAAAACAAAATCAATTTTTTCAATGGCATTATCGAACCATTGTTTATCTTCAATGTCTACTGCAAATACAATTCTCGGATTTCCAGAAAAATGAATTTTAATCTTTAATGCATTTCCGCTACCTCTTCGGCGTTTCATCTCTTTGAATACCGCCTTGACTTTTTCCCAGCGCTTAAAATCGAACCATTGAAAAAACTCCTCATTAAATGGGAGAGGAATTTCTATATCAAGAGAGCTCACAAAATTCTCATCATCCGAATCAATTTCCTCTTGAATTATTGTAAAATGTGAATTTAGGAATCCGTAAAGTACTTCGATCTCCCATGGGGAAACCCCATAATATCTTAAGGTCGTTTTCAGATTTTCAGGCAATAATTCAAAGTCGTGAAAATTGTAATTAAAGCTTCAATACTAAAGAAAATAGTCCAAATCAACCTTAAAATTAAAATTATGTGGAATGATGGGGTACTTCAGATATGAAAAAAGAATATGTTGTAAAAAGTATTGATTCTGCACCTGATGGAGCCCCCTATGTGATAGTCTCTTTATCATCGATTAAAGATCTTAAAGAAGGATCTCAAAACACACCATCACCTTTTGGCGCCCCAAAAGTTATGGGATTTACAAACATGAATGACATGATGAAAGATCTAAACAAAATGATGTCTGGAATGGGAGGACTTGGAATGCAATCAGGTATTACTCAATTAAAACTTGAAATGCATGAATACAAGGATTTGGGTCTTTCAGTTGGAGATAAAGTCTATCTAGAATTGAGTAAAGCAGAATCTTTGGGCGTTTAGATTACCAGATTGTATTGAAATACTTCCAACCATAGAAAGCAGCAATTGTTCCAATTACAAATAACATTGGCTTCCATGCAAATACTGGAATACTAGGCGTTGCTAGTTTAACTTTATAATTATCAACAATCGCATGAATGTTTTTCTTAATTTTATCATGCCATATACTATAATCTACTTGATATTTTTTTAGAATTTCTTCAATTTCGTAAACAACTGGAGTTCTTTGACAGAATAAATGTTGAAGATAATCTCTTGAAACTTCTACTTCTGCATGAATTCCTATTAATCCTTTTTTCAAATCCACCATTCGAACATGCATCTCCCATGGTTTTTTCAATTTTAGATTAAGACCGTTTCCTATTTGTCCTGGTTGCTTATGTTCAAATTTAACTCTAGTAAATCCCTCTGCTTTGAAAATTTTCATTAACTCTTCAAAACTTTTTCTCACAACAATGTGAAGTTGTTCTACGCCATCTTTACTGTCTGCATCAATTCTGTGTTTTAACCCATCAAAAAATGAAACTGTCTTGGGATATGTTGTGATATACTCCATATTGTTTTGACAAAAATACCGATATTTAAAGCAGAAGTGCCTAAGACTAGTTACCTGGAGGATTTGACAGTCCTCTTACATAGACGCATTGATCTGGTGATATTGCAGTCTCAGAAGGTGATATCTTTCTGTCTGTAAGTTTTGCTTCTGAATTTCTAACTATTGCAAATGGTTTTGACTCTGCTCCTTCACCCATCTTATGATTTGCAATTGTCGCAAGATTATCTACCACTGCCTGAAATGTGACTTTGAGCGGATTTCCATCAAGATCTCTTTTTGCCCTCATATCTAAAACTGGTTCAATTCCTGCACATGCAACTGCAACTCCTGACGTGCCAATTCTTGCAGGCATCAATCTACTATCTGCTAAAATTATTCCAACATGAATAAAGTATTTCAAGAAAATCTTTCTGCGAATTTGCTCTGCAGTAAGGTATGGGTCTGTTGGATATAAGATGGCCTTACCTTTTCTTGCATTTGATTTGTCAATTCCTGCATTTGGTGCCATTATATTATCTGATGATGTAATTACAAATCCACCAATACCCCCAAAAATTTTATCTGATTCTCTAACTATGATTTCTGCAATTTCTGGTTTTAACTGATATTTTTTTGAAATTTTAATACCTTGTTCAGATGCTTTAATTTTTTCTAGTTCTATAATTCTTCCCTGTGAATTTGAGATGTATTTTGTTGAAATTACTATAACGTCTCCTTCTTGCAATCCTGTGTTATTTTTTCCCAGCGTTTCTAATAGTACATCAAAAACATCAAACTCTGATTCTCTTCTATCTGCTAAAAGAGGTATTACTGTTAGACTCATGATTATTTAGAATATTCTTTTCTTTTTTACTGTTCTGCAAAAACTTTGAAATTCTGACTTGAATGGTTATTACCCTAATTAAAAATGGAAATTATTGTTCTATTTTGAATCCTAATTCTCTTAATTCATCTTTAATCTCTTCTTTTATTTGATCCAACTCTGTTTTTGGAATATCGAAACTTACCATCTTTCTTATTTGGTTTAACATGACCCTCCCTGCTTGGTCATCCGTTAATTTTTGTCCCGATTCTTCAAATGTGTACCATGCCTTCATAATCTCTAGACGTTGATTTCTATCGTCATTATCTTTATTATTCATCCATTCATCTATCATTATTCTCAAGTCTTGTTGTGTGACTGGTGGAACCGGCTCTGAACTTATACCGATAAATTCTGTAGTTTGATTCTGCACAAAATAGCTTCCAGTTATTATGATAGTTAGTGCGGCTCCAATTCCAATTGGAATTATTTTATTCATGACATTCGCCTTGATGCTTTATTGCCATATGTTCAGAATGTATCATGCAACTGTTACCGTATGTGTTTCCATCAACTCCACATATTGGAGCATATTCTAATGTACATGCAAAAACAGGCATGAATGTTTGCCATCCTCTCTCTTTTAGCGTGTTGACTGATTCTAGTTTGACGCATGCAGGAGAGCCGTCATGAGATTTGAATATCTTTTTCAAACCTTCTGCACAAATAACATTGCTTGCTGAAATTCCAGCATTTCCTTGTTGTGATGGTCTAAGATATGGTTGTTTTACATCGTCCATTACACAAACTTTTCCTGGATATATTCCAGGTCCACATCTATCATTTAACACACAAATTTCCCCAAGTGGAACAAATCCCGGAGCACATATGTTCTTGTATGGCATATGATCTGTTGTTGATTCTTGTTTTAGTATTTCAATCAACTCATATTTTTTACTGGAGGAATCAGCTGGTGGATTCTCGACTTCTGTAATCTTTATAGAAATTTGATATGAATTTCCTTCGACAAATGTAAACCCTTGAATTTTATCGTAAAAGTTTAGCCACTCTGAATGTTGATCCTCTCTAACCTGCATGCATTTTTGTGGACTGACTCCCACACAATCAACAAGATTAGATCCTACAAACAATGTCTTTATTTCTTCAGCATATGATGTTGGTGTGAAAATAATTGCAAGAGATAATCCAATTATTATTCCAAAAATCAAATTTTGCATATTATGGTTCATGTAAAATCGTTAATAACTATTGATGAAATTTCGTTTTTACCAAATTTGTTTTTAAAAAAAATTATGTTGCTAGCCTAATAAACCGCTAGCAACAAAGTATGCCCCTGCGCCCATTCCAATTACTGCACCAATTCCCATGCAGATAAGATCGAATTTTACAACCTTTTTGAATGGAGCGTGAACCATTTTATCCCAGTTTGAGATTTGTTGTGTTTTCATGATTATAGTATGGTGTAAGATGCTCATAGAATGTGGTACATTTTAGAGATTACGGGTAAGCTAATCAGCTGACTAGAGTATATTGCCATTTCTCACATAATTACATCATGAGAATTGACAGCTGTAGAAAATGTGGAATTGAACTTTGTATTCTAAAGTATTGTCATGGTTGTGGCCAGCCAATACAATTTGAATGCAAAAAATGCCAAAAATTAACTGATGAGCAAATTCATTTTCAATGCATGTACAAACCACCACTTCTTCTAGTAAGTTGATTTTTTAAAATTAGTTATAGCTTATTTACATCTAATTTTTATTTACTGTGTGATCTTGTTAATTGCCAATGAATGACTTGATTGATGAAACTGCAGATTATGTTTTGGAGCTTGCAAGTTCTCAGCGACTAAGCATTCTGGTGGCTTTACTTGGCAAAAATCTGACTCCAACTGCTTTTGCCAAAGAAATTGATGCAACTAAACAAGAGGTTCATAGAAATTTTTCACGATTAGAGGAACACGGTTTGATAAAAAAGCAAGTTAACGGAACTTATTCCTTGACAACATTTGGTCAGGTAGTATGCACACAGGTGCCTTCACTTGTGTTTATCTCTCAGAACCGAGAATATTTTGATTATCATACTTTTGGGGATGTTCCTCACAAATTCCAAATGCGATGCGGTCAGCTTGCAAATAGTATTCATGTAAAAGGCATATCAAAAGTCCTAGAACAATGGAAATCCATTTACAATAATTCAAATGAATACGTTTATGAAATTCTCTCTGAAGTTCCTCTTGATCTAATAGAACCGCTTGTAAAAAAAGTGAAAAAAGGAATTAAATTCAATTATGTGTTTTCTGAATCTGCAGTAGTTCCAAAAGGGCGTAAAGCATTATTGAAAAAACTTGGCTTTGACAAACTTCTAGAAAAAGGGATGATTGAAAGAAAGATGGAAAAAAATGTTCAGACAGTAGTAGTTCTAAACGAGAAAGAAGCATGTTTGTTGTTTCCTAAACTTGATGGCGAATCCGATCTTACCGAGATGTTTTATTCTGATGATTCGATGTTCCATGAATGGTGTCTTGATTATTTTAGATATTGTTGGTATGGATCAGATGTGTTCCGAGAAAGCAAACTCAAAGAATAATTTCTTTCTTAGTATTGTAAATTTTGGTTTGAGTCCTGATTGTCTATAATTTATTAAAATAATACTGTTATTTCTTTTTCTAACAAACAGCTTTTAATCTTAAAAATGATCGGATTTAAGATTGGTTATGGGCATTGAAATCAGCTATTATAGTAGATGACGATGAAGATATTGTATCTATCATCTCAGAACTTTTAGAACTAAATGGAATTAATGTAGTTGGTAAAGGGCATAATGGACTAGAAGGAGTGAAGTTATTTGAAAAATTACACCCTGATCTCGTTTTGTTGGATATGATGATGCCAGAATACGATGGATTGTATGCATTAAAAAAAATTCGAGAAAAAGATGCCAATGCCAATGTTGTGATTGTCACTGGAGGGGGTTTCAGTGATTCTGTTGAAGATGAGTTGAAATCGTTAAACCCCACAAAAATTTTATTCAAACCATTCGATATACAATCATTAACTGAATTCTTTCTTGCAAACCAACACGTTCAATCTTCATTTAAAATAAAATACAAATTCAGAAATGATGTAAAATACTATACTTGCATAATGTCTGATGATCAATACAAAAATTTTAAAAAATTACCCATCGTTGAAGAATGTGAAATCCTCACAAAATATGAAAAGAATGCTGAAGATTATGCCTCTAAAATGCAAAAAGCATTGAACTTGGCTGCACAAAATGACACTAGTCATATTCGAAAATTATCTGTAAATGTTTAGTTGGTTATTTATTCGAAAAATTATCGAATCCAGTTTCAGGCTCTGATTTGAAATACACTTTTTTCTTCTTTATTTTTTGATTAATTTCTGCCAAAAACTTCTCTTTTTCTTCTTGTAATATCTCTGCCATTGATTTTTTCTCTGTCATTTACAGATAAACCCAAAATTTGGTTCTTTATGAATCAACCAGTTTTTGATGTTGTTTATGAAAAACAAATATGATGTTACTTTTTGTATGAAGGAAAAAATGTATTGCTGGAAGAAGTTGTATAAAGTATATTCCAGATCAATACTGTATTTTTTTAACCTAACCATGAGGTGATAAAATCAAGAAATTTCTCGATAAAATTTACCATGAATGTTATTACAAAATTTGTATTTAATCCTGATTTTCTCTTACATCGATCGAATTTTTAATTTATGGACTTGTGTATTCTACGTGGTTTTGCCGATCCCAAAAAAGTGGATACTTCGGGCTCGGAAATACAAAAAATAGAATAGAAAAAAATTACCATCCTAGATTATAGAGATTTCTGAGTATCTGTTTTACATTGTATTCTGTAAAGCTTTTAATCTGTATAACGAGCTTTTTTGATTATGAATATAGTTGAGAAAATTCTCGCACGTGCATCTGGCAAATCCAAAGTATCTCCAGACGATGTTGTTTTTGCTAATGTTGACAAGGTAATGATGCATGATGTATCTGGTCCAGGCGTAATCAAGGTTTTTGATAAACTACAGAAACAGGGTATCTCAGTTGATAAATTATGGGATTCTACTAAAGTTTGGGTAGCCGAAGATCACTTTGTACCATCTGCTGAAAAAGTATCTGCTGAAAATATTGTGAAATTATCCAACTTTACAAAGCGATACGGAATTGAAAAACACTTCAAATATGGGATGGGCCAGTATGGAATTTGTCATACAATTTCTCATGAAGAGGCAATGGTAATGCCTGGTGATGTTTATGTTGGAGGTGACTCTCATACAAACACAACCGGAGCACTTGGTGCTTTTGCATGTGGGTTGGGACACACTGATGTCGCTTATGTTTTATTGAATGGAAAGATTTGGTTCAAAGTTCCAGAAACTTTCTACTTTAAGCTAAATGGAAAGTTACCTGATCATGTAATGGCTAAAGATTTTATTTTAAAAATTATTGGCGACATTGGAACTGATGGTGGAGCATATAGAACCATGCAGTTTGGTGGAAGTGGAATTGATGAAATGTCTGTACAGAGCAGATTGACAATGTGTAATATGACTACTGAGGCAGGAGCTAAAAATGGAATTGTTGAACCTGATCAAAAAGTATTTGATTATCTTACACGTAGAGGTGCCACAAACCTAAATTTGATAAAAGGTGATAGTGATGCAGAATATGAAAAAATATTTGAGTATGAAGGATCAGAGTTGGAACCAGTTGTTGCAAAACCCTTTTCTCCTGAAAATATTTCTGTTGTCAGAGAAGCCCCTTCTGTTGAATTAGATAAATGCTATATCGGTTCATGTACTGGTGCAAAATACGAGGATTTGGAAGCTGCAGCAAAAATCCTTAAAGGAAGAAAAGTAAAGATTAGAACCGAAATTTTACCTGCAGCAATTTCAATTTATCAACGTGCAATGGAAAATGGATTGTTGAAAATTTTCCTTGATGCGGGTGTTACTGTTGGACCTCCTACATGTGGTGCATGTTGTGGTGCACATATGGGCGTATTAGCAAAAGATGAAATTTGCATTAGCACAACAAACAGAAATTTCCCAGGTAGGATGGGACATATTGAATCTCAGACTTATCTTTCATCCCCACTTGTCGCTGCTGCCTCTGCAGTTACTGGTAAGATTACTGATCCGAGGGATTTGAAATGAAGGGCAACATAATAAAATACGCGCAGGATAATATCGATACTGACGTAATCATTCCTGGACAATACCTAAAAGTTCATGATTATGCAGAACTTGCCACTCATGCAATGGAGGGACTTGATCCTGATTTTCATTCCAAAGTAAAAGAAGGTGATTTTATTTTATCTGGAAAGAATTTTGGTTGTGGCTCATCACGAGAACATGCGCCTATAGCTCTATCTCATTCTGGAATAAAGGCAGTACTTGCATTGTCTTTTGCAAGAATTTTTTACCGAAATGCAGTTGACGGTGCATTTTTGCTACCAATCGAAATTGATCAAGATGCATATAATGCAATTTCAGAAGGTGATGAAATTGACATTGATATAGCATCTAATGAAATTAAGAATATCACCAAGAACCAGACATACAAAATGAAACCCTTTTCAGAAATTATCGGAAAAATTATTTCTGCAGGTGGTCTCTTCAAGTACAAACCAGATCAGGATTGAAATGGGAAAAACGCTATTTGAAAAAATTTGGGAATCACATGTTGTTGTAGAAAAACAAAACGAACCATCTCTAATTTATGTAGACCGACATCTGATACATGAAGTCACATCTCCTCAAGCATTTGATGGATTGCGATTAAACAACAGAAAAGTTCGTCGACCTGATCTCACTATTGCGACAATGGATCACAATGTTCCTACTAATGATAGGTCCCTTCCAATTTTAGATCAAACATCTGCAATTCAAATTAAGACGCTAGAAAAAAATTGCAAGGATTTTGGAATTAAATTATTTGATATTAACAGCCCTAATCAGGGAATCGTACATGTAATTGGCCCTCAGCTGGGAATCACTTTGCCTGGAACTACTATTGTATGTGGCGATAGCCATACTTCTACACATGGTGCATTTGGAGCACTAGCTTTGGGTATAGGAACTAGTGATGTTGAACATGTATTGGCCTCTCAAACTTTGTGGTTGGAAAAACCTACCCCGTTTGAAATTAGGGTTGAGGGAAAAAGAAAGGATCCTCACGCGGTAACTGCCAAAGATATTGTATTATCTATTATCAAGCATATTGGAACCGGCGGTGGTACAGGAACTGTAATTGAATATCGTGGTGAAGGCATCACTGATCTTACTATGGAACAAAGAATGACAATTTGCAACATGTCTATTGAAGCTGGTGCTAGAGCAGGTTTGATTGCACCTGATGATAAAACATATGATTATCTTAGAGGTCGAGAGTACACTCCTAAAAATTATGAGTCTCTGGTTGATTCATGGAGAGATAATTTAAAAACTGACAGTGATGCAAAATTTGAAAAACAATTTGTTTTGCACATTGATGATATTGCCCCCCAAGTTAGTTGGGGAACAAATCCTGGAATGACTTGCGATGTAACTGATTCTATTCCATCTCCGGATGAATTTTCTAAAGGAGACTCAAATCAAAAGAAGGGAGCTGAAAAGGCACTTGCATATATGGATCTTAAACCTGGAACTGCAATTGAAGATATTAAAATTGATAGAGTGTTTATTGGATCATGTACCAATGCACGATTAGAAGATCTTATCGAAGCATCCAAAGTAATCAAAGGGCAAAAAATTTCTCCACATGTCAGAGCAATGGTTGTTCCAGGATCCCAAATGGTGAAAAAACAAGCCGAAGAGATGGGCCTTGATAAAATTTTCATTGATGCTAATTTTGAATGGCGTGAAGCTGGTTGCAGTATGTGTCTTGGAATGAATCCTGACATTTTATCTCCTGGTGAAAGATGTGCTAGCACATCAAATAGAAATTTTGAAGGTAGACAGGGAACTGGTGGACGTACTCATTTAGTAAGCCCAGTAATGGCAGCGGCAGCTGCTATCAAAGGACATTTTGTAGATGTAAGAAAAATGGATTTGAGTTGAGATGGATTCTTTTAAAAATGTAACAAGCATTGTAACTCCACTTGATAAGGTCAATGTAGATACTGATCAAATTGTTCCAAAACAATTCTTAAAATTAATTCAAAAATCTGGATTTGGTAAATTTTTGTTCTTCGATTGGAGATATGATGAAAATGAGAATAAAAAGCCTGATTTTGTCTTAAATGATTCTAAATACGATGGGTCCAAAATTCTTGTGACTGGAGATAACTTTGGTTGTGGCTCAAGCAGAGAACATGCCGTTTGGGCTCTGCTTGACTATGGGTTTTCTGTAATTATTGCACCTTCTTTTGCCGATATTTTCTTTAGCAATTGCTTCAAAAATGGAATCTTGCCAATCTCTTTGGATGAAAAAACAGTTGAGAAACTTCAACAGGAAACTCGTCCAATTGAAGTAGATTTAGAAAAACAAACTATCAAAACTTTGTCTGAGGAAATATCCTTTGAGATTGATCCTCACAAGAAAAAAATTCTTTTAGAGGGTTTGGATGACATCGCGCAGACTTTACAATACGAAGACGAAATAACTGAATTTGAAAAAAACTCTAAAATCCCATCTGTTTTATAATCTTCTTAACTGTTTTCTGATTTCTTTCTATGACCATCGGTGACTCTACATCTAACCATTCTTTATCTTCAATGTCAAAGGCACTGATCTTTCCTTCTTTCGATAATTGTTGTAAAATATCATATGACAAATTGATCTCTTTTTGTTTTTTGGTTTTGATTCTTTTGATGATGTCTTTACCTAACATGTAAATTCCTAAGCATTCTGATAACTGTAATTTCATTTCTGGCTTTTCCTTGAATTCTTTGATGATCCCATCTTTAACTACTGCAAATCCTGTCTCTTCTCTTCTTTTTGTTCTAGTTGCAATACATGCAGTACTGTTTTTATTTCTGAAAAACTCTCTCATCTTCTTTAGATCTACTGAACAAAGATTATCTACAAACCATAATACGAATTCTGATTCGCCTTTGAGTCTTTTTTCAATATGTAAAAGATCACCTCCTGTCCCACTTTGTGAATCCTGAACAAAAACCAATTTTTTTTGTTCTCCAAAATAATTTCTTATTTGTCCTCCCAATCCATTAAAATCTGAAACTATGATCACCTCATTTACAAAATTAAATGATTTTAGATATTTTACAATGTAATCAATCAATGGCTTTCCATTGATAGGTGTCATTGCTTTGGGGAAATATTCTGTATATGGTTTGCCTCTGGTTCCTTTGCCACCTGCAAGAATTACAGCCTTCACAGCCTAACGGTATGATTTCTGTTTCCTTCTTCTTGCACCAGGTCCGCCAAATTTCTTTGGTTCTTTTTGTCTGGCATCTCCACTGACTAGGTATTTGTCAAAATCTGAAATACGTTTTCTGAGATCATCTCTAGTGGATTTTGGGAATGGGTGTTCTTTTGGTTCTTTTTTAGATTTGGTCCATCCGATAAGTGCTCTTGTAATGCCAGTTGCAATTGCACTGGCTTGTCCCATGTAACCTCCACCTCTTACTCTGACAGAAATATCTATTTTATCTCTTAAATCTCCAGTAATTTCTAATGGTGCTAGTATAACTTCGCGAGCAGTTTCCTGTGGAATCATTTCAACTGGAACATTGTTGATTCTAACTCTGCCTTGTCCTTTTGTAATGTATACGTGTGCACTAGCTGTTTTTCTAGTTGCAAAATAAATTTCTGTTTTTGGAATTGTCATTCAGTCCACCCTATTGTTCTACACAATTCACCTATTGAAGTGTAGTTTGAAGCAGTTTTTTTAATTTTAGCTTTTTCAAATTGAATCTTCTCTAATGACTTGATTTCTTTTGGGGAACCAATGTATGTTCTCAATCTTTGATGTGCTTCTTTTCCAGATGGTTTTCTATCATATGGTAGCATTTGACGAATCATTTTTGCCATTAGTGTGTCTGGTCTTCTATAATGGACTGGCCCATGTTTTGGATTAATTACACTGTTAATTTCTAAAAATTCTCTGTACTCTTTGATTTGATTACTTCTAGTTCCGCTCATCATGATTTTTTCACAATTGACTACTGAAACTCTGTTTCCATTGATTAGTAATTTTGCAACATTCGATGCTAATCTTCCTGCAATGTGGTCTGTTGCATCTACTACAATTGGTCTGTCAGTTCGGATTACTGTCTCTTGTTTAGCCAAGCAATACAACTCCTTTTCCGGTAGGGTTCTTTTCAATCAGTTCTGAATAACTAATCAATTTCCCACCATTTTCTGTAATTTTAGTAGCTGCAGAATTTGAAATTGAAAATGAAAATAATGTAATTTTGTGAGGAATGTTGCCTGTTCCAAGAACTTTTCCTGGAAATACAACTGTGTCATTTTCTTTTGTAAGCTGTGCAATTCTATTCAAATTGAGATCTCTTCTTGCAATGGATGATTTTAATGCATATTCTGCCAATTTTGCCCAAATTGGAGCATCATTTTTAGAAGATGCCTTTTTTAGATCACTGGCCATACGTATAACCACTTGATTAGTCATGTGAATAATGCGGTTTGAAACCCAAATATAATGTCTATGCTTGGTTTACTCTTCAATCTGGTCAATCATTTCTTTGAATTGACCTAATCTGTTGTTTACTTCGTCTACTCCTGAAATTATTATTTGCTCTGGACTGAGTGCCCCTGTTGATTCAATGGTTAGGATCTTTTCGTCTTCCTTATCTGTATCAGTAAGTGTTGCAATGTTTGTGGCATTCCATTTGGCATGTTCAGTTCCGCGCCCTAGTCTTGCATAGCACTCCACTTTGATTCTTTGACCTGGTGCTAGTTGTACGATTGGAATTTTATCTGAAACTGGTTTTACTGTATCGTCTTCAGATGATAATTCATTTGATAAAATGGTTCTTGTAACATCCGAATCTCCAGAATCTAAAACTAGCATAACTTTGCAGTTTGAACATCCTGTCTCACTCTGACATTCACATTTTGATGGTTCGTTAAATCTTGCCAAGTCCGTTTTTAATGGAATTAATCCCAATCTATGTGCCAAACCTTCATCTGGCAATACTGAAGAATTCTCTACAATGTCGACTGTATCTATTGCAAAGACTGGAACTCCATTTAGGCACACACGTCTAAGTGCATTTGCATACTGTAATGGAACACCTTTTAGCTTTATGGAAATTTTATGATTATCTTTACTAATTACTTCTAATGATGACAAATCTTGAAGAAAATCTTCAAAGTCCACATAAAAATCTAGCTAGTTTTACGTATAGATAAATATCAAATCCCTCTTTGATAAGACATGGTCGACGTCACATTGGTGAGATATTCTTATGAAGGCGAAAAATTTGAGATTATGGTAAAACCTGACCCTGCGTTAGATTACAAACTAGGAAAGAAAAAGGACTTGTCTGCTGTTTTGGTTTCAGATGAAATTTACACCGATTCTGGAAAAGGAACAAGGCCCTCAGCTGAGAAATTACTGAAGGCTTTCAAAACTGAAGACCCTGCTGAAATTGCAGAAATAATTCTCAAGAAAGGTGATCTCAATCTCACAACTGACCAAAGACGAAAAATGATGGAAGAGAAAAAAAACAGATTGTTACTTATATTGCTAAAACATACGTAGATCCAAAAACTCACCTGCCTCATCCTCCTTTGAGAATTGAGCAAGCAATGAAAGATGGTCGAATTTCAGTTGATCCTCAAAAAAGTGTGGATGAGCAGGTACAAGACATTGTTGAAAAATTGCGTTCCATAATTGCTCTAAAATCTGAGAATCTAAAATTAGAAATCATAATTCCTGCACAGTATGCATCTCAATCCTATGCAGTTCTAAAATCTGTAGGTTCTCTTACAAGTGAACAATGGCAAAATAATGGTTCTCTAAAAGCAATACTTGAAATACCCGCTGCAGCAAGGCCAAATGTGATCGATAGATTAGGTTCTATAACCAAAGGTTCTGCTACAGTAGAGGTAATGAAATAATGGATAATAAGAGAAAATACGTTATACCTGGCGATGTTGTAACTACTGGACCTTTTAGACCTGAACAAAATGTAATTCTTGAAGGAAATAAGATCATTTCTACAACTATTGGAATTTCTGAGATTTATGATGATTCTGTTAAAGTGATACCATTAACTGGAAAATACATTCCTAAAATCAATGATCTTGTAATTGGTAAAGTCATATCCCATACTTCACTGTCTTGGGAATTGGATATCAATTCCTGCTATGTTGGATTTCTTCCTGCACAGGATGTTTTTGGTAGGGATTTTTCTGCTCATGCTGATGAACTTGCAACCAAACTAAAATCGGGTGACCTTGTAGCAGCAAGAATTGCTAATTTTGATAGAACAAGAGATCCTCTTGTGACTATATCTGATAGAGATTTAGGCAAAATTGACTCTGGTGACTTGATTAAAATTTCCCCAAGTAAGGTTCCCCGCCTAATTGGAAAGAGAGGTACTATGATCCAAATGATAGAGATGGCAACTGATGCTGCAATAACTATTGGTCAGAATGGCTGGGTAGTAGTTTCATGCGAGTCTCCCGAGGGATTATTAAAGGCTAAAAAAGCCATTGAAATGGTTAATGAAAAAGCACATGTTGCTAATTTGACTGATCAAGTGAAAGAAATGTTAGAATCAAAAGGTGAATCATAATGGGCGGAAGAGACGCAACAATGGTCCTATTGGACGAGAATGGTATTCGTTGTGATGGAAGAAAAGTTGACGAACCAAGACGAATCATGATCAAAGCTGGTGGACTCAAAAATGCAGATGGCTCTGCTTACATTGAATTTGGAGATAACAAAATTCTTGTTGGTGTGTTTGGTCCCAGAGACGTTCATCCTAAACACATGTCAAATACAGATACTGGAATTTTACGAGTTAGATATCACATGGAACCATTCTCTGTCGGTGAGAGAAAAAATCCAGCTCCATCAAGAAGAGAGATTGAGATTTCTAAAGTAATCAAAGAAGCATTAGAACCTGCAGTTATGTTGGATAAATTTCCAAGAACCGCAGTTGATGTTTTCATTGAAGTTTTGCAAGCAGATGGTGGAACTAGATGTGCCGCCCTTACTGCAGCTTCTGTTGCATTGGCAGATGCTGGAATTCCAATGCGCGATATGGTTGCAGCAATTGCAGCAGGTAAAGTTGCAGACACTGTAATTCTTGATGTTAACAACGAAGAAGACCAAGCAGGTCAAGCAGATATGCCAATTGGTTACATGCCAAGTCTTGAAAAAATTACTTTATTACAATTAGACGGTGTTCTCACTCCTGAAGAATACAAAAAATGTGTGCAAGTCGGAGTTGATGGATGTAAAATTGTTTACGAACTTCAAAAGAAAGCACTACAAGAAAAATACTTTGGAAATGGAGATAATTAAAAATGACATCCACTAGTGTTATTGACGAATTAAAAAAATCACAAATCCTTGAATTATTAGAACAAGGAAAAAGAGTAGATGGACGAGCTCTTGATGAGCCAAGAGAAATTTCTATTGAAACTAATGCCATACCTAAAGCAAATGGCTCAGCACGAGTTAGACTAGGTGAAACTGAAGTAATTTGCGGTGTAAAAATCCAACCAGACAGACCTTTCCCTGATATGGGTGATAAGGGAATTTTTATTTGTACTGCAGAACTTTTACCTCTATCTCATCCAACTGTTGAAACTGGTCCTCCAGGACCTGATGTTATTGAGTTGGCAAGAGTTGTAGATAGAGGAATAAGAGAAAGTCATATGATTGATGTATCTCAATTAGTAATTGAACCAAACAAATCTGTTGTTGGAGTATTTGCTGATAATGTAGTAGTTGATTATGACGGTAATCTTTTTGATGCCTGCTCATATGCTGCCACTGCAGCACTACTTTCATCCAAATCTCCAAAATGGAATTGGGTTGATGATGCACCAACACTAGTAGAAGGTGAAGATATGCCTGTGCCAATTGCCACCATTCCAGTATCTGTAACCATGGGAAAAATCGGCTCTCATATCATTGTTGATCCTAATGGAGATGAATGGGCTAGCATGGATGCACGTATTACAATTACATCTGATTCTAATGGAAATATCTGTGCATTACAAAAAGGTGGCAGTGATGGATTTACACTGGAGGAAATTAACCGCTGTGGAGACATTTCAGTTAAAGTAGGCGCAACAATAAGAGAAAAATTAAAAGCAGCTCAACAGGGAAGTCAATAAAATGGCAAAAGGTAAAAAATCACTAAAAGGCTTAGGCGCCAGATATGGAATTAAACTTAGAAAACAGTATACAAAAATCCATCTACAACTAAAACAAACAAGAACCTGTCCTGAATGCGGGTCAAAGACATTTGGCAGAGATGCAGTGGGTATTTGGTCTTGTAAAAAATGCAGCTATAAAGTAGCTGGAACAGCTTATGACATTAAGCTTTAGTGCAAAAATCATCGTTGATGCAAAAGACAAGACAAAGGCAATTTTTGATTCAATTAATACTGATAATGAATTCTATCCTGAAAATCCTGTAAAAACTAAGATAGATTTTGATGAGAAGATTGTCATTTCTGCCGAATCTGAACATCTGACACATCTGAGGGCAAATTTGAACTCCACCCTTCGACTCATTCAAGCAAGCCATGATTCGATTGAATCGGTAAAGATATAATGAAATAAATTTTTTGAATGTATATGTCATCTGGACAAATGCCACCATGGCTCCAAGAGCAATTAATGAAATTACAACAATCTCAACAAAACCTCCAATCAATAATGACTCAAAAACAACACCTTGAAATGGAAAAAGCAGAAACAGAAAAAGCACTTGAGGAGTTAAAAAAAATTGCAGATGGTGATGCCGTCTTTAAACAAGCTGGAACCGTATTAATTAAATCCAATAAACAGGAATTACTTGATGAACTAGAAGAGAGATCTGAGTTGGCAAAAACACGTGTAACAGTTCTTCAAAAGCAAGAAGCACGTCTTAAAGAAACTCTCAAAGAACAAGAAACAAAAATCACTGAAATGATGAAAAGTGGTTCTGCACCTCCGTCAACTGCCGAAGATAATCCTAGAAAATAATCTCATACTTTGATTTCCTATAAGATATTAACAATTCATTGCATCTAATATTTATGAAATTAGAAAATCTTCGAATAGTTGTAGATGAAAGAGAACGAAAAAGTGGAATTCCTGATTTACTCAAATCAATTGGCATGAAAATTGAAATGAAAACTCTTCCTATTGGCGATTATATTGTTGCTTCAGAAACTATTGTGGAGAGAAAAAGCATTCGTGATCTTATGGCCTCTGTTTTTGATGGACGACTATATGATCAATGTTCTAGGTTAAAGGAGCATTTTGAGCATCCAATTGTTCTAATGGAGGGAAATGTAGATGAAATTGAAGAGATTACTGAGAATCCCCTGATATTTTATGGTGCACTATCTAGAGTAGTTCTTGATTTTAAAATCCCAGTAATCCCAACTCCAAGTGCAGATCATACTGCAAAATTACTAGTGTCAATGTGTTCTAGACTTGATTCTCCTAAAGGACCATACCTGAAAAAAATCAAAAAATCATCTGATCTGGAAAAACAACAATTATCAGTTCTTTGTAGCCTACCTGGTGTGGGAGAAAAATTTGCTGTCAGAATGCTTGAAAAATTTGGTACTCCTTTGAAAGTTTTTAGTGCAACTACTGCTGAATTGGCAAAAATTGAAGGACTTGGCGATGCTCGAGCAAAGAAAATTAAAAAAACTCTTGACTCTAAAAGTAGTTTACTCAAGTCATCTGATCAAAAAACTCTACATGATTCCTGATATCATTAAATAAATTAACAAACTATGAATCTTAATGCTTGTTTCACCTGATTGGCTTAAAGAAAATATCTCTAACTCCGATCTTGTAATTTTAGATACTCGTCCAAAAACAATGTTTTTGTATGGTCATCTTTCTAATGCCCAATCTTTTTCTGTAGATAAAGTAATTCGTTTTGATAAATTTGGCTCTAATCTTGTAATTGAACAAGAAAAAATCGTTGAACTTTTTAGCAGTTTGGGAATTGATGATACAAAATCTGTTGTAGTAATTGGAGATTCAATGGATCCTTCTGCTGCAAGAATTGTCTGGACTTTGTTATATTTTGGACATGAAAAAACTTTCTTACTTGATGCTAATGCATCTGATTTACAAAAATATGGTTTTGAATTTTCAAAACAAATATCAGCACTCAAACCCGCTTCATTTATTCCAAAAATAAATCATGAACTTCGAATAGAGTCTGATTTCTTAAAAGATAATTTGAATGATTTTGAGATTTTGGATGCACGAAGTCCTCAAGAATTTATGGGAGGTCATTTACCTAATTCAAAACTTGTTCCATTCACCGACGGTCTTGGGTATGACGGTAAATTATTTCGTGATCTTGAATCTCTTAAAGTGATGTTTTCACAAAATCAAATTTCTAAAGACAAGGAAATTGTTTGTTACTGCATGCATGGTCATCGAGCATCAAGTTTGTTCTTACAACTAAAAATTGCAGGATTTGATAAAGTAAAGCTCTATGATGGCTCATTCGTTGAGTGGTACGGAAAGCGACTCCCCCTTGAGTAACTTTCTTTTTAATAACGTACCACACATTGGGCACTCCTTTCCTTTAGTGTGATTGGTACGGCATCCTGGACAATAATGAATCCATTTTCCAACATCTTCTATTCCTTGAGTCATAATTGGCGATATCTTCAAACACAAGTTCTTTGCTACATTTGCAATTGCAAAGTCGTCACTGATTATCTCACCGTTCATTTCAATACACAAAGCAATAATCGAAATATCTTGTTTTGAGAGTTGTGGAAAATCACCTGTATCTTTTGATGCTTTAATTGCTGCAATAATTGAATCTTTGTCAGGTTCTCTGATTTTCAGTCTATTAGTTTCAAGTAAAGTTCCAAGCGCATCGTGGTTTTTCTTTATGTGTTTAATTTCATCATACACTGACGATGTTGTGTAGCAATCATCAGATGATCTAAATGGCACTCCTGCATAAAATGCACTGGCATCTAAAATTCTAAAATCCAAGTTTGCTCATCTGTCTCAGTCCTCGCTTCTTCAATCTTACAAAGACTGCTGGTTTTTTATATTTCTTGATGATGATTGATTCTCCAAATCCTGCGGTTTTAACAACTTGTGCATCTATTGCTATGTTGCAATCATGAGAGCATATGATTTCTATTCTCTCATCTGGAACTACCATCGATGCTAATCTATACACTGGTGCAACTGGTGTAATTATTAGAACATCTAAACTTTCGTGTAAAATTGGACCGCCCAATGAAAATGAGTGTCCTGTTGAACCACTTGGAGTTGCAATGATCACTCCGTCCATTTTTTGTTTCACGGTGTCATTTTGAAATTTTATTTCAATCTCTGCAGTTTTAGTCAAGTTAGCTCTACTGATGTAAATTTCATTTAATGCAGGAGGAAATTCTTTTCCGCCACAGGATGCAGTAACTCTCGTTCTTTTATCTAAAAAGAAATTATCTTTAATGATTTGGTTAATTGCATCGTCAATTTCTTCAATTGTTATTTCTGCTAAAATTCCTCTATTCCCTCCGACATTAATCGTTAAAATTGGAGTCTCATTTTCTAAATTCCTAAAAACTCGAAGAGTTGTTCCATCACCGCCAAGTGTTATTACAAGGTCTAGGTTCTCTTTTTTTAATTCCTCTAATGCCTCCATTTTTTTTGCCCCTTCAACCTCAATTGGTGAAATTGTATATGTGATAATTTTTTTTGCCAAAAGCTTCTTCGCTACATCTTTTGCAGCTTGCTCAGATTCTTTAGAGCCAACTTTACTCACCACTGCAACTTTTTGTAGTTTCAAGTAATTCTTCTGAATCGTATTTACTTAAAAATCATATTTTTACGCATATTAGAAAAACAATTAAGTATGAAAACAAAACCGTACAAAATATGAGTTACGCACATCCAGAAGTTTTAGTAGATACTGAATGGGTATCAAAA
Organism: Candidatus Nitrosopumilus salarius BD31; assembly: GCF_000242875.2. Lineage (GTDB taxonomy): Archaea > Thermoproteota > Nitrososphaeria > Nitrososphaerales > Nitrosopumilaceae > Nitrosopumilus > Nitrosopumilus salarius. Next base: position 1,209 of record NZ_AEXL02000150.1, on the reverse strand, counting down.
AACCCTCCTAATGAAAAAAGAAAGCTAGTTGAAGTTGATTATGATCCAGTTAATGGGTATCAAAAGGGTCACATTAGTGGTTCAAGTCTAATCTGGTGGAAACGTGACATCAATGATCCTGTTACAAGAGACATCATTGGTAAAAAACAATTTGAAGAATTAATGGCAAAAAATGGAATTACTTCTGATACTGAAGTTATTCTTTATGGTGATTTCAATAATTGGTTTGCAGCTTTTGTGTTCTGGGTTTTTAAAATCTATGGACATGAAAATCTAAAGATAATGAATGGCGGAAGAAAAAAATGGGAATTAGAAAATAGAGATTATACTATTGATGAACCACAATTGCCAAAATCGACATACAATGCACAACCTCCTGATGAAGGACTCCGTGCATATCTGTTTGATGTAAGTCGTGCATTAGGAAAAGAAGACACCGTAATGGTTGACGTGAGATCTCCTGCAGAATTTTCTGGTCAAATTACAGCACCACCTGAATATCCAATGGAGCATGCACAAAGAGGCGGTCACATCCCAAATGCAAATAACATTCCTTGGGCAACTGCAGTTAATGATGCTGATGGTACATTCAAAGCAGTTGAAGAATTAAAACAAAACTACGAACAAAAAGGAGTGACTCCTGATAAAGATGTAATTTGTTATTGTAGGATAGGGGAAAGATCTTCACACAGCTGGTTTGTTTTGAAATATCTACTTGGATATCCGAGAGTTAGAAACTATGATGGCTCTTGGACTGAGTGGGGAAACATGATAGGAAATCCCGTGGAAAAATAAATTGCTTTTAGACCTTCCTGTTCTTAAGAAAGGCACTTTCTATTTTATCAAAGATGGGGAGTCTGATATTGTTCTAGAAGATAAAACCAAACGAGGTCTTACTGTAAGAGAGACATCAGTTGATGAGAAAATTGATGTCAAAGCCGATAAGGGCATGATTCATGATATGGATGGGATCGGACATTGGGTTCCAATCAGGTGGTACTTTTCAAAGGAACTCTATAGTCTGTCTGACGTAATAATTCATGCAGAGGCAATGGAAAAAAAATACACTGAACTTAGAGAATTAACCTGTCCTGATGATGACTGATAACCTTTTTAAATAAATTCAAGTTACTGAAACCAGATGTCTTTACTTTTAAAAGATCGAGTTTGGTCAATGGAAGCTCCTACAGCGAAACGTGGAGTTTACCC
>NZ_AEXL02000151.1 GCF_000242875.2 Candidatus Nitrosopumilus salarius BD31 | reverse complement strand
GGAAATGTGTCTTCTTGCCAGACATTGTAGTTGATGCAGAATTACCTGTTCAGATGAATGCAGCTAAAAGACAGCAATTCCGTTGGGCAAAAGGTTCTATTCAATGTGCAATTAAATTACTTACTGATATTGCCATTAAGCGTAAAGTCTCAATTGAAGCAAAGATTCAGGCATTTATCCAATTAACTCGTCATATTGTTTACCCATTAATGTTGATACAATTTTTGGCATTGCCAATTTTGTTAGCAGGCCAAGTTAATCTCTATGTGATTAGCTTTCTTCCAGCGTTAACAATTGCAACTTATCTTGCAATGGGACCAGGTGCGTATATTCTCATTATACAGAGTATGTATCACAAGTCATGGAAATCAAAAGTGAAGATACTGCCTACCTTGTTGGTATACAATGCAGGATTATCTGTAAATAATACTGTTGCAGTTTTTGACGCAGTTTTTGGAAAGAAAAATGAATTTCTTAGAACTCCAAAATATGGTATGTTAAAAACAAAAGATGATTGGAAAGATAATGCATACAATTTACCTTTCTCGAAAGTAACTCTTCTTGAGATTTTCTTTGGAGTTTATGGTGTGCTTGGAATTTTTGTTTCTATATTTTCAAACAATCCTATTTTTGTTCCAATAATTGGATTGCAAACTGTTGGCTTTTTCTATATCTCTTACATGAGTTTGTCTCATACTCGCTTTAAACAAAATAAAATCAAAACCAAACATGTAAAGACTAAAAATGAAAGAACTGCAAATACTGTTTACAAACTCTCTATGATTGGAATTATTGCAATCATAATAGTTGGTGGTTCTATGGCTGTTATTGGTTATAATTCTGAGATTTACCCTCTTGATAGAATTAGGGGCCATCTTGATGGTGTTGTGTCTTCTTCTGATCCTACTGTGATCCGTAATCATTTACTGACAATTCAGGCTGAACTTGATATGGTTATGACAAATCTGCCTGAAACTACTGAC
>NZ_AEXL02000152.1 GCF_000242875.2 Candidatus Nitrosopumilus salarius BD31 | reverse complement strand
TGGAAAGTGGGCTTGGTGCATCTGGGATTCCACATATTGGAAGCCTAGGGGATGCAGTGAGAGCATACGGGGTTAAACTAGCACTAGAAAATTTAGGATACAAATCAGAATTAATCGCATATTCAGATGATCTTGACGGATTAAGAAAAATCCCAGAAGGACTTCCAGATTCGCTTGAAGAACACATTGCAAAACCAGTATCACTGATCCCAGACCCTCATGGATGTCATGACTCATACGGAATGCATATGAGCAGTATTCTGTTAGATGGGTTAGACAAGGTTGGGATAAAATATGAATTCAGAAGAGCTGTAAATACATACAAACAAGGATTGTTAAAAGATCAAATCCACACAATTTTGCAAAACAGTGCAAAGATTGGCGATAAAATTTCAGATCTTGTAGGACAAGAAAAATATCAAAAATACTTGCCATATTTTCCAGTATGTGCTAATTGTAATCGCCTCTATACTGCCGAAGCTACGGAATACATCACAAACGAAAAGAAGGTGAAATACACATGCCATGACACCAAAATCAGTTCAAAGATGGTCAAAGGTTGTGGTCATGTAGGTGAGGCAGATATTGGAAAAGATCTAGGAAAGTTAGCATGGAAAGTTGAATTTGCAGCAAGATGGGCAGCGTTTGATATTAGATTTGAGGCACATGGTAAAGACATCATGGATTCAGTCAAAGTAAATGACTGGGTAGCTGATGAGATTTTAGGATTCCCACATCCACATCATGTAAAATATGAAATGTTTTTGGACAAAGGAGGGAAAAAGATTTCAAAGTCATTAGGAAATGTAATTACGGCTCAAAAATGGTTAGAGTTTGGCACTCCAAAATCAATTCTGTTATTACTTTACAAGAGAATCACGGGTGCAAGAGAATTAGGATTTGAAGACATTCCAGCACTGATATCGGAATATAATGAACTGGAGGATATTTACTTTGGAAGAATCAAAGTAGACAATCAAGCAAAACTGATAAAATCAAAAGGACTATACGAGTATGTCAATCTACTAAATCCACCAAAACAACCAAGCACACATGTGAACTATAGACTCCTAATGGAGCTGACAAAAATATTCAAAGAAAACAGAGATGAGAGAGTGATGAAAAAACTATTAGACTATGGAGTAATAAAAAATCCTGAACCT
>NZ_AEXL02000153.1 GCF_000242875.2 Candidatus Nitrosopumilus salarius BD31 | reverse complement strand
AAATAAACAAAGAACAGATTCAAACAAAAAGAGAAAGAAGTTTGGAAGAAGATAATCAATCGTTTTTTTGGATAAAATCAGAAGGGCAAAAAAAAATAGCTACTGAAAATTTAGTTCCAGGAAATCAAGTTTACAAAGAAAAATTAATTATTCAAAAAGGAGTAGAATATAGATTATGGGATCCGTTTAGAAGTAAATTAGCAGCTGCAATAATGAATGAACTTGAATATTTTCCCTTTGAAAATAAAACTAAGGTTTTGTATTTAGGAGCATCTACTGGAACTACAGTTAGTCACATTTCAGATATCGTAGGCCCTAGCGGAGTTGTTTTTGCAGTTGAACATGCAAGTCGAGTTGCAAGAGATTTCTTAGACAGAGTAGCATCATTTAGATCAAATATTATGCCAATTTTACAAGATGCTAGAAAACCAAAAGAATATTTTTCAGTATTTGGAAAAGTAGATGTTGTTTACGTAGATATAGCACAGCCTGATCAAACAAAAATTGCAATCGATAATTGCAACTTATTTCTAAAAAAAGATGGGTATTTCTTTTTAGTAATAAAAACAAGAAGTATCGATGTTACAAAATCACCTCAAAAAATTGTAGAGGAAGAAAAAGAAAAACTGAGAGTGAAATTTGATATTTTACAATCAATAGATTTGCATCCATATGATAAAGATCATGCAATGTTAATTGCAAAATACAAAACCTAGTTGTTTTCTACGATTTTTTGTACAGGTTTCCAACTTTTACGCACAAAACTAGGCATGACATGGTTTTTTTTATAATAATTAGTCACAAACTTGACAGTTACAGAATCAGAAGGATATCCACTCCCTAAATTATGATCTTTTCTTAATTTCGTTATGGCTCTATCACGTGCTACTTTAGCAAGAATAGATGCAGCTGAAACAATTACAAATCTACTATCAGCGTGATGGTAGGATTTAATTTTATGATTGTCAGACATTTTGGATATTTCTCGTCCAAATCTAGATGGATTGACATCGCATGAATCAACATATGATGTGTCAGGATTTAATTTTGATACAACTTTTGCCATGTATTTTGCCTCTAAAACATTAAGACAGTGATTCTTTACACTGGCATCAATTGATTTAGGAGATATTTTTACAACATAATAACTGTCAGCAATTTTAATAATTTTTTTATAAAGATCCTCGCGTGATTTTGGAGAAAGTTTTTTAGAGTCTTTTACGCCAAGTAAAGATAATTGTTTTAGGTTTTTTTTATCCAATGAAATTCCAGCTATAACCAGAGGCCCCAACATAGAACCACGTCCAGCATCATCAACGCCGCAAATTTGCACGTGTTTTATTTTAAAAGACAGGTATTAAACTCATTTTACACTCAAAAAATCACAATTCTAAATTAACCTGACTATCTTGACAACTCTGGCTTACAAGACAACATTAGTAAACTAATTTACAAGAACTATTAATTGAATTCAGATCAAGTTTTAAAAACTATACAAAATGAGAATATAGCATTTATTGATTTTTGGTTTGTAGATATTTTTGGTGAATTACACAATGTAGGAATACCAAGCTATGCAATTGATAAAGATAGTTTTGTAAACGGTCTTGAAAAATTAGACGCCAGTTCAATTGTTGGATTCAAGGCTGTAAATCATTCAGACATGATTTTAATGCCTGACCCAACTTCGTTTAAAATTCTTCCAAATGATTATGATCCTGGCAATAGAAAAAATGCTAGAATATTTTGTGATTTGTATGATGGTAGTGTTAACAAGGAATCAAGATATAATCGAGATTCCAGAGGTATTGCGCATAAGGCCTCAGAAAAACTAACAGAATTAGGAATAACTCATACCAATTGGGGGCCTGAAATAGAATTTTTTGTTTTTGATACAATCAATGTTTATCCATCACCATACGCTGCAACCCATTCTTATGGTGGGTCTGGATATTCCATTGAATCTAAAGAATCCCCTTGGGCTAAAGGAAATGTAAGTACTGCCATAGACCTCAAAGAAGGATACTATCCATCACAGCCAAAAGATACACTTGAAGGATTTCGAAAAGATGTTTGTGATGATTTGTATAATTATTTTGGAATAAAAATAGAAGCTGAACATCACGAAGTAGCTACCTCGGGTCAATGTGAAATCAATTTAGTTTATGATGAAATGATTGCAATGGCAGATAATGTAATTGCAGTTAAAAATTTGATCAAGGTTAAAGCTAAAAGAAAAAATAAAGTTGCAACTTTTATGCCAAAACCGATTTTTGGAGATAATGCATCTGCGATGCATACACATCAGAGTTTATGGAAAGAAAACACCAATGTAATGTATGATCAAGACGATAAAGTTGCTCAGATGAGTCAAATTGGCAGATACTACATTGGAGGGATTTTAAGTCATGCATCAGCTTTATGTGCAATAACAAACCCTACTACAAATTCTTACAAACGCCTTGTACCAGGATTTGAAGCACCCGTCAATGTTTGTTGGGGATTAGGAAATAGATCTGCTGCAATTAGAGTTCCAATGTATAGTAGAAACCAAGAGAAAAGTAAAAGAATGGAATACCGTGTACCGGATCCAACTGCAAACATCTATCTTTTAGAAGCTGCATTGTTATTGGCAGGATTAGATGGAATAAAAAACAAAATTGATCCAGGAGATCCTGTAGAAGAAAATGTATACAAGCTTTCTACAGAAAAGAAACGAGAATATCACATTGGCTCTTTGCCTGTATCATTGAAAGGTTCTCTTGATTCTCTTGCAAGTGATTCAAAATTCCTAGAAGATGTATTTACAAGAGATTTTCTTGATCAATATTCTGATTTAAAATACAAGGAATACACTGCTTTTGCACAAACACCAACAGCATGGGAAGTTTCTATGTATGCAGATGCATAACGATTTAAAATACCATTTACATTTTTGAAGTGTTTTTAACCTAAATTTGCGGTAAAACAATTCTAAATAACAATAAATCAGTTAGTAAACATTGAAGGATATATGTCAGAACTAAAAAGAAATATTGGAACTTTTGGGGCAGCATCGGTAGGTATTGCAAATATTATTGGTGCAGGAATTTTTGTTCTAAGTGGAGTAGCTACAGGAATTGCAGGCCCTGCTGTAATACTGTCATTTTTAATTGCAGGTGTGATTGCAATGCTTACTGCATTATCTGCAGCTGAGCTTTCATCATTTATCACAGATACAGGTGCAAGTTATGCATATACAAAAAGAGCATTTGGGAGGTTTTGGAGTTTCCTAGTAGGCTGGTTCAAGTATTTTGATTACATGGTAGGTGGAGCTGCAGTATCAGTTGGATTTGCAGCATATTTTACATCAATGTTCGGATTAGAGGGCGCATTACCTATGCTACTTGCAGCGATTGGTTTGCCAATAATACTAGGCTTATTGAATATCTTAGGAGTAAAAGAAGCGACAAGAACTACATCAGTAATGGTTTTGATAAAAATTTTTGCCATTTCTTTGTTACTAATGTTTGGCGGTTTTTATCTAACTCAACATTTTGATGTTGATCATTACACTCCATTTTTTGCTACCGGTTTTGGAGGAATGTTAAGTGGAGCTGCAGTGATATTTTTTGTGTTTATTGGATTTAACACTGTCACTATGATGTCTGAAGAAACAAAAAATCCACAAAAAACAATACCTAAAGCGCTGATGCTAGCATTTGCGGTAACCTTTGTTCTATACATGTGTGTAGCTGTTATCTTAGTAGGAATTCTTGATTGGCATGATGAAGCAAAAGACGCTCATCCATTAGGAAACATAGCATCCGTTATATCAGACAACCAAATGTTTTTTGACTTTATTTCGTTTTCAGCACTGATTGCTGCTGGTTCAGTTGTTCTTAGCAGTTTACTTGGGGGAACTAGAGCGAGTTTTGCTATGGGTAGAGACAGATTGCTCCCACATCAATTTGAAAAAATTAGTAAGAGATTTGGAACTCCATATGTGTCCATCATAGTAGGATGTTTAATCATAGTAATTTTTGCAGGATTATTTTATAATAATATCGATATCATTGCATCAATAGTCAATTTTGGGAGTCTTTTCACATATCTGTTTGTGAATTTAGCATTAATCAAATTAAGAAGATCTGAGCCTAAAACTCAACGATTATTCAAGGTTCCAATATATCCAGTAGTTCCAATTTTAGGAGCAGCAAGTTGTATAGGTTTGATGTATTTTCTTAGCGATTCTGCAAAAATTGTTTCACTCGTGTATGCAGTTGTTGGATTAGCACTTTACTTTTTTGTTTTTAGAAAAACAAAAAGTACTACAAAAGATAACAATCAAAACAACATCTAAATCAAATTATCATTGTTTAGGTTTTAGAGTTGATATGTGTGAATTTTTAATTTGTTGTTCAATATTTCCCATCTCTTTTTCAATTTCATCAATTTTCATTGTTATCAGACATTATTTTTTCTATTTTTTTCTCCTCTTCAAACATGACTTTTTCAAATTCCTCTCGTAATTTATCACATTTTGTTTCTTTATCTTTTTCAACCATTTTGGAGAATCTAATATTTCTAATTTCATTTACAATTGCAGAGACTTTTTCATTGGTTTCAATCATAATATCGTCAATTTGTTTTTGTGATTGAGTATCCATGAGTTAAGTTAGTTATCTTTACACTTAAACAAGTTCAAAGTTCTCAAGTATGAAAATAGAAGTTTGATTTTTAATATAAATAACATAAAAAAGAAAATCACTGTACATTGACAGATCTTTTCTTTGGGGCAGGTGTGGGTTTTGTTTTTGGTAATGTGATATCGAGTACACCATCAGTTAGTTTTGCCTTCACTTTTCCTGGAATGATTTTTTCAGAAAGAGGAATTGTTTGATAGTATGACACACTATGTCTTTCTTTTCTTAGATAATTTTTCTTCTTTTCCTCTTCTTTGTGTTCTCCTGTTACTTCAATGGAATTATCAGTCACATTGAGTTTTAGTTCATTTTTCTTGATTCCAGGAGTATCCATCTTTACTCGAAATTGGTTTCCTTCATCTATAATGTCGCAAGATGTATGAGGTATTGTAGGCATGGATATTGATGGAAAAGATGAAAATGCTTTTTCCATTTCTTTTCTCAAATTTTCAATGGATTTGTCAATGTCAAACCAACTTGATGTTCTAGATGGAGTTACAGCAGAACTTGTTTTTGTAGGTTTTTTTGTTTTTGCCATTAATAATTAGATGGTAAAATGATATTAATCGAATATCGTTAATTATCACTTTTAAGAATCATGTTTGTTACTGTTTTCAGTTTAGGTGAATTTGCAAAACATAAAGAAAAGGATAAAGGTGTTTACAAGATAAACAGTAAGACAGATAATCTAATTCAAAGAAAATATCAAA
>NZ_AEXL02000154.1 GCF_000242875.2 Candidatus Nitrosopumilus salarius BD31 | reverse complement strand
CGGCGCCAGTAACAAAAAACATTGAGAGTATAGTCAATAGAAAATACAACCACAATGCAGGTTTACCAAGTTGTTTGTATCCATCAATAATACTTGTTTGTGTAGAATTTGCATAACGAGATCCATACTCAAAGAACGGATATTTCAATAAAGTTACTAAGATTACAAACCCTACCATCATTAAACCATAATCTGCACCTGCCCTAGTAGACTGTACCAAATGTGAGACGCCGATAGCAGTGCATGCAAACAAAATTCCAGGTCCTGCAGTTTTCGAAAATGCAGATAATCTATCGTTAATCATACTCAAATGCCATGTAAAATTCCTGCATATAACCTAAAATTTAGCAAATAAATATCAGTAAAAAAATAACCTATTATGTTATTTGGAGTTTTTGCCACACATAGTCCAGAATCATGTCCAATAAACAATGAAAATAGTAAAAAAATATTCATGAAACTCAAAGAAAACCTGGATCGCGAAAGCAAGAAATACAATATTAGTAAAATTGTAGAATTTTACATGTCAGTTTTAGAGCATGAATGGATAATAGTAATTGATGCAGTTCATGCGCATGACATCGAAAAACTTTGCATCGATGTTGGTATTTCATCTTTGAGCACAGTCAAAATAGTTCCAATGAATCTATACAGCGACACACTCAAAAAGTTTCAAGCAAATCAATAGCAATCAGATTATTTTTGATAGAGATAACATCCAGAAGTGTGATCATTTACCATTCCTACTGCCTGCATTAACGCATAACAAATGGTAGGCCCTACAAAATTAAAACCATGTTTTTTTAGATCCTTGCTTAATTTTTCAGAGATTTCACTAGATGCTGGAATGTCAGATAGTTTTTTGAAGTTGTTTTTGATTGGTTTGTGATCTACAAATCCCCACAGATAATTATTAAATGAACCATATTCCGCTTGAATTTTGAGAAATTGTTTTGCATTATTAATGGCAGAATTAATTTTGAGTTTATTTCTAATTATAGATTCGTTATTTAGTAATTTTTCCACATGTATTTTATTGTATTTTGAAACTTTGAGTGCGTCAAAATTAGAAAATGCTTGCCTATATCCATCTCTGCGTTTAAGAATAGTAGTCCAAGACAAACCGGCTTGAGCCCCTTCTAAAATAAGAAATTCAAAGAGTTTAACATCATCATGTTGCGGTCTGCCCCATTCCTTATCATGATATGTCATATTAGGCTCATCTTTTGCCCATTCACATCTATTCTTCATCATTAAGTCAGAGGTAACACAAAATATTAGTTATT
>NZ_AEXL02000155.1 GCF_000242875.2 Candidatus Nitrosopumilus salarius BD31 | reverse complement strand
ACATTGCATCTATTCCAAAAACAAATCCTGCATATCATACTGGAATGCTAGATATCAATGATAGGGCATTATCGTTAAAAATCAATATCATGGATGCGACTCCATACATGTATGTCAGTCCTGCAAACATGATGTTTAGTACTATTTGGATTACTGCAATACTTGGAATCTTTACTGCACTAAAACGAAAGAAAGAACAACTCAAAAGGATAGATGACTTGGAGTTGAACATACCTCTATCCTGAAATTGATTTTGTTTACTATAATTTCAGGAAGTTTTTATGGACCGCAACGGCTATTCTCTATGATGAATATTAAAGTCGCTTTTACTCTCTTTGTTTTATTTACTCTTTCATCTATGGTGATTTCAACATCTGCCTTTGCAGATTATTCTGAAGTCACACTAGTACCCGTATCTGATTCTGGATCGTCATATGAAGACATTTGGGTTGAATCAACAGATACTGAAGTAACTCCAAAAGTTGTCCCGGAATTTGGTACAATTACGATGATGATATTAATTATTGCTATAGTGGGTATAATAGTAATAACTGCAAAATTTAGGATTGCATCCGGTACTGCTAAATTAGATACTGGCAATAAACCACCAATGGGGAATGCCATTTACAAACTCGCCATGATTGGAATTATCGCAATCATCATTTTTGGAGTTTCTATGGCTGTCATTGGTTATAATTCTGATATTTACCCTCTTGATAGAATTAGAGGGCATTTTGATGGAATTGTGTCTTCTTCTGATCCTATTGTGATTCGTAATCACTTGTTAGATATTCAAGAAGATTTAGATCTGGTGATGGAACATTTGCCTGAAACTACTGAT
>NZ_AEXL02000156.1 GCF_000242875.2 Candidatus Nitrosopumilus salarius BD31 | reverse complement strand
GGATCTGTTCCTGGAACCTATAGAAGATTGATCAAACTAAGAACTCAAATCAGAAACACTCCACCAAAAATTACTAAGCCAAACATTTTGGAGGTAGTTATCTAATGAAGACTACAGTATACACAACTACAGGAACAAAAGACGGTGAGGTTGAACTTCCACCAATATTCTCAACACCATTTAGAAGAGATTTGATTCATAAAGCATTCACCAATCTTACAACACACAAATTCCAACCACAGGGAAGAAAGCCAACTGCAGGTATGGATGTAGTTGCAGATTCTAATGATCCACCAACTGGTCAAGGCGTATCACGTGTTGCCAGAATGAGTGGTGGTGGGGGTGGAAGACAAGGTCAAGGGGCAGAAGTAGCATCAACAAGAGGTGGAAGACAAGCACATCCACCAATCGTAGATAAAGTAATTAACAAAAAATTAAACAGAAAAGAAAACAAATTAGCATTATGTTCTGCTATCGCAGCAACAGCATCAAAAGAACTCATAGAATTAAGAGGTCATAAAATAGAAGGCATAGAATCATTCCCAATAATAGTATCAGATGACATTGAATCAATTTCAAAAGCAAGTGAAATTTCTAAAATATTGGATTCTCTGAAATTATCACAAGATGTAGACAGATTAGAATCAAGAAAATCTCGTTCTGGACAATCAAGACTTAGAGGAAGAAGTAAGAAAGTTGGAAAAAGTGTATTGTTTGTAACTTCAGATTCTTCAAAATTAAGCAAAGCCATAGGTGCAATTCCAGGAGTTGAAGCAAAGAATGCAAAAGATTTGAGCGTGTTAGATCTTGCTCCAGGTTCACATCCAATAAGATTAACAGTATATTCAAAATCCGCATTAGAGGAAATTGGAAAAATCAAATCAACACATCTAGAAGTAATGGTGAAAATACAATGAATGTAGATCAAGCAATGAAAATTATAATCAAGCCATACATCACAGAGAAGACATTTGCCATGGTAGAAAATGAAAGTAAAATTTGTTTTATTGTTGAAATTTCAGCAAATAAACCAGAAATTGCAGAAGCAGTAAAGACATTGTACAAAGAAAAAGTAATCAAAGTCAACACAGCAAGAACAATTTACGGCAAAAAAGCATTTGTTCAGTTTGAAAACACAGAAAAAGCCAGAGATTTGGCAACAAAGATAGGAATGCTATAATATGGACCATAAAACTCGAAGTACACTAACAAAGGAGAAGAGAAATGGTTAAAGAATTTTTATACAGAGGTATCCCTAAAGATGAACTAGATAGTTTGTCTTTAGAGAAATTGTTTTTATTATTCAATTCAAGACAAAGAAGATCACTTACTAGAGGGATCAATGATGGAAAAAGAAAGCTTATCGAAGAGATAAAATCTGCAAAAGCAGGCAAAGTAAAGAATCCTATCAAAACGCATGTAAGAGATTTGATAGTTCTACCATACATGGTAGGAGTTACAGTAAATGTTTTCTCAGGAAAAGAATTTCGTCCAGTTGCAATCACATCAGAGATGATTGGACATTATTTGGGAGAATATGTCATAACAAACAAGAGAGTTTCACACGGTGCACCTGGTGTAGGCGCATCAAGATCCAGTCTCTACGTGCCACTAAAGTGATTATTATGGGTAGATTCGATTACGCTTTCCAAAATTACGACACAACGCGACATGTACGCTCTTCAGTAAGAGAAAAAGACATTTCACATAAACATGCACGTGAGGTAGCTGTTTCAATTAAAGGATTGTCCATTGAAAAAGCAAGAGATTATCTTCTTGCAGTAATCAATAAAAAAAGAGCTGTTGCATTTAGAAGATATAAAAATCAAGTAGGACACAAAGCAGACCCAGGTATGATGTCTGGACGATATCCACAAAAGTCAGCAAAAGAATTCATCAAAGTTTTAGATAATTTAGAATCAAATGCAGAATACAAAGGAATGGATTTAGATAGACTAAGAATCATTAACGCTACTGTTCACAAAGGTGTAATTGTAAAAAGATTCACTCCAAGAGCAATGGGAAGAGCAACCCCAAAGAACAATGTTTTGACACACATCGAATTGGTGGCACAGGAGATTTAGATATGTCAGCAGTCAAAAATGTAATCAAAGATAACTACAACATGATGCTACTCAGAGATTATCTAAGAGAGGCGATTAAAGATGCAGGGTTTTCACATGCAGAGATTTCAAAAACACCGGTAGGAACAAGAGTTGCACTACATGTAACAAGACCAGGAATCGTAATTGGAAGAAAAGGTTCCGGAATCAGATCTCTTACAGAAAAACTTGCAACAGACTTTGGATTAAAAAATCCACAAATATCAGTAGTTGAGATAGACAAACCAGAATTAGCCCCAAGTGTGATGTGCAACAGAATGGCATCTCATTTAGAACGAGGTACAGCATTTAGAAGAGCAACAATGTGGACATTAAAACAAATTATGGAAGGTGGTGCAATGGGAGTTCAAATAACAATCTCAGGAAAACTCAGAGGCGATCGTTCAGCATTTGAAAAACACACTGCAGGGATTTTGCCAAGAGCAGGACATCATGCAGAAGTAATTGTAGATGAAGATATCGCACATGTAAAAACTGCAATGGGTTTAATTGGAATTAGAATTAGAATTGCAAGAAACGAAAAATTTGTTCCAGAATTTGAAATGAGAATAGAAAAATCAAAGAAATTAACCCAAATTAAAGATAAAGATACAGGAAAGATGAGAGACGAAACAGCAGCTGAGACAAAAGCAAGAACAGAATCAGAGCAAATTGCAATTGAAGAAGAAAGAATGAAAGAGCTTGAAACAATGGAAGAAGAGGAGGCCAGATTTAAATGACCAGACTCAGTATGAAGACAATTAAACAGCTAAATGAAAAAGATCTAAAAAGTAAGATTCAAGAGACACGTGGTGAGCTTGCAAAACTAAGAGTAGATGCTGCAAAAGGTACACTAAGAAAAGAAAGCGGTAAACTAAAACCACTCCGTCATGACATAGCAAGGATGCTGACAAGAATAAACGAGATGAAGAACCAAAAATGATCACAGCAGACAACATTACATCACATGAATTCATAGGATTGAATACGGAGATAGTCAATTCAACCAATCCTCAAGTCATAGGATTAAATGGAAGAATCATCAATGAAACAAAATCAATGTTTACAATAAATACACAGAATGGAACAAGATCAATTGC
>NZ_AEXL02000157.1 GCF_000242875.2 Candidatus Nitrosopumilus salarius BD31 | reverse complement strand
TTAATAGTTATCGCATCTGGTTCTTTTTTAGTAATCTCACAATTTGGAAATAATCTTAAAGATCTAGTTGACTTTGCAACTGTTTTGTCGTTTGTAATTGCTCCTGTAATTGCTATCTTTAATTTTAGGCTAGTCACTGGCAAATTTCTTGATAAAGAACATCAGCCATCAACTATGTTGAAAGTTTTGAGTTTTACAGGGATAGTTTTCTTGTCTGGTTTTGCACTGTTCTTTTTGATGATGAAATTCTTTTCATAACTCCTTCATCGTAATTAAAAATTGCTTTTTATTGTCTATGTTTTGAAGTTCAAGATTCCAAAATTCATGACAGGATAAGTCTCTCATATGTGGAATCTCTCTTGAGACTCGGTAGTCTCAGAAAGTTATTTTAACAGTGATTACAAAGTACTAATGAAACTTATGAAAATTTCAAAAAACATGCAAAGTGCACTGAATAACCAAATTACGCTAGAGGCAAACGCATCAAACAGCTATTTGTCAATGGCGTCCTGGTGTGAAGTTACAGGATATGAAGGTGGCGCTGGTTTCTTTTATGCACAGTCTGACGAAGAGAGAACTCATATGCTAAAGATTGTTCATTATCTGAACAGTTTGGGAATCCCAGCAGTTATTCCTGCAACAAAACTACCTGCAAGCAATTACAAATCACTGGAATCGATTCTAAAGACTGCTCTGAACAACGAACAATTGGTAACTGCCGCAATTCATAAGATGGTGGAAATCTCACAAAAAGAAAAGGATCATTCAACGTATGCATTTCTAGAATGGTTT
>NZ_AEXL02000158.1 GCF_000242875.2 Candidatus Nitrosopumilus salarius BD31 | reverse complement strand
AAATTTTGTCTCTCAATTTTTGATCAAGAATTTCTGCTGAAGTACCCGGAAGTGTATCCACACCAGCTTCTTTCATTCTTTTGAGAAAATCTTCAATAGTTGTCTTCGATCGTGATGCCCCGTATAGAATCTCCTCTGGAGAAAACCCGTGAATGTGGATATCTGGAATTTCTTTTTTTATTTCTCTGCAAATATTCGCATACAATCCACCATCCATGTCTGGTGGTAAACCTGCCTGAATGCATACTTCGGTTGCGCCTAATTGGTGTGCCTCTTTTGCTCTTCTAACAATCTCTTCTGTGGGTAGAAAATATCCTTCCTCTTCTCTGAAATCTCTACTAAATGCACAAAACCCACATTGTTTTATACAGACGTTTGTAAAATTGATGTTTCTATTCACTACATAGGACACAACATCTCCTACTCTTCTTTTTCTTAATTCATCTGCCACCATTCCGACTAGATGAAAATCTATTCCAGTTGTTTTGAATAATGTTAATGCCTCTTCTGAAGATATCTCCTTTTCTGACAGTGCTCTGTTTAAAATTTCAGTTACTGCTGGATCTGCATTTTTAAAAAGCGCTTCTATGTTTTTTGTCATTTCCAATACTCCTTTTTTACCAACCCTTCATCATTTTTTATTACTGCCATTTTATCTCTTAACTCTTTGCTAATAAATGAAAAAAATTCTGGATATACTGGAAATCTACATTTTAATTCAAATCCTGCTTTTTTTGAATTTTCATCAACGTCACTGATCTCCGGCCATGAAAATTCAGGATTAACAAAATCTGGTGTCAGTGGTGATATTCCCCCCCAATCATTAATCCCAACTGTTAAGAAACTTTGATATGATTTCGGAGATAAGTTTGGTGGAATTTGTATATTCATATCTGGCATGATGATTCTTGTTAATGCAACCACCGTTTTGAAATATCTCTCATCAGCTGATGGCTCATTTTTCATTAATGTGTCTTCTTTAGGTTGAAAGTTTTGTAAAATAATCTCTTGAATGTTCCCATGTTTTTGATGTAATTGCTTTATTGCAAATATTGAGTCAATTATTTCGTACATTGTCTCTCCTATCCCTACCAGAATCCCTGTGGTCATTGGTATTCTTAATTCTCCGGAATTCTCCAATACTTTTAATCTCGCTTTTGGTCTTTTACTTGCTGCTAGATAATGAGGCATTCCCCTTTTTGTTAGTCGCTCACTAACATTTTCAAGCATAATTCCCATTGATACGTTTGTTTTCTTTAATTCCTTCATTTCTTCAAATCTCAAATTTCCTGCATTAGTATGTGGGAATAATCCTAATTCTAATGCCTGTTCTGATGCATGAATTAGATATTCTGCAGTCGTTTTGAATCCATTTTTCTTTAACCAATCTCTTGCTTCTTGGTATTTTTGTTCTGGTTGTTCTCCTGTAACAAAAAGTACTTCCACACATCTGTATTTTTTTGCAAGCTGCAACAATTCTGAAATCTGTTGTTTTGACATTAAGGAAAGTTTCTGTTCTCCTGGTTCTGCTTTGTATGTGCAGTATGAACAAGTATCTTTGCAGAGATTAACTATGTTGAAAAATGCTTTTTTGGAAAATGTTACAGAATTTTTTTTAAATTTCTCTCTCAATCTCTGTGCAGTAGAAAAAAGTTCACTAGGATCTAATGTGGATTTTTCGTAAATCTCTATAATGTCCTGTTGTGAAATTTCTTTGTCCTCTAAAACATGGTTTAATTTCTCAGAATTTAAGACAAGATTATTCAATAGAAAGGATTCTTGTTAAGTTGTATTTATGCTTGCATTGTTTTAATTGCCGTTTGGTCTCTCTTGAAGTACAATAGTTACGTTCGTCGTTCTTCCATCTCTAAGTATTTCTAAAACCATTTCATCTCCTACTGACTTTGATCTTTGTAGGTGAATCAATATGTCGTCAATTTTTCTAACATCTTTCCCATCAACTGATAAAATAATGTCTCCTCCCATAGGATATTTTATTCCATCCGCCTCAATAGTTTTGTCCGATCCAATCAACCCTGCTTTAGAAGCTGGACTATCATCTACTACAGTTACAATCAAAAATCCTACTGCATCTTTGAGATTCAAAACTTTTGCCAAATCAGGATCTATATCTCTGCCTGCAATTCCAATCCATGGATGTTTATATTCTCCTTTTTCAATTAATGTTGGAACTATTTTGGCAATAGTTTGAGATGGAACTGAAAAACCAACTCCTGTAAATTCCCCTGTAGTTGATTGAATTGCAGTGTTTATTCCTATGATTTCTCCCCGCATGTTTAGTAATGGTCCTCCTGAATTGCCAGGATTAATTGCTGCATCTGTTTGTATCACATCTGGAATTGAATACCCTGCACCTGAAGGAAGTAGTCTTCCTAACTGACTAACGATTCCAGAAGTCATAGAACCAGACAATCCAAATGGATTTCCAATTGCGGCTATTTGTTCTCCAACTTGGAGATTTGACGAATCACCTAGAGAAAGTGGGTGTAATAAGATCAAATCCGCATTTACTTTGATTACTGCAATGTCTGTAAATTCATCAACTCCAATTATTTCTGCATTATATGATCTACCATCAAGAAATGTTACTGCTACTTTAACTGCATTCTTAACAACGTGTGCATTTGTAATTATGTGTCCTTTCTTATCGAAAACAAAACCTGATCCTACTCCCCCTGTTCCTCCACCTGTATCATTTCTTTGTACATTAACTCTTACAACTCCTGGTTCTGATTTTTCAAAAATTTCAATTAACGATAATTTCTTAGAGTAGTCTGGGGATATTTCTGCTAGTGCATTAGGTGTGTCTTCACTACTAATTGCAATGTCTGGTTTCAGTGATGTTGGGGGCGAAACAAATAGTACTGCAACAATGGCTATTACTGCAACAGCGCCAATGACTCCTCCTACAAACATACTCGATTTATCCACGGATTTTTAATTTCTTATTTTCTATCTAAAAGGCTTGCTATACACTAATTGAACTTTGAGTATGATCCTTCATGGAATAATTTCTACCTCTCCATGAAACTGACGATGATTTTTTTGCCTGAAGCAATCCGCTTAAAAATCCTAAAACTACTACTAACCCTCCTAATGGGGCAAATAACGCATGAATTAATCTTAATTCGAGTAAAAATTTGGTTTCAATTATCGCTGCCACATAAATCAGAAGCGATGCAAACCCTGCTGAAACACAAAGCATTTTTGCAGATATGGTTTCCACGGGTAACAATAATGATATTGCAAATATTGGAAAAGGTACAAACAACAAAAATAATGTTGCAAAGAAACTTCCTATTGCAATTTTTTCACTTTGTAAATACAGTGGGATCATCAATCTCTTTAATGCATTCCACAGTGTTATCCTATCTCGTGCCCAAACAGCATCGATTAGGTGCTCGCCTTTTACTATTTTTATTTTATAACCAAGATCTTTTACTTTCTTACCTAGCGCTCCATCTTCAATGATTTCATGTTTTACTCCTTCATGCATTCCTATTTTTTCATATGTTTCTTTTTTCATGATGAAAAAACTACCAAAAAAATATGCTGTTTTCTTTGAAGGATTATTTACATTCAGTGCTGAAAATCTAGTATGCAAAAACGTAGAAATCATTGGAAGTGAAATTTTTGTCCAAAAATCAAATGTCACCATTTTTGGAATTGCAGATAATGCATCCAAGTTAAATGAAATTAAATGAGCTACTGAAGACGATATGGTGTTTTTAGAATGTTTTGTATCTGCATCTGTGAATAACAACAGTTCTCCTGTTGCTTTTCTATACCCTTCCATACATGCCCAATTCTTTCCCATCCATCCATCGGGTTTGGGCCTTGCAGAGACATGAATTATTTTAGGATTTTTTTCTGAATACTTGGAAATTATTTCTCCAGTAGAATCATCCGAAGAATCATCTATGACTATAATTTCATAATTTTCATAATCTTGTTCTAACAATGTATCTAAACACTTCTCAAGAAACTCTTCTTCATTTCTTGCTGGTAAAATAATTGAAACTTTGGGAGTTGATTTCGAAGTATTTTCAAACTTGTCTAGATATGGTGTTAGTTTGACTGAATCTATCATTGATTTGATGAGAAATATCCAAGCTCCTGAAATTCCAATTAAAATTGCCGTTAATGCATAATTAAAAAAATCAAAAATCATTTCCATAAGTTATCGCTCTGATTCTTCTTTGATACTTTGCATTGCTTGTTCAGTACCGCTTTTGATGTGATTTTTTATGATCCCTGTAAACATCCCCATCATACCTGTCAATTTGATCTCCCAAACTGTACGAAGTAACGTCTTTTCTCCTTCGGGAGTCAATTTGATTCTCTTCTCCCCGTTTATGATTCCTTTTGTAAATTTGACTAGGATTCCAGATTTTGGCTCGAGTTTCACCTCTTGTAGGCATTTTTGATCTCTGAAAGCTATTGTTACTTCCCTGTTGATGATGTTTGCATCTTTGGAAATGTTTCTAACTTCCTTTGTTCCCTTCCAAAATTTCGGCTCATTATCCAAATCTGAAACAATATTCCATACTTTGTCTACTGTAGCATTGATTTCTATTTCTACTTCTATTGTAGCCATGTTTCACACTCACTTGCTCCGCATTAAATATATTAGATTCCAGTAGGATTTGTAATAGACTGTGATGGGCAACATGCCTAAAATCCGGAACAGTAACTCCAGTTCCAATGGCGTTTGCCACTCTTCCGTCACAGTCACTTTAAATTTAAAAGAAAATGAAACCCACAAAATACATGCCAAAAATTGAAACTTTTGATGGTGCCGGGTTTTGGAAAAATGCATATGCTC
>NZ_AEXL02000159.1 GCF_000242875.2 Candidatus Nitrosopumilus salarius BD31 | reverse complement strand
TTTTATACAAATCAACACAAAGTTGCTAAATTTCCATAGATACTTTATATTTGGTAAACACAGATTTGTACTGTTTGGCAAGTTACAAGGGAGCATATTCAAATGATCAATCATTAAATTTCGTAATACCAATTATTGTGATTTTATTTTTAGGGATTATCTACATTATGACACAAAGAGCAGATTCTGGATTTGTGAGTTTTATCTTAATAGGTGCAGCAGCACTGACAATGTTTTACTGGGTTAGAGTTCTAAAGAAAATGACTAAAGATCAAAAACCACTATACACTCAAGCAAGAGAACAAGAATCAAAGAACTGGGTTTATGATTTAATTAAAGGTGAAGATGAATTTGTTTTCGTAGCAGAAGTTCCAGGGCCTGAAGATAAAATTGCAGTTAGATTAGTAGATGGGATATTGTATATTCGCGGAACATCTGGATTTTCAAAAGAAGTTCCTATCGAAGGTGCAGGTAATATGCAAATATTTGATTTTAAATATAGAAATGGTGTCTTGACACTCAGAATAAAATAATCAAAGACTTTTTGCTAGTTCTAGTTTCTGAGGTAAATATTTGTCAGTAATATTCGTAAGTCCATATTTTGAGAATGCTTCAAGTTCTGCTTTTCTTTTTAATCTCAAAAATACATCAAGTTCTTTTTTCCAAATTCCATCCTGATATCTAGGATCTTTTTGAAGATCATAACAACGTTTAATGTCAGATTCGGTCATAGGTATTGTAGGTAGTTTATATTTTTCAATATCTGTAGCCCAAACTCCAACCCATTTTGCATCAGGTACTGTAAGTTCTCTTAGGTGTGCAGCATTAGCAGAACCTGATTTGATAACCATTGCAATGTGTTCTCCATATACATCACCATCAGTAAGAACAATTACTGGTAATTTCATTTCATCATGAAGTCTTTTTAGCAATGTTCTAGTTGAACGTGGAGCTTGTCCACCTGTGTTGATAATTATGGATTTAAATTTTTTATCAATTTGTTCTTCAACAAATCTTGTAAAAAGACCACCTTTTTCTATAGCAATTACAATTTCAGCACTGGTATCAACTAATTCTGCGGTAGTTAAACTAGGACCTATTGAGTATCCATCAGGATGATTAGATAAATTCATAGTTTTTCCCTCATATCCTGGAATTGTGTATTCTATAGTCAAATCACCAAAGATTGAGCTTCGCTCTTCAGGAAAAATGTGAAAGTCTTCTCTAGGTTTTGAAGTAACTGCCTCCAAATCAACAATTATGTTGTCAGATTCTGATTGATCCTCAAATTCAATAGCGAATGCTTGTGATGAATAATAGACATCTCTTAATGTGGATGACTTTTTTTCTTTGGTTAACCTATTTGCAAAAAATGCCAACCACATTAATTGTGTAAAGGATCTCAACTGGGAAGAGTTTCGTGAACTTCTCAATGCAGCATTATTTCCTAAAATGTATTGTCTAAGTTTTTTATCATAGACTATGTTACTAACAGATCTACTAGGTATTGAGAATTTTGGGAATTGCCCATGATCTAAATCATCGTAAATTTTTGCACCGTGACTTTTAAGCATCTCAAGAATATTCTTTTGTTTTTCATCAGCTTTGTTACTTCGCTCTTTAGATTTACTAATTTTCAATTTCTTCCTCCTCTACTGGTTTTTTAGATTCAAATGCACTTTCATTCTCTAATAATTTCTTGTAATTAGGCTCTTTTTTCTTACCAGCAAGTTCAGTACTAAATTCAGCAATTAATGGGATGTATTTTGCATAAAGATTTGCTCTCTTTTTTGCCATATCAGCCTGTCCTCTTTTAGACATGTATGCAGCAAGCTTTCTTGACAGATATTGCAATCCCAATCTTAGTTCTCGTTCTATTTCGGGCCTATCAGCAACATTTTCTTTTCCTGCAGTTTTGTAAGGAATTCTAGT
>NZ_AEXL02000160.1 GCF_000242875.2 Candidatus Nitrosopumilus salarius BD31 | reverse complement strand
TGGGCTGACAAACCAGTTACTGCAAAAGAAGTTCTTGAAACACTTTCAAAAAATGTAGAAAGAACAAAGAAAATACTAACGGAATTAATAGATAAAATTCCAAAAACTAGAAGTTGCTCATGTGCTAAGGCATTAGAAGAGGCAGAATTTTAATCATCAACAAATGATTCTCTTTTAAGACCTTCTGGAAGTGTCAAATCACCTTGAAGTAGATTTCTCTGAAGTAACAAAATTATTTCCTCAGGATCATACCCTAATTTTTCCAATTCTTTTTCAGTAGTTTTAGAAATTTTTGCTCCAATATTTTGACCCCCAATTCTTCCAAAAGCAATTGCAGTAAAACGAAATTCATTGCTATCGATAGTAAAATTACCAGTAATTTTGGCAGCCATCTGGCTTCCATGTATATTATTAATGTGAACTTTAAGATCCATTTTAGAGATTAAATTTCTACAGCCTTGTTAATATTCTCGTCAATTAAAAAGCTCCAATGCTTTTCGTCTTCTACTTGGAAACCATTAACTTTGAGTGGGATAATCTGCTCATCTAGGCATTCATGTTTGATTTCGCCATTTTCTTTCAGTCTTACTAATTTCCATCTGTATTTTCCTTGTTGTAATTTACATACTGTAACTGCCCATTTTGCATCAGGATCAATTTTTGGCATCCCTACAAGGTCGGCAAGCTCTTCTATTCCAAGTTGTTTTTCTTCACAGAATCTTTTCTTGCAGACACCACATCTCCAGACATCTACAGAGCCAATTGTACGCTCATCAATGTTGATGTTTACAACTCCGAAATAGACTGGTTGATGTTTACAAGTTTCAGTATCAATACTCAATGTTTTTCCCCATCTTTAGCATTATTTAGTTCTTGCATCATCGTAGGGTTTTTCTAAAATTACACCTATATTATCTACAATTTTATTTCGTTTGAATTCAATATTTTCTTGTTCACATATCTTCCTATACATGTTAACTGCAGTAAATCGTGGATGCATTGCCTCAAATTCGGTTTCAGAAATATCTATGAAAGCACCAAGAGCCATTAGATCCTCAGATGCCTTTTTGGCCTGATCAGATGAGATCTTTAATTTTTGTCCAATTATTTCAGGAGACATTTTTCCATAACAAGTAACTAAAAGGAACACTTTGGCTTGAATTGGTTTTAAATGAATTTCAGAAATTAAATCATTTTCTATTTTAGAGAAAGACATCTGTTTGAAATAAATTGCAACACCATAAAAGATATTCTATAAACTCATTTTTTGATCAATATCTTTTTAGAGATTTTTAATGAAAATCCCATTGCAATAAAATGAACTATTGCTCCTAAAATTACGGCAGGAATAAAATCATTAAGAACTACCCAACTAATAATAAACGTAGTAACAGATGGAACTGTAATAATTATAGCAATTATCGTCCCTTTCAACATAATTTCATGTATTGTAAGTTTAGATTTGTCATCATCAGTCAATAAATGAATTTTTCAATATGGTAATAAAAATCGAATATACTTGATCAAGTTTTGATTTAGGGTTTTAACCTAAATATAGAAAAATAATTTTCGAAAAATAGAAATAGATTCATAAATTTTCAAATAAATGAATTTAATTGATTCTTATGTAAGGAGATTAGTAGAAACTTATGTCAGAAGAACGTAAAATGTATCCTATGAAGTGTTCCGATTGTGGAACAGATTCAGAAGTGCCTTTTGAACCAAAACCAGATAGACCAGTCTATTGTAAAGAATGCTTATCAAAACATCGTAGTAAGTGATTTCAGACCAGTTTTGTTTAATTAATTTTGAACTTAATTATATC
>NZ_AEXL02000161.1 GCF_000242875.2 Candidatus Nitrosopumilus salarius BD31 | reverse complement strand
ATGGTTATGCATGGTATTATGAAAAACCTTACGAATCAGTGATGCTTAAAGAAACCCAAATCTTTGATGAGAAAGATTCAATCAACCAAGACATTTTCAACAATATACCAATCAAAGAAATTGTTTTATCATGGATTCTTGATCAAATTCTCTCTAAAACAATTAGTTATATGAAAAAACCTCAAAATATAACTAATCTGAAAAGCCATATCAAAAATTATGATTATGAGGCAGACAGTGTAATAAAATTAATGAATTCAAATTATGCCAAAGCAAATTGTTTAGCAACAATGCATTATTTTCTAAAAAAGAACATAAAACATGATGAAATTATAGATGGGATTATTAAAATGATGTTAAAAACAAATTATCAAAGATTCCCAGATGAATATGAGCACATTAGGCCAATTTTTCTTTGTATTATGCAATATTTTGATACACATTTTCGAGATAAATATTTTGATAATGAAAATCTCGCAAATATTGATGCAAAAGAGATCAAAACAAAATTTGAAAATAAAATGACATATTCTGAAATTTTAAACAAAATTATTTCAAATGATAAAACTTTAGATGGTAAAATCACAGATACAATAAATGAATATTTTGAAAATATCATAACTGAATCACAAAAATAGCACATAATTTTTCAAGATATTTTCCATTAATAAAAAATTTGATTAATTTCGGCAAAGGTAAGATAAGAGGTTACAACATCTAAAGTTTGAAGATGTTCTACAAAATCATCACTACAGTACCATTTTAATTCAGGATCATGACTAAATTTGTAATTCCAAATACATTCTTGTCTGAAATGATTCAAGATTCCAAGAATTTCCCTAATATCACGTTTCGTTAAATCACAATTGTAATAGAATTCACTTTCGTAAATTTCAAATCCATCTAAAAAATGGGAAATTAATAGATGGCTTCTTTGGCCTTTCTGAATAATTCTATCTCTTTTCTGGATCCATTTACCAAATTTTTCATACCATTTTGGATAAATCAATAATTAAAATTAATAAAGTATGAATTTAAACATATGAAAAATAAATATCATTTTTAGAGATTTGAACCAAAAAGAAATGACTCTTCAAGAGAACTGATTTTCTTTAAATTTTCCTAAATTCATGAATTCAATAACTCTATAAACAATAATCCTATACCCCAATTATGGCAAAAGACGAAATTGGCGGCAGACCCGTTACTATTACAAAAGAAGATGGTAAAATTAAGGTAGTATTTCATCCTGCTGCAAGTGGTGCAAAACATCCAGATGCAAGAATGTTTCAAATCACCTTGGGAAAAGCAGATTTAGAAAAGCTCAAAAAAGCATTCTGATCGCAATACACTTCCATTTGGTGATTGTAGACTTCCAAAGCCTTTTATCAAACTTCCAAGTTAATTAGGCATGTCCCAAGCCCGGATTGATGAGCAATCAGTGGGCAGTGATGTATATGGATTTGATGCAATCAGAGGGATTCAGGCTGGACGTGAATTTTATGTTGCAATGTGTCCGCTCAAAATTATCCCAAAAATATTCGTCTTCAATGATTTTGATATTCCCCCAGAATTAAGGGCTCAGAGAACACTTCGAGAGACTAGAATTCCTGCCATCAAAAATTACATTTTGAATAATCCTAATGATTACACCTTTTCTTCATTGACTGCATCAGTTGATGGAAAAATGAAATTTACTCCAGCTGCCTCTCTTGATAAGGATGGCAAACTAGGACGTCTTTACATCAACATGGATTCCAGATTTTTAATTAATGACGGGCAACACAGAAGAAAAGCAATTGAAGAAGCATTAAAAGAAAAACCAGAACTAGGACATGAAATGATTTCAGTTGTTTTTTTTAGAGATGACGGACTGAAACGAAGTCAGCAAATGTTTTCGGATTTAAATAAAAATGCTGTAAAACCAACAAAGTCACTTAATATCTTATATGATCATCGAAATGACTTTTCAAAATTTATTGTAAATTTGGTAAATACCATAGACATTTTCAAAGGAAGGGTAGAGTTGGAGAAAACAACGATCTCTAATCGCTCAACTAAAACATTTACTCTTAATGGAATTTCTGATGCATCCATGAAATTACTTGGCTCATCAAAAGGAAACAAAATATCAAAAAAAGAAGAAGAGTTTCTCCAAGAATTTTGGGAGATAGTATCTAAAAATATGCCCGAATGGCAATTGCTTTTAGAAAATGACGTTGCTCCTGCAGTACTAAGAAAAGATTTTGTCAGTACAAATACTAATCTGCTTAATGCATTAGGTATTGCAGGAAAAATAATCATCGATGAATTTCCAAAGACATGGAAAGACAAATTAAAGAATCTCAAAAAAATTGACTGGTCAAGAAACAATCCTGAATGGGATGGACGATTACTACGTAATGGCCAAATGACAAAACTTGCAATAGGAATTGATCTTGCAGCCAATGTCATTATACAAAAGTGTGGTGGAACCCTTTCTGAATCACGGCAAAAAATAGAGGCAAAACTATGAGTGAGCCTGTTTTAAAAAAAAGATCACTTCACGAGGTAATCGAAGAAATCAAAACTGTGTATCTTGACGATAATCGGCCTTGGATTATTGGATTTAGTGGTGGTAAGGATTCCACATGTATGGTACAGTTGGTATGGACTGCACTATCTATGCTACCTGCAGATAAATTGCAGAAAAAAATCTATGTCATATCTTCCAACACTCTAGTTGAAGCCCCTCAAATTGCAGAAAGAATAATCAGAAATCTTGAAAAAATGGAGAAATATGCAAAAAAAGCCAATCTTCCACTTGAAACTAATCTGCTACGACCTCCAATTTCAGATACATTTTGGGTCAGGCTTTTGGGTTTAGGATATCCTGCTCCCACTAATTGGTTTAGGTGGTGTACAGACATGCTAAAAATTTCAAATGCTGATAGATTCATTCAAGAAACTGTTTCAAAACACGGTGAGGCAATAGTCCTTTTGGGAATGAGAAAAAATGAAAGCAAAGCTAGGAGTCAAGTAATGGAATTATACAAGATTGAAAACAGCAAACTTTCCCGTCATTCCAAATTTGATCTAACCTATGTCTACACTCCAATTGAGGACTTTTCTGCAGAAGATGTATGGAATTACTTGCTTGAAAACAAGAACCCGTGGGGTGAGGAAAATCGTGACTTGCTTGCAATGTATCAAGATGCAAATGCCAGTGAATGTCCTTTGGTAATTGATACTAGTACTGCATCATGTGGTGGCGGTAGATTTGGTTGTTGGACTTGTACTGTAGTTGATAATCAAAGTTATCTTTCAAATCTGATTGACAATGATGAAAAAAATGAATGGATGGAAGTACTAGCTGAACTCCGTGAAGAACTAAAAAATACGCAGCCTGAATTTAGATATTTTTGCAAAAAATGTGAAAATGAGTTCATCTATGACAAAGAAAAAAACATTATGCATGTACTTGTGATCTGATTTTCAAAACCCTAGAAGATGCTGAAAAAAATGACAATGTTGACAAAATAGATAATTGGAATGATTTTCGAGAGCGAAGAAGAAGAGACGGAACTGTAACTCTAAAAATGCATTCTCTGGAAGGATACACACCAGGACCATATAGGATGGAATTTAGAAAAGAGTATTTAGAAAAATTACTCAAAGGCCAACTAAAAGTCCAAAAATTGAAAAATGATCCTGACATGGAACTAATTTCAGAAGAAGAAATCCATAAAATTCAGCAAATTTGGAGACAGGAACAAGGTGATTGGAAAAATTCGGCATATGAAATTTATCAAAGAATTACTGGAAAGAATCTTCAACTTAGGAAAAATGAAATGGGACATTTTGAACAAACTGAACAAGAAATTCTTGAGAAAACTTGTTCATCACACAATGTTCCTTTTAGACTAGTCAGTAATCTTCTTAGTTTGGAGCTTGAAGCTCAGGGTGCAAATAGACATTCTAAAATTCACAGTAAAATAAAATCAGAATTATCAAAAGAATGGAGAAACGTTGATGATGATGATGAATTTAAGAAAATTCTTGATGATTTGAATGAAAAGAAAGAACTGCAATCCAAGATTAAAATAACTTCTAGCGGCTCAATTGAAAATTCTGAGTAAAAATGATTATCAATAAAATCACCATTACTGATTTTGGAGTATATGGAGGAAAAAATGAATTTGATTTTAAAACCACTCCTGAAAAAACAGTGATCCTCTGTGGCGGTAAAAATGGTGCAGGAAAAACCACACTCTTTGAATCTATAATGCTGTGTTTTTACGGTAAGGATTTTGATGATTCTGGTCGTGAGAAGGAGTATAATGATAAAATTTTACGATCATTTCATAGAAATTTGTCTGAGCATACTGTCTGCGAAGAATCTTCAATTTCAATTGAATTTGACATCTCTTTTGATGGCAAAATTCAGGAATACCAAATCACTAGAACTTGGCAAAACAATGAGGGTAAAATCGATGAATTTCTATCTGTAAAAAAATCTGATGCTAAATCAAATAATTTTCAAGAATTAGACGTATCTATTCCGAATGCAAAAAGTTGGAAAGACCAACACAGATTTGAAGAAATGGATTCAATTGACAAATCCGACTGGCAACAATTCATCAACCAATTAATCCCACGAGGAATTGCAAAACTATTCTTTTTTGACGGTGAGAAAATTCAAAGTATTGCAGATGATAATAATGAAAACAAGTACATTCAATCTTCATTTGACACTTTACTTGGTTTAGATATTGTTCATCAATTGCAAAAAGATCTTGGACATTTTCTTTCTACAATTTCCAAAACTCAAATAAAATCTTCACCGACTCCAAAACAAAAAGGCAGGAATAGTACTTTGGAACAACTTTTGAATAACGCTCCAAATGAACTTGATGCCTATCTGAAATTTTACACTCGTGATCAACTATTAAGTGAATTATCTATCGAGGATTTAGAACCACTGTTATCAACACATGAAAAATTAGAAAAAGATATTCAAGAAAAAGACACTATTTGCAAAAAACTAAAGATGACACTGACAAATGTTCAAAATGAACTACTATTAACAAAAGAAAAATTCCAAAAAATTGGTGGAGGGTACTATAAAAAACATGAAGACATGGAACAAACTAAAGAAAATATCTCCTCAAAGATTGCAGTCACTGAAAAAGAAATCAGAGATTTGTGCTCTACAGAGTTACCATTTTGTTTAATTTCAAAACAAATGCAAGAAATTAAAAATCAACTAGAATCTGATCAAAAAATTATTCATTTAAATTATGAGCAAGAAATTATTGAAAAACAATGCAATAAAATCTCGTCTGTTTTAAATTCTGAATCCTTTTTGCCTGAAATCTCACAAGATTTTAAAAAATCCATAGATGCAGAATTGGTTAAAATTCTAAAAAATGAATTAAAAAACAATGATTCCATTCAATCCACATTCTTTAATCTCTCTCAATTGCAAATGGAGCAAATCCTAACATTAATTGAAAATGCAAAAACATCGACCATTGATAGAATACATGAATTGACCAATTCCTACAATGTTCAAAAAAATGCCTTGGAAAAAATTGATTTGGTGCGTAAAATCAGGCCTGATGTAGATGAAATCAAGTCCATTATGGATGAAATGGAAAATACCACGACAAAAAAAGGAAAACTTGAAACAGAACTTGATGAGTTGGAACTGAAATTATCTCAAAGAAAAACTCAACTAGGCATATTGAATGCAAGAATTCGATCTTGTCTGAATCTGAAAAAGGATCATGATAAATCTACATCCAGTGAAAAAATTGCCTATTCTGTATTGGAGGTGTTAGATGACTATTCACAATTACTACGTAAGGAAAAAATTACAACCTTGGAGGAAAATGTTTTGAAGGGTCTTGGAATATTATTGCACAAAAAAGACTTTGTTCATAAGGTGACCATTGATAAGTATACTTTTGAAGTTACTTTGTACAATGCAAAAGGTGATGAGATTACCAAGAACATGTTATCTAAAGGTGAACTTCAAATTTATGCAACAGCTCTAGTTTGGGGATTGGCAAAAACTTCTGGAAGAACACTTCCATTTATGATAGACACACCTCTTGCAAGACTAGATGTTGAACATCGAGAAAAACTAGTAGAGTCGTTTTTCCCAAGAACCTCACAGCAAACAATTATTCTTTCCACAAACTCTGAAATTGATTTTGAATATTATAAAAAATTAGAACCATTTATTTCAAAATCATATGTAATAGAATATGATGATTCTAAAGGTAAAACTAGAATTCGTGATGGTTATTTTGGTAAAAATGAAGGGGAGATGGCAGTTGAAGTTCTCTAGTGTAAAGACCAGTGCAAAGAGTCAAAATCTTTTAGGTCGATTAAAAGCTAAAACTGGATTGACTCCCAATCTAATGGCAAGATTTGCTATTTGTCTATCTATTAAAGAAAAATCCATTCCGCATTCTGAAGAATATGATAAAGATGGTTCTGTACTAGAGCCGGCTATTTTGTTTGGTGAATATGAACAACTCTATTTGGGGTTGATGAGAAATAGACTAAAACATGATGGACTTGCAGAAACGGAATTAAATGAGATGACTCGTTGTCATTTGAATCGTGGAGTGATTGCGCTTTCAGCAAGAATAGATGATTTAGGGGATTTTTATGATTTAGTTGTAGAGGAGCGAAATGTCTGAGATGAAATTTCCAATTTATCTCGATTCGCATGCTACCACGCCTGTAGACCCACGTGTATTTGATGAAATGAAGCCATATTTCACAGAAAAATTTGGAAATGCATCCAGTCTTGATCACTCCTATGGGTATGATGCATCAATTGCAGTTCAACAATCTCGTGAAACAATTGCAAAAGCCATTGGCGCAAATATGGATGAGATTATTTTTACTTCAGGTGCTACAGAGTCGGATAATCTTGCGTTGGTTGGCGTAATGGAGAGAAACAAAAACAAGGGAAATCATTTGATTACGTGTGTAACAGAACACAAAGCAATTTTAGATACTGCTCGACATCTTGAAAGTATCGGTTACAACGTAACTTATCTACCTGTAGATGAATTTGGTCAGGTTAATCCTGAGGAATTAAAATCTGTAATTACTAATGATACGGTTTTGATTTCAATAATGTTTGCAAACAATGAGATTGGAACTATTGCAAATATATCAGAAATAGGGCGAATTGCACATGAGAATGATGTGTTGTTTCACACAGATGCTGCACAAGCTCTGGGACACATTCCAATTGATGTTAAAAAATTGAATATTGATTTGATGTCTATATCTTCTCATAAAATCTATGGGCCTAAAGGAATAGGCGCACTGTATATTCGCAGTATCTTACCACGTGTAAAAATTAATTCAATTGTTTATGGTGGCGGACAAGAAAGAAACATTCGTTCAGGAACTTTGAATGTTCCAGGAATTGTAGGATTCGCAAAGGCAGTTGAAATTGCATACAAAGAAATGGATTCAGAGAATATCAAATTTAAAAAATGGACTGATATGATGTTTGAAAAATTATCTGCTGTAGGTGCAAAATTAAATGGTCATCCAATAAACAAGTTGGCTCATAATTTGAATATTCGATTTGATGGGGTTCAAAGCAAATCCATAATTAACACAGTATCTAAAAAATTGGCAATCTCTGCAGGTTCTGCATGTACTACTCAAATGGTAGAACCATCTCATGTTCTTTTAGCCTTGGGATTGACTGAAGATCAGGCTCATAATGCTATTAGAATTGGATGTGGCAGGTTCAACACTGATGAAGAGATTCAGATTGCAACTGATGAGATTTTAAATGCTCTAAAATCATTGGCAAAGATTAGAATTTGATAAAAGTTAAATGATCTTCATAATTTATGCTAATAGATGTCTGTTCGAGAAAGCACAAAAACTGAATTACTTGACCTGAAGAATTAAACACCAAAATCTCTACTCCAGGTTATATTCCAAATCCATTTGATCGACCTATTGTATTTGATGTGATGAGAATTTTGAAATTACGAGATCCTATAATTAGAAATATCATGATGAATACACGAATGGGATTATTGAATCAAGGGAACACAGATCCTGTAAAAAAAGTTTCGCTCTCTATTTCTACCAATCCTGATATCTAAATTTTTTGTAGATTTTTTAACAATGTTCCGATTAAAGGATTTTTTTTAAAACAACATATCCCTGCATCATTGCATTCTCAAAATGATCATGAATGACTTTTTCAAAATTCATACCTAGTAATGTTAATGACTTTTCCAACATTGAGATTTTATCACGATAGTTTTTGTTTCTCTCAATTAATTTAACAATATATTTTTCAGGTGGTAATGAGCCAGACTTTACACAATTGCATTTCTGACATGCCAGTGTAAAATTCCAAATGCTATCTTCAGCAATGTAATCAAATGGAATAACATGATCTACGTGAATTTCTTTTTGGAGTAAATGTTTTTCACAGTAAAAGCAGTTTTTAAAATATGGTTCTAATGCTTTTCTGTATTTCCCCAATGCAGTTCTAGGAATTAACTCGCCCTCTGTTTTTTGAATTAGTCTTGGAACTCCAAGATTTAGTTTTTCAAGAAATTTTGCCCATTCTAAATTAACAGCTTTTTTCAATACGATATTATATTTTTTAAAAAACTGCATTGCTTTTGGATTGATATCGATCCCTGCATTCAAATCTATGTATTTTTTATTGCTATGCTTTTCTCTTGTTATTTTATAATCAAAGAAAATTTTCTTTTCTTTCACACCCATTCCTGTTTTGAGTCTTTGAAATCTCCATGTTACATTATGAAACCCAAATTTGACTATTTTTTCAATACATTGTTGAACTTTTTTAGATTCTTCTTTGCATATTTTGTCAAATGTTTGAGGATAATATGGTTTGTCAAACTCTTTTTGAATTATCTTAATAATTTCAGGTTTTTTTTCAACTTGTGGTGCTTGTTTTAGTTTTGATTTACATTCTTGTAGTCAATAATATTTAAAAAAATATTCTGCAACGGTTGAAAACTCCACATGGGTTTTTGCGTGTTCATTACAATAATCAAGCAAAAATCGCATAAATGCGAATTTGTATGTATTATCTTTGCTAGAAAGATCTAAAATATTCATAAGTGTTCTTTGGAATTCATTATCTTGTATTTCTGGAAAATCCACAATTTTTTTTCTAGTCTAAATATTAAAGATTTTCAGATCTCTTATATTATGAAAATCACCCTAAGTCTTTTTTATTAGATAATCTGTTGTCTCCTGTGGAAGATAATTCTCAAATAAATTCTAAAATCCTCGAAAAACTTGAAAAATTCTCGAAAGATAAAACTGAATACAAATTCTGTGAATCTTTACTTTTAAAGGAACTACTATGGAATGATATTGAAGATCCTCCTTTCAAGCGTGAATTTCCATTATCTCTGAATCGATTTTTCCCTTTTGATGAGGAGTCTTAAAATTGTCAGAAAAAATAAAAATTATTTCAATAAAACTTGAAAATTATAGACAGTATATGGGAGTACAAACTGTTGATTTTCCAAGTAGAGATGATGGATTTGCAGCAATTATCGGAGAAAACGGAGCTGGAAAATCAAACTTGCTTAATTCGATTAATTGGTGTTTTTACAAAAAAGAGCCCCATACAAAAAAAATGAAGGATATAGTATAATTAATCAAAAATATCTAGATTCATTAGATCCTGAATCTATTGCAAGCATGTCGGTTCAAATAGATCTTCAAAAAGGTGAAACAGCGTATAGAATATCCAGAGTTCTCAAAGTAATAAAAAATGAGTATCATTATGATCTAATTGATTCAAGTACAAAAATACTGAGAATGACTGATGCACAAGGTTATGTTTTGCCATGGGGTTGTGAAGTAATAGAAAGTCAATCTACATTTGAAATTTTAAAAAGACTAAAACATGAACAAAGTTTTCATGCTGATAAAAAAACATCTCCCGAAAGTATCATGAATGAGATACTCCCTGAAAGTTTATCTTCATATTTTATTCTTGATGGGGAATTTCTTGAAAAGTTCTGGACAGGAATTAAAAAAGTACAGATAGGAATTGAAAGAATATCTCAACTGCATTTATTAAAAACCACTTTAGATCACTTGGATTTATTAAAAAAATCAGTTCCTCAAATAGGAAAAAAAGACATAGACAATCTCACATTAAAAATTAAGGTAAATGATTTTTATGAATTATCCAAAGATTCTCAAGGTAATGAATACTTTAGCAGTGAACTAAGATTTGCCTATGATCCTGAAACAGATGATAATGAGTACTATCATGCAACTGGAAAGCCTAGAATTGCCGAATTAAATCAAGATATTGAAAAAATGAATCACGGATTATTAGATATTGCTGAACAATTTGGTGCGTCAAGTGTTGAGGCTGTAAAAAATCTAAATAAACAGTTTGAAGAGGTACAACACGCCTACAACACTTCTTTTCAGGCGGAACAGCAAGCTGAAAAAGAATATTTTTCAAGTTTTATAGAGAATTTACCCACATTCTTTTTAAAACCAGCTATAGAGTATTCTGTAAATATTGTAGATGAATTACGCAAAAAAGGAGATTTGCCATATGAAGCAAAAAAAATCTTTACAAATGATTTGTTAGAACTTGGAAAATGCATATGTCACACAAATCTTCAATCTCATATTAAAGATGGCAAGGAAACAAACGAAGCTCGTCTAAATGTAATGAATGTTCGTGATAGTATGGCAGAAGATCAAGGATTAGATGGAAGTGTGAACATGAAATTTTATTTTGAAGAGAAATTACTAGGTGATTTCAACAAATTTACTTTAGAATCATTTGACAAACCTAGAATAAATTTATCTAAAGCCAAGACAGAGTCTCTGAAATACAATAACAAAATAAAACAAATTAAAATTGATTTACAAAATTTGGGCCAAGTTGATATTGATCAACTAGTAAAAGATCATGATCATTTGTTAAATAAAATTAAAGAAACCACATCTGAAATAAAAGATATTGAATTCAAACTAAAACAAAATGAATTACAAAATAAAGAATATCGATTAGACCGTAAAAAACTGATGAGTAGGGATAATAAAGCTAAAAAAATATATCATGAACAAGCAATTTGGGAATCAATCACTGAAATTTTTGAAAAAACTTATTCTGAATTAAAACATGAAATTCGTGAACAAGTACAATCAAAAACCATGGAAATTTTTCTACAAACAATGTATAAACAAAATAAATTCAAAAGTTTTATTATAAAATCTGATTACTCTGTAGAACTAATTGATCAAAAAGATGTCTCTATGCTAGGCTCTTTGTCTGCTGGGGAAAGCCTGTTTTTGGCACTTTCTTTTATTAGTGCAATCAGAGATGTTACTGGATACAAATTTCCGCTAATAATTGATACTCCTTTGGGTAGAGTTTCTGGCACTCCTAGATATCTGCTCAGTCAAGCTCTTCCAAAATATCTTCCTGAT
The DNA here is from genome assembly GCF_000242875.2 of Candidatus Nitrosopumilus salarius BD31. Lineage (GTDB taxonomy): Archaea > Thermoproteota > Nitrososphaeria > Nitrososphaerales > Nitrosopumilaceae > Nitrosopumilus > Nitrosopumilus salarius. The sequence goes on along the minus strand of NZ_AEXL02000161.1, from coordinate 35,566 downwards.
GAACAAATAATTTTTCTAGCTACTGATACTGAATTTTTAAATCCTGACACAAATGTTCATCAAGCAGAAGGAAGGCCAGAATCTCCCTTTGGTGAATTGTTAGAGGAACAAATCAATGTAAAATACTCTCTGATTACAGGAATGGAAAAGGATGTGGCAATAATTGTGGATTACGTTCCAAAATGGAGGAAAGATAAATGAGTGAAGAAGACATTAAATTCCCTGATGTAAATTATGGTGAAAATAATAAAGAACAATATAATGAATTAACGATTTCTGAATGGTCTCCATTTTTTGGACATAATTTTTGGGAAATTTTCATCTTTTCTATGGCATATGGATTTACAAAAAATCTTGAACCTTCAGAACCTACAGGAAAGGGGACTCTTAATGCAAAAATGTTCTCTCCTCCTGTAAGACATTTGATGAGAGCATTGGCAATCAAACATTTTGGGGATATTAATGTGATCAAAGATTCCAACAAAGTTGTAAAAATTTGTGAAAAATATGCAAATGCAGGTTTTCAAGAAGTTTATGCTAAAATAAAAAACAGACCCTCAGAGAAACCATTGGAAGGTATTTTCACAGATATGATTAATGAGGTAGTTCGTAATTCAAATTAGTTGAAATCTTGAATGTATTCTTCATCTAGGGATTCAAAATCTATTTTGTATTTTGTAGCCACTTTTCTTATTGTTTCAATTGCTTCGTTATGATTTAATGCAATTGATGCAAATTCTTTATGCCTCAGTAATTCTTTTGCAACCAACTTTCGTTCTCTTTTACTAATATCTAATCCTTCATCTGGCAATGGTGGTTTTACTAAAATATCATAAATTACAGCTTTGGTTTTACCTGTTTTTTTACTTTGACGCAGAACTCTTCCCCTTCTTTGGATGTATTGTTTAGGGTTTCCTGAACTTGCCATGATTATTGCGGTTTCAACTGATGGGATATCCACCCCTTCGTCAAGACATCTCACTGCAGTAATGCAATCATAATGCCCAACAGCTAATTTTTGTAGAATCAAGCTTCTATCTTTGGTAGGATTTCTAAATGTAACTGATGTGCTAACAATATTTTTTTCTACTAAAATTTTTTCTACTTTATCTAATTGTGTTGGAGTTCCAAATGGAACTGCGGGTGAAGGGTTAGATGTACAATAAATTAAAGTCTGTTTAATATTATGAATTGAATTTAAAATTTCTTCAAGGATTCCTAGTTTGTTCTCTGCATTTGCAATTAAATTTGCACGTTTGATTTCTGGATCATTTTGATCATCCTCATCTGTTGGATGTTTTGACTTTCTGGAATATTTTTCCGCAATTTTTATTGTAAGTGCATCATAGACATCCATCTCATCATGATTAAGCTCTGCATAATATGGAAAATAGTCATAACTGCAAAGATACCCTTCATCTATTGCTTGTTTTAATGATAAGTCAAATACAATGTTGTTGAAAAACTGCATTAGTGCAGATGTTCCTTCGGGATCATAATGTCTAATGGGGGTTGCGCTTAGGCCTAATCTGCATTCATATTCTTCAAGTAATGCTGGTTGTGATAATTCAGAGCCAATATTGTGAACTTCATCTACAATTAGTAATTTTTTACCATTTCTTATGGATAATATGTAATCTTTGAATTTCTTTGAATTCAATGTTTTATGTGTAACATAAATCACAAAATTTTGAATTAATGCCTCACCACTAAACAGTTTTTCATTAAAATCTAGCAAAATTGATTCTAGTTCTGTTTGCCAACGTGGGTTATCACTATAACATGTTACTTCTCTTTCTAATGATATTTGATCATCGGGAGGTACTGATGAGTTGTATGTCCTGCTTTCTCTCCTCCATTGATCTACCAAATGTGTCTGCGGGCATGCAATGACAGTTACAGTTTGTCCTTCTGATTGTTGAAATTTGCTCATACATCCAAACGCTGTAAATGTTTTTCCAGTCCCTGTAGCCATAGAAAAAATTCCTCTGAAATTATTGTCTAGCCATTTTTCTCTAGCTTCTTTTTGATATCCTCTTAATCCTTCTTTTTCTTTTTCCAATTCTTCGGGCTCAATTGATAATGCTTTACAAACTCTATCAAAAATCTCTTTGAATTCTTCATCTGATTTTGGTCTAGTTTCTAATAATTTCTCTTTTACAGCTTGAGGTAAATCATATATTCTAACTTTAGTTTCATTACCTTCCCATAAATCATTAAATGAAGATATGTCATCGTCAACTGCTTGTTTATCTGTGTCTCCTCTCCAATTACAAAATACTTTAAAATTCTCAATGTTTCTATTCCATGCATAATTTGTTTCATTCACTGAACCTGAAAATGTGATGATGTCATTATTTGTATAATATATGATTCCTAATTTCTCATGAAATATTCCTTGTCCATCTTCAGTAAGTGCAATTTTTATTTCAAGTTGTGGATGCCCTTCTATTTCATTTACAAGCATGTATGCCATTAATTTTCTAAAATCATTCTTAGTTTGATCTTGATCATCAAATAACCCCTTAAGGCACAATTCTGAAATCATTGTGTCTTTATCTTCAACACTTTTTTGAAAAATTTCGATATCAGTTGATGATAGTTTTGGGCTAGTGATTAATTGTATTCTGCCTTTTTTTTCTATAATTGAAATTACCTCATTTGTAATATCCATAAACGACGTTGATGAAAAAAATCCTGCTTTTCTTTGATATAATTTGGCATTTTTTAATGCAGGACGATAAAATTCTTGAATCAGATTGTCTTTTAATGAACTCCAGCTTAATTTAGGCTCAAATCTTTCCATTTTTTCTCATTTACCTGCCTATCCTTCATCCTTAATTTTGTAAATTTTCTCATATCCGTCATTTGAATTTCTTAAAATGCCATTTTTGATATATGCGCCAACTAATTCTAATACATCTCCATTTTTAATTTCATTGACAATATCTCCCCAAATTTTTAATTTTATTTCACCACTTTCATCTGATAAAATAGCATTTGTTGAATAAGTTTTTCCATATCTTGTAACTGAGGGCATTATTGTGCCTTTATTTTTAATAATCCCTACAATATGTAAATGAAATGCTTTTTCTAATTGTTTTATCTGATTGATGGTTTTTAGTGTATTTGTATTACTTATTATAGATAATGTAATTTTCTTTCGTATTTTTTCAAGATCAAAATCTGGAGTCTCTTCAAATTTCTGCAATTCACTAATTTCATCTTCTGTTAGTTCAAAAGGTTTTAAAACAATATTATCACAAATAATTTTATTACCTATTTGAATTTCAATCTCATAACAATCAATTAGGTGCTCTTTAATTTCTAAAATTGTTTGCTCGAAAATGGGTTGTATTTTTTTTTCTATTTTTGTTTCATCTATATTCATCTGTGATTTACTTTCACATATTGAAAGTTGATATGTATTCCATAAATTACAGGAATTCTGCAATAGTTTTCTAGTTTTTGATTTCCAGGGTAAATAGAGAATAACATATTTGTTTTCTGATACCCCCCTAACAAAACTATTCAAGTGATATGCAAATCCCCCATTTAATAATGAACGTAAAAATCCAAAAAAGATGTTTATCCCATTTAGATAAATTGAATTTAATATTTTATCTTCTATTAACTTTATTGATTTTCTAAATTTATAGAATTTTTCAGACCTGTATAACACTAAAAAACTTACATCTTTTCTCCCCCATTTTGATTGACTTACTACCCCTTTAGTCACCCACACATCCCCTCCGAATTCAGGAGTCATGGATTCTTGAATCTCTTTAGCAAATACACGCATAGATTCTTCATCTGATCTCTGAAAATAAACTGCTTCTTTACTTTCTTTTAATCCACATGAGCCAAGATATGATACACCCATAACTGAAAATGGTGATTTTTCTAAAAATTCTAAAGTGTGGTCATCTTGATACTCTTTAAATTTTTCAAGATGTTTTGAATCTACAAATGATAATTTGTCTCCCACATTTACTTTATTTAGATCAATAAACTTTTCATTGGTTTGAATTTTATATGTTGGAATTACTGTAGAAATATTATTTTTAGTTAATAGAGTGATTACTTTCATCGGTTCTGGTTCTTCCAAATCTTCCATAATTGGAGACAGTACGAATTTATTGTTTGGATCAATTGTAAAAATCTCCGTCCCATATGTGAGATCTTTTGGAAAACAAACCCCCTTAGTTGACCACAGCAACGTATTTTCAGGAATCAAAATTTTCATTTTATTCTATTTCCATTCTTGCCTTGAATTTTTCCTTGTAGAGTCTGTTTCTTGGTTTTTGTCTAATTCTAAAATTGCAACATATACACCACCATCCTAACGAATCTTCCGTTGCTTGTGAACCGTCTTTTAATCGGGCTCCTTTATGATCTAACCATACATCGCATGTTTGGCATCGACCCTGGCCTGAATCATATCGTCCACCAGATGACGGTTTGAAAGCTTTAAATTTTTTACAAATACCTTTACACGTTCTTTTTTGAATATCTTTATCAGTCATTTTCATAAATCTACCAAATCATGTTGTTTTACTGAATGAACATTTACATGCCATTTCTTATGATATTCCTCATTCTGAGTGTGAATTGGAATTAATTTTTTAGCATTAGATCCATCAATTACTTTTTTAATTTGCATTCCATCTCCATGACCAGATACATGAATTTGATGCCAATCTCGCTCTTTAGTTAATAATCCAAAGTGTTCAAACCAATTTTTTATCTGTTCTTCTTTTAGTTCCATTTCATCATCAAATGGCTCTGTTAATGAGCGAATATAAGAAGAACCCTCTTTAGGTTTGATATCAATTAATTCCTGTAATTTGTAATCACTACAGTAAAATATGAAATTGTTTTGGTTTTTGAGAACATCTCTATAATCTACAGCGTTTGGATAATCCAAAAAGTCCTTTTGCCATGAATCATAATCCATTGGTAACTGACGCTCCGAAAATTTTGTAATGTCTTTGTCAATTAACCCCCATTTCCCTCTTGGAATGTATATCTTCAAGTGTGAATCAGTAGGTGAGGGGTATTTTCCTTTAAGCATTGATGATAAATCAAATAGTTTGAGCAAATATGCCTGCTTCAAATCTACTACTAAATACCGCCCAGTATTTTTTGCTGCATTGTAAAATGATAACAATCTATCCAAATCTCTTACCGGGTATCCGCAAATTACTAGGTTTTTTGTATTTTTTATAATTTCTTGAGTCTGTGACTCTACATCATATTCAGTCATTGACGATGTTTTGTCAACTCTGGTTCCTTCACATAATAAAACATCAATATCTGAAGTACCACACTTGTCTACAAAATTCTGTGTATCATCTGCACGTCTTCCATGAAATCGTAAATCTGCAGTATTTGCAATAGTGCCTGAACTTGTACTGAGAATAAATGCATGAACACCTGGAATGGAATGATCAACTGGTAATGGTTCTACTCCAACAGAGTCAATTGAAAATTTTTTACCACTTTCAAATACGTTGATTTGTCTTGGTACTGTAACTTTGTCCCCACTGGCGCGACTAATCTCGCCTTTTTTGTTTGTGTATACTTGAAATCTTTCTTTGAGTGTGAGATATTGACTAGTGTCAGAAGTCTCATCAAAGTTTTGCATGATTAATTTTGATTCTTCAGAGCAGTAAATTGGAATGTCTTCTCGTAAATATGGGATGTATGCACAATGGTCAACGTGTGCATGTGTTAATAGTACAGCACTAATTTCAGTATCTTCATCTCCACCAAAACCCATATGTCTTGCATAGTCTCGTCTGTAGAGCCCCTTGATTTTTGGTAGCAATCCCATCTCAAACATGTCATTAAGACTGTTTGACGTTCTTGGTTGTACAAATTGAGAAAAATACTTGTTTGCAGCGCTAAAACTCATACCAAAATCCATGAAAATTTTAGTTCCTTTGTCATTAACTAGGAATTTATTTCCTCCAATGTCATTTACCCCGCCATGAAATGTAATGTCTGTCATTGAATCCCTTAGATAGTAGAGTTAATCAATAATATTTTAAGAGTTTAGGTAATTAGTGATCATTCATGATTAAAATTAATCGCGAAAATGACATTACCTTACTTTCTGCATCAGTCACTGATTTTGCAGATTCTTTAGGATATTGTGAATATAAAATTCCCTTGTCAATCCAAGGAGTAAAACCTAAACCTTCACAGTCTTTAATTCAGGGAACAAAAGCTCATCATGAGGAAGAACGGTATGAACAAGAATACGTTGAATTAGAACCAATATCAATTGAACAAATCAAAGATAAAGAAGAAGATATCGAATTTGCACGAGAAAATATTCATTCTACATTAATGGTTCCATTTGAGTTTCGATCTGAGAATGTTCTGGTATCTCTTTCAGGTAGAATTGATAAAATTATGAGGATTAATGAGACTCTGATAGTTCAAGACGATAAATTTGCAGGAAAACCACAAATTTATGATTTGAAAACACAGCCATACCCGAGTCAATTGTTACAAGTATTAGCATATTTGAATTCAAGTTATGCTGCAAAGAGACATGCAAATCATGAAGATTACTTTGAAATGCCACACACAAAAAAGAAATGGCAGATTAGAATTTGTGATAGAAAAACTAGGGAGCCATACAAAATATTTTCAGGCTTTCAGGATGCATTTTCATTACATTATTTGCATACATCATTGGAAAAATTTACAACAATTTCTTTAGGCATTACAAATCCAGAACATCATAACAGCATAAACAAATGTAATGCATGTAATTTAAAATCACTTTGTGATCAAAGACTTTAAAAAGTTACTACATATTTCAAATATCTTGTTTAAACTCGAATTTTTTCATATGTTTTTGAATTATTCCTACATTCTCTAAAATATTCTCGGTATTCCTACCTATGAAAATCGGGTCATATGTTAATTTATTTTTCAATACAGAATGATGAAATTCTTTATCCTCAGTAACAAGTATTGCATGTTGTTCTTCTACAATCTCATGTATTTCATAATCAGATAACCCACGTCCTAAATATTCAATATGATACCCACACTCTTGAATTTTTTCTAATAGTTTCATACTTGCAACACACTCATCTAAAATAATTTTTGGAATTATGTTATCTAATATTTCTGATTTTTCTTTCAATCCCGTCACATTAGTATTTGTAACCAGTTTATTTACAAAACAGCGATTAAATATATTATTTCTTTGAATTAAACTTCCTTTTAATAAAAGTGGTTTTGGTGGTGCGGTGTATTTTCGTGGATCTGAATGGTGTTCTGCAGGACCATGTTTTTTTAATTCATGGGGTAGAAATTTGAATTTGTAGTGTTCAAATGTTTGTTTTATTTTTTTCTGATTGTGACAGTGATCACAAAAATAAACTATTTCTGTATGATCTTCTACTTCGTGATGTTTTATCCATACATGATCACATACTTTCTTCGCATAATCTTTTTTTAACACTATATTCTTTTTTGTCTCTTTTTTCATAGATTTTGCAATTGCTGCAACCCTTCTCCGTAAATTTTCTTCTCTTTTTTTCCTCTTAGACAACGTTACAATCTCATTCTGAACTAGATTCCAAAATTATTTTCAACAAAGTAACAATATATGAGGAATTTTGAGTATCATTTGTATAACTTGAGGGTTTTAGGAATTGGTCTTTTGGTAATTTTCTTGCTAATCGCCATATTTTTATAAATTCATCATATTTGATTACTCTTTTGTTTCTAGTAGATTCAGGAGTCACCACAACTGCTTGAATGGCATTTCTAGCATCAAATTTTTTATTTTGATCAATTGTTTCAAAATCATGTTTTTCTAAGAGAAGTTTTGATAGTTGATTCCAAAAATCTTCAAATTTTAATTTATCAAAATTTTGCATGATAGTTACTTCCCTCTAAGAGTTTTAATCATTTTCATAACTCCTTTTTTTCCTAATCTAATAAAATTATCATCAATTCCAAATTTCTCAAATATTCTTCTTAAAAAATAACTTCTAGCAAACGAAACTGTTGCATAAACAAATGTTATTAGCAGATTTGCAACTAGTGGGTCTTCTTGAATCCAACCCATAGATAGAGGTAAAATTACAATTCCTAGCCCATATCCTATTGGATATCCTCCAAATGAGTTGACGAAGGCCTCAGATAGGCTCTTTTTGTGTGAATCCCGTTGAGTTTCTTTAATCGTAGACATGAATTAGACTCCAAATCCATTGATTTCATATGGAAAAAAGAATAGTGTACTTCGATCAAACCACTTTGGATACCATCCTCTGTCTTCAAGCCAGGTATGAATTTCTCTATAAACTCCATTTACATACACAGTTTTTACTTGCATTTTCTGCAACATTGGATTTGTCTCTCCTACATCAGACATTGGAATATTGCCATACTTTTCTGATTCGTAATCAAATACTGGAAGTCCCTTGTAGAACCACGCAGTTCTTTGATAAGTCCAGATGCCTCCTTTTCTACCAAGAAATTTTTCGGACTTTTTCATAAAATCAATATCTGGAATCATTTCTTGCAGTCCTTTCATGATTTGTTTTCTATTCCATTGAATCATTATTTCATTTCCTCCAGTACATCTTCAGGAAATGAATTCATTGTAAATGATTCATCTTTACATGGCAGGCATATTTCATGTACTATTCCAGGCAGATAATACAAAAATATCAACCCAAAAGTAATCAATGGATTAACAAATCCTATTCCAACTGCAAATAGCCAAAATAGAATTTTACCTAAAAGATTCATTGGTCATAAACTTCCTCTATATTGAATCCTTGATCATAATCAAAAGAATTTATTTTAGATTCATCATTGTGTACTGTATATCCCCATCGATGATGACAAACATTGCATTCCCATTCTGCATCATGATCAGTCACAAAAGAACCGCCTAAGACAGTTTTTCTATTCCTCAAGTCCTGCTTACTTTCATTTGTGATATCAGGACAATGCCCCCATAAGATCCAAGCAACATTTTCACTATCACATATTGGGCAAATTAGAAATTTTTCAGACATTGTTTTTCCTCCAATATTCTCCCAGATTGTTTCCATTCCAGGAAAACAAATCAAGAAATTGACCGCAGAGTCTGCAAACCTGACTTTCTAACCACAAATCATATTTTTGGGGATTTTTATGAGATCTGTCACAAATATTACATCTCATTTCAAATTACACCTCATTCGTGGTATGTGTCCTAACTGATGTCTAATTTTTCCTCTGATTGAATTAATTTCTAATTCCATTTTCCATACCTCTATTGGAGATTGGATCATAAAATTCTCCAATTCATCTAGATGTCTAAGAGTTTCATTAAACATATTTTCTATTTTGTCAACATCTGTATTCAAATTATCATTTCTACGACATTGACGTCGTTTGTAATTTTGAACTTTCTTTAGAATCACCATGCCAAGTATTCCTAAAGAAATAATTCCTAAAATTCTAAAAATAATAAAAAATATTGATGGAAATTCTGTAATTACTTCCATTTTTGTCCACTCAATCTTTCTAGTTCTTCTCTTCCTTCTGCAACTCTATTTTCAAAAACTCTGACCATTCCTCTATAATATGCAAGTTGAATTTCAGCTCGTCTTAGGTCCTCTTCTTGATATGACTTTGCAAGAAATTTTGGTAAGATTTTAGTAATTTTCATTTCATTATCCCCAAAACATTGGTTCATCGTCATCATCAAACTCTCGAATTATTCTTGGAAAAAAAGAGGATTTTATGGGCTCTTCCCCCACTTGATGGCTTTTGTGCAATAGTGTAATTGATTTCATAGAATAACTAGTCGGCCAGAATTATTATATAGCATGTCAATAGTATGCATACTGTAGATACTATTATGGCTAAAATTGCAAAATTACGCGTCCACATTGCCCCTGTAGGTTATGAGATTGACAGAGTGGTCATGCCAGCAAAACAAGAGCGAGCAGACAGGGTATGGCTATTAGTTCATGAGAATAAGAGTGATGACAAGGCAATTCCGTTTGTTGCCAAAATCATAAAACAATTAGAAAAATTACGAATCGAGACAATTGAGGAATCTCATGACAGACAAGACCTATTCAAGATAATTCGTGCAGTGAAGAACATACTGGAAAAAGAAAAAGGAAATGAAATCTATGTGAATTTAGCATCAGGAAGTAAAATTCAGGCAATTGGAACAATGATGGCATGTATGATGTTTAATGATGATTCCAATGTTCATCCATTTTATGTCGAAGCTGCAAACTATCCTGGATTTGATGCAAAGCAGTCATTATCTACAGGAATTAAAGAGATAGTAGATGTTCCACCATACTCAATTAAAACACCTGATCAAAAATTAATTGATGCCTTACAAATCATTGTACAGCACAAAGGGAAACTAACAAAAAAAGAAATGGCAGTTTTATCTGAGAATAAAGAATTAATTATAATTAATGCAAAAGAGAAAAATCATTCCATGGCAAGATTTGCAAGCTTGGATAAAAATATCATACAGCCACTAGAAGAATGGGGATTCATCAGTGTGGAAAAAGTAGGAAGAAATAGAGTGATAAAAATCACTCCAGAAGGAAGTAATGCTGCTGAGTTTTTAATATGAGGAGAATCACATGAACAAAATTGTTACTGAACATAAATTACTTTTTTAACAATGACAAAAAAATTTCTTAAAATTAATCCTCAGACCAAAAGATAATCACATGATCAATAAACATCTAAAGACATAGAATATCATTTAGAAATAGTAAGTACATCCAAATGTCACCAATTATACACCCAAAAATAGGCATAAAATATCTAAAAGATTTATCTTCATGATTATTTCAGATATTTCATGAGTGTCAGAGCTGGGGCATGTGGAATTTGTGGAAAACAAAAAACAGAACTTGAAGAACATCATGTTGTAGAGTATCTAGATAATCAAGATAGAACTCCAAAAATTTACATCTGTCCAGAATGCCATACTCAGCAAGAAAAATATAAAAATTATCTAAAAAATGTTTGTGGATTTGATATTGATAGGAGAAAATGATGTTTTTAGCCAATAATTTCTAAACAGACGGGAATTGCTAACCAAAAGAGATTTGAATTTAATTTTCACACTTTTCAAGTATTACTAAACAACTCGTCCTGTAAACCAAATTTGTCAATATGCTTAAGTTCATAGAATCCTCATTAATTCATTAATGGAGTTTTGTGACATTTGTAAATCAAAGAAAATTAAAACTTTTGAGGGTTTCAAATGCCAAAACTGTGACGATTACAACCCTAATACAAAAAATCCAACAAAAAAGCCTGTTTATTCTGAAAATGAATCATTCCCATACATCAAAGATGAGTATTATGTACAAAAAGAGATTCGAAAAAAATTAGGATTAGGACTGATGAGTGGAATTAATCCAAATAGAGAACTGAGAATAATTGTTTTATTTAGAAATGCACATGTGTTAAAACCAAATCAAACTAATGTCTATTTGGACAAATACGATAAAGAAACTGGAATCTACAGGTATGTTGGAAAAGGGTTAATCGGGGACCAAACTCTTGATGGCGACAATGGTTTACTAAAAAACGCTGCGCAAAATAATTACAAAGTTCATCTTTTCTGGCAACACAATGCCAACAGTAACCATCAATATGTAGGAGAAGTAAATGTAAAAGATGTGATTCCAGATAGTCAACCAGACAAGAATGGAAAAAATAGAAAAGTCTTTGTATTTTTATTAAAATAGAAAAAGGGTGAATTGGAATAACTATTAACGATTTAGCAGATTTAATTTCAAAAAGAAATGCAATAGACTCTGAAATTTCACAAATTATTGACAGACCTGCTGAAAAAGGACATCTAGGAGAATACATTGCATCTAAAATTTTCGATATTGAATTAAGGAACTCTGCAACAAATAAAGGAAGTGACGGTTTTTTTCGAACAGGAAATTTATCCAATAAGCATGTTAATGTAAAATTTTATGGAAAATGTGAAGGAATTCTAGATATAAACACCACAGCGTCTCCTCCAGATTATTATCTTGTTCTTACTGGCCCTCATTCACCTGCATCATCTTCTAGAGGTACTTCACGTCCATGGATAATAGACTCTGTTTTTCTTTTTGATCATAAAAAATTAGTTGAAATTTTGAAAAACAAGAGACTGCGAATTGGAGTTGCAACTAGTGTGTCAAAGGAACACTGGCAAAAGGCTGAACTTTATCCCAACAACACAAATAATTCTATACTATTATCGGATGAACAAAAATCAAAATTAGCACTTTTTCATTAAAACTAGCAAAAAGAACTTTTTTTATCATTGTAATTGTAAATCAAAATATGGGAACTGATGAAATTCCACACATTGATAATGTCAATGACACATTGAAAATCATTCTCGAAGAAGTTCGACTATTGCATGCTACCATGAAAGGAATTAGTGAAAAATTAGATAAAATTTCAAATGATACACATCGTATTCCATAAATTCTATGTATAATCGAAACTCCTTTTGAGACAACTTTAGGCTTTTCCAGTCGAACAGTACAAAATCTTTGAAGATTCAACTGTAGAACAGATTTACAAATTTGAATCTAGTCCAGAAGGTAGTAAAGTCATGATATTATAAGAAACATCTATTTCGATTACAATTTAATTTTCAATTTTGGAAATTAATGGGCTTTTTATATTAGAAATATTATGAATTAACATATGGCAAAATTCAATAAAATTCTGGTCCCTCTGGATGGATCAACAAATTCTATGAGAGGATTAGATAGGGCAATTGAGATTGCAAAAAAAAGTAATGCTGAAATTACTGGATTTTACGTATTTCATTTACCAATTACTGCCGGAATAAAATACACACAAAAAATGAAAGATGATGCACAAACAAAAGCAGTCAAAGCTATTGGTCCTGCAATGAATAAAGCTCAAAAAGCTGGTGCTACTTTCAAATACAAAACAGGTGGAGGAAATACTGGTTCTGAAGTTGTTAAATTTGCACAACAAGGAAAATTTGACATGATCGTAATTGGTGCAAGAGGAGTTGGTGGCGCAAAAGAAGCATTTCTTGGAAGCACATCAAACTATGTCATGCACAAAACAAAGATTCCAGTACTAGTAGTCAAATAGTTCAATCAGAACTAGTCCATATTTTTATACTGCTACTGAACTTTTTACATATTCTTGATTTCTGTACAAGTTCAAGAATACTAATTTACAATAACTTTACCGCTCATCCAAGGATGAACCATGCAGAAATAGTCATAGGTTCCTGCCTCATCAAATGTATGCTCAAAAGTAGATCCAGACATAAACAATCCAGAGTCAAACACCCCAGTCAATCCAGCACTAGCACTTCCACTAGTTACTGTATGAGCTGCTGAATCATCATTCATCCAAGTAACTTTGTCACCAGCAGATACTGTAACTTCGTAAGGAGAATAACAAGAATGATCATCTTCGCATCCAGGAACTGCAACACCTGGTGGTACTGAAACTATGACTTGAGTCATTATTTCAAGGTCAGAAAGTGGTTCTTTAGTTACAGGTTCTTCCATTACTGGTTCTTCCATTGCTGGTTCAGATTCTGGAGCCATCATGTCTTTGACTTCATTAACAATAATCTTGCCAGTCATCCAAGGATGAACCATGCAGAAATAGTCATAGGTTCCTGCCTCATCAAATGTAAATTCAAAAGTGGTTCCTGCCATAAACAAACTTGAATCAAACACACCATCTGTACCCCCTATACTTCCACTAGTTACTGTGTGAGCTGCTGAATCATCATTGCTCCAAGATACAGTGTCACCAACTCTAATCTCCAAAGATGATGGAACATAACAAGAGTCAGTCTCATCACATCCTGGAGTACTAGAGCCTTGTGGAATGGATACAGTGTGAGTCTCAGGAGCTACGACCATTCCAGAAACCACTGGAACTTCTGCTGCTTGAGGAGTAACAGTCATCATAGTTTCAATTCCTTTGGGTCCTGTGATATCTTCACCATGGCCTAAACCTTGAACAATTACTTTGATTTCAACATCAGAGTCACCCAACACTGCAGTTTCATGGATAGGATGTTTTCCTGGATGTCTGTGAGCGCCAGGCTCTGATAGAATTGTTTTCCCATCTTGTGTAGCAAAAATATCATAATTTACATGGTCTACAACATTGCCATCATCGTCTCTGAATTCAACTTCAATTAGTAAAACATCTCCAACTGTTGCCATACCCGGCATAATACTAGAGTGAACAGAAATTTCTTTTACCACACATTCACCTGAATGATCTAATTTTACATTTGCAGCATCTAGCATACATGAATTACCATAAGTCACACCATCAACACCACACATTGGTGCCCATTCCAAAGTACATGCAACTGGTTTTGCTTCAACAACACGTGGTTCAATGATAAAATTAGGATCCATTGCGATAAACCCAATAGAGATTGCAGCTAAAACACCAACAATTGCAATTACACCATATGCGAAATTCATCTCATCCACCTGTTAACTTTGCAAACTGTTCATTCTTACTTAACTTTTCCATAAATTCAATATTAGATAATGCTACAACAGCAGACTCTACGACTGGCAAGTCTGGATCGCTTAATGCCTGTTGCAGAGCAGCTTTTGCCTCTTTATTTCCAACAACACCCAAAGCAATTGCAGCCTCATGTCTTACAAACATGCTCGGATCATGAAGCGTTGCATCAGTAAGCGGTGGAATTGCACTAGAATAAGACATCTGACCTAATGCAAAGGCAGCCTCATGTCGTACCAATTCATTTTTATCATTTTTTAAAACTTTGGCAATGTAAGGCACTTTATCTTCGCCTCCAAAATCTACCAAAATACAAGCAACTCTTGTCCTTACCACGTAATCAGGATGTTCCAAAAGTGAAACAAAATATGCAGTATCTTTTTGTTCATATTTTGATTCCATTTCTGCGAAAAGTGCTAATCGTTCATCAGTTACTGCTTGCAATTTGTTTTTGAGTTTTCTGTGTCCTATATTAGGCTACTTGAGAAAAAATCTGAAATTAGCAGAGTTATGTATTTAATGGAAAAAAAATAATGATACACAATGAGTGCAATAATTGGTGAAAAGGCACCGAATTTTGGAGTTTCAGAATGGGTGCAAGGTGCTCCAACAAATTTTGATCAAGAAAAAGATCATATTGTACTAGTCGAAGTCTTTCAGGTAAATTGTCCTGGATGTTTCATGCATGCAATTCCAGAAGCAATCAACATCTACAACAAATACAAAGATGAGGGAGTACGAGTTTTAGGAATTGCAACTGCTTTTGAAGATTTTGATAAAAACACATTAGAAAATTTGAAGATGCTTGTGGAGACTGGCGAAGTAGTTGGCGAAACAAAAGAGGCACTTTCAATGTATGGTCAATTAAAAGATGGTAAATTACCATTTAAGATCCCATTTCCATTAGGGATGGACAACCTAACAAAGACATCAGGAGAAATTAGTCAAGAAAAGATTTTGCAGTTTATCTATCCTCAAATTCCTGAATTTGATTCACAACCAGAAGAATACAAAAAACAGATCATCGAGAGAGTAAAGAGTTACATGAAATCAAAAGAGTATTCAGCTGAGACTTTTGAAAAATTTGCCCTGCAAGGAACGCCATCAACAATACTGGTAGACAGAAAGGGAATACTCAGAGATGTCTCGTTTGGACAAGCAGGTCATGTTGAGGCATTGATTCAAAAATTACTAAAAGAAGACTAAATCACACAGTCAAAACGTACTGATTTGCCAAAATTTTTGTCACATCGTCAAGATATTGTTTTTTAGTGGTTCCAACAAATCTCCAACGAATACTCATTTGCTCTTCTAGTATTTTGTATACTTGTGAAACATCCTTACCTAATTCCAGTTCTTTTCTCGCAATAATCATCAATTCCTGTAAGCGTAGTTTCTTTCTCCAAGTATGAGCACAGTCTGCCATTAATTGTATTTTACATCAATGAACTAAAAGTATCACTATCAAGTTGTAAGGGAGACTAATCCAGAATAAAATTTTGTGGAAACAGAAGATATCTTATTTACTCAAGGGTTTCTTTCTTTTCTTCATCACTATGAGCCCTGAGACACACAGTGAACCTGCCAGTATCAACAACCAGGAGTAATCATCTTCGATGTCTTCTTGTATAGGAATTATTTCCTGTTGTTCCATCTCAGTCAAACCAGAAAGATATGTGCTTCCATAGATATCCAGTTTGTTATTGCCAGTTCCTGTAAAGTTTAATGTTACAAAAGAAATTTTTTCATTTGATTTTATTTTTGGAAAATATTGCTGGTCATTGAGATTAAATGTGAGATTGCCTCCCAAAAATCCTTTAGGAATTTGCATCTCACCTAAATTATTTTTCAAACCACTATTGATGTGTATAGTTAGTCTCTTCTCATCTACATCAAATTCAAAATCAGGAATTTCAAAATTTGAAACGACTTCAACTTCAAAGTTGTGTCCACCTGTTTCCACATCTAGTCGATTTACCAATCCAGTTGCATCAGATAACTGACCATAAGCAGGAATTAACATAGATAGAAATACAATTGAAATTAAAAATAGAATTTTCAACTTATGCAGTGTGAGATATTCGTTTGTTTATTTCTTTATCCTGAATAATTCTTGGGTGTGATGGATCTGCCAAGATAACTTCAAACCAATAATGTTTTCCGTCTTTATAGATAAAGTAAGAACCTAAAAATTTCATGTTCGGATATCTTTGGATAACCCTTCTATTTGCAACAGTTTTCATATTGTCATCAGCCTTTATTCTTGTAACACCAAGATGTTTTGGTCGTCTACCACCAGTAGGTCTTTGTTTTCTCATACCACCTGTGCCAACTCTCATTCTAACAACGATGATTCCTTGTTTTGCTTTGTAGCCTAATCTTCTAGCTCTTTGTAATCTACTAGGTTTGTCAATACGGGTGACTGCAGCTTGTTTACGCCATGCAACTACACGGTCACGTATTTCAGGACTATTTTCCTTCCAAAGTCTGATCCAACTTTGGTCTTGAATACTAGGCATAACGGGATTGATGAAATCCCCATTAATAACTGTAAAACCATCATTGTACTCCCTTTAACACATCGATTTAGAGAAAAAATGTAAGAGTTATGAATAATTTTTTGTTCATAGAGATTGTTTTTTACATAAAAAGAGAATTGGGATGAGTAATCAAATAATTAATGAGAAAAAAAGGGGTTATTTTGTAAGCACTAGTGAGTAGCTTACAGTGAATGGTGTGTCTTTCATGGTATGAAGTGCAACTGCATTACCCGAGAAAGCAACAGAGCCAGAAGATTTTGCTGGAACTAGTACCAATGCATAGTATGTTTTGCCATCAGGAGTCCAGCTTGGGACTGCTTTAAGATCTGTTTTTGGTATTGGACCTATGAGAGTTACAACCTGAACTGGTTCAGATGCATCAAAAGTCACATATCCTGCATATGGTGAATCGCTTGGAGCAAGCAATACTGCAAGCTGATGTGATTCATGTCCAATTCCTGGATCTTGTGCAGATGTCATTGTTCCTTTGATAATTCGTGTACTATCTTTTGCAATCTCATTATAGGTTACAGAGTAGGTTACCGTAAATGGTTCAGCATTCTTTGTATGAACTGCTATTGCATTTCCTGAAAACTGCCATACTCCAGCAGAGTTTTCATTATCCACAAATGTAAGACCGAACTTTGTTTTACCATCAACAGTCCAAATTGGCTGTCCTTTGTCCATACCTGTTTTTAGAGGACCATGCAATGCCACAAGCTGAACTTTTTCAGATGCAGTGTATGTCAGATAACCTCTGTAGGTATTTTCGCTAGGTGGTAAAATGATTGCTAATTGATGTCCTTCGTGTCCTTGACCAGGATCTTGCACAGATGTAATTGTGCCAGTTATGGTTTTTGGAACTTTTAATGAAGCTTGTTCTTTAGCCATCATCATTGTTTCTTCTTTAGTATCTTTTTTTGGAACGTCTTTAGCTTTTTCAGCAGCTTCTGTTTTCTTTTCTTGTTTTACTTCTTCTTTCTTTTTCTCAGGAGATTTTATTTCTGTTGATTTTTCAGAACATAATCTATCACCACAGACTTTTTTTGAATTAATGGCACTAGCTGAAGTACCTTTACTTTTTAGGGCGTCAGCTGATTGAACTAATCCAATAGGTCCTGCAATTGTTCCTGTTAAAAGAACAGTAACTGCAAAAATTGCTATAATTGTTGTTTTGTTTGTCATTGTTTTTCTCTTGAGAACATATTACTTAAGGTCATCATCTTGTAAAATCCAAGTTAATCCAACCATATCCAATGCAGTAATTCTAGTTGAATCGGGGTTTTTGGCCTCACGTTCAACCAGAGAGGTTGCTGGAGTCGGGTCATGTTTGTACTGAAGTACAGTGGACATGAAATACAATGTATAGAGAATTATATCTCAATACCACTTGATTTGTGGTATGCCTTTATCCAGAGGATCATAAATTATTTGGATTCTATGAAGATAGTATTTACCAAATCACCATTACTTCGTTTAGTCACGGTATCACGAGAAGCATTGTGGTGATTTTGAAGATGTGCTTTTCTAGTTTTAATCCCATAGTTTCTACATAATCTACAAAAATAGGTCACTTGCCTATCTGCTCTAGGAAGGACATGAAATGACTGAGTATCTAAAACAGATTCTTGCTTCACGGTATGACATCCAGTGAAAATGATATTTTAATGTTGTCATAAATATGACAACTTGTAATTATATTATCATAAAAGTAAAACAAGATTCACGTATCAGTAATGCTAGATAGTTAAAATTCTCTTGAGTGGGGTTTCACAGTCCACGCACTCGAAGAGTTTGCTTCCGCAGAAAACTCGATAATTCAAGTATGCCCGAGTTATTAAAAAGGATTCCTCAGTATTGATTGGAGATTTTTATTGAAGATTTAGGACAAAAATGACGATGAAAACATTTGGATTATTTTTTGCACTTTGTGTTATAGTGTTTTTACCCCAAGTGTATGCAGAACAAAATGTCTCAATCAACATAGAAAAGACAACATACACTTATTGTGAAAAATTATTTTACACAATCAAAGTTTCAGAAGTTACAGGAGACCCTGCAATTATTCACATCAGAGACGAGACAGGAAAAGGTAGCAGTGCAATTCCAATTCAGATCACAGATTTAGAAAATCCAATTCCATCATTGATTCCATTTGAAAAAGACGTATTCCCATTGGGAAAATATTTCATAGATGTAGAGTATGACGGTAGTAGTGTAACAGCTGAGTTTGAATTAATTGATTCAGACAATATTTGCATTCCAGAGTTGATGAAACCAATAATGGGTAATTGGCTTTCCGGAAATATATCAGATGGATTTCTAATGGATGCATTTGAAAAATATGTAGATAGTAAACTAGTCAACATACCTTTTGAAATCAATGAAAGTAATGTATATGATATCAAGATACCAGAATGGGTAAAAAATATAGTATATTGGTGGATACAAGAGGCAATAACAGATGACGAACTTGGCAAAGCCATGAACTATTTAGTAAATCACAACATCATTGGATTTCCAATAAAGACGGAAAATGAAATATGAATAAACATTCCATTATCACCACGATAGCAATCACAGTAATCATCATACCTTTTGCAGTTTCTGGGTGGAATATTTTTGGAATGCAGCAGATGGAATATAGGTGGAACGGTCCTGGATTATTTTCATTTTTTGCACTATCCAATTCAGGGAATGTTGAATTTTGCAATGCAATGCCATTTTGGACAAGTTTTGAAAAATTTGAAGTGCAAACATTCTACGAAGAAAAATACATCGGAACATTTACAGTAAAACCATTAACAGTGAATCCACTCTCATCAACTATACAGGAAGGAGTCTTTTCATCAGAGCAGATTGCTTCGGCTCAACACATTTTCATGTCAATGGATTTTGAATTTGATGGTGGAGATATCAGACTAGATCCTAACAATCTCGTCGTTGTAATACATACTGAAACCCCCATAATAGGAATAATTCCATACTCGTCTACAACTCAGATGTCAGGATTTGATTTTGACAAGATGATGAATGCAGAAGATCTTTCGTGTGATTAGCTGCTCTTACTTGCTTTAGACATAATTCCTAAAATCAATCCAACAGTTCCAGCAACTACAAATGCTGCAACCACTCCCATTACCAATTCTTTACCCATTCCTTTTACAGAAGTCTGAGTTGGTTTTGGTGTTGAATCAAGTACACAGACACCGTCTTTGAGAACTGTTCCAGGACCACAACTTTGATCAAGTACACATGCTCCGTCTTTGAGAACTGTTCCAGGACCACATTGAACTTTAGGTGGTGTTACAACTGGTTTCTCTTCAACTTTAGGTGGTGTTACAACTGGTTCTTCAACTGCTGGTTCTTCAACTGCTGGTTCTTCAACTGCTGGTTCTTCAACTGCTGGTTCTTCAACTGCTGGTTCTTCAACTGCTGGACTTCCAAATACTGAACCAATAATTTCTATTTCTTCAGTTCCCGAAGGCAATTCAATACTTAGTGTTCGACTTTGAGAAGTGTTTTCAGTTTCTGTAAAACTTGGCTCATCGCCATCAACTAGAACAATAAAATCATCATCAAATCCATCAAAAGTAGAATCAAAGAAAGCTCGGTCTAGTGTGATATCAAGTGTACCAGATGAATCAGTGACATCTACTGTTAGAATCAAAGAGACAAAGTCCAGGTCAGCCTCAATGGAAGACACAGTCATTCCAGTTGCAGTATACTCTACATCATATGTAGTTCCATCAACATCGACCGGAATAGTTTCTGCATATACTAGTGCAAAAGAAATTATTGTAAACAGTATCAAGCCTAAAGAAATTTTTAAAAGAGTATCAACATTAGGAAAAGCAATTCTTTCAGAGGTTAGTTTCTCTATAGCATAGTTATTCATTACAGTATTTTTCCCTCCAAATGGACGTTAAAAACAATGAGAGTATAATTAATCACGCAAAAGTCAACTTTTTTACTTATTTTTATAATTCGCGCATAAATTACATGGGAGTATTAGATTACACCACGTAAAATCTGAATGATTTTTTCACCAATTACATTTGCAGCCAGAGATTGAGCCTCTTTTGTTTGAGCTCCAATATGCGGTGTTAAAATGACATTATCAAGTTCTGCTAATTTGTTTCCAAGTGCAGGTTCTTTTTCAAACACATCCAAAGCAGCACCACCCAAAGTTCCATTCTTAATAGCATCATAAAGTGCATCTTCATCTACCACACCACCTCGTGAAGTATTGATAATTTTGGCAGTCTTTTTCATTGTAGACATTTTTTGTGCATCCAAAAGATGGTACGTTGAATCTAAAAGTGGGACATGAATTGAGACATAATCAGAACTTTGTAAAAGAGTAGCCAAATCAGCTTTCATCAAACCAACTTCTTTGGAGAACTCTTCATCAATTGGAACAACATCATAACCAATGATGTTCATGTTTAGTCCGCGAGCTAGTCTGCCCAATCTTTTTCCAATGTTTCCTAAACCAATAATTCCAAGGTATTTTCCACGTAGTTCTGTTCCCTTGAGTTCTTTTTTGAGCCATTGTCCATTTCTGATTGCCCTATCACCTCGCGAAGTTTGTCTTGCAAGAGACAGCATCAAACCTAGGACTAGTTCTGCGACAGCATTCATTGCTCCCTCCACTGCGTTAATTACTCGAATGTTTTTTCTTTAGCTGCATTTTGATCCACATTATCTAATCCAACTCCAACTCTTGCAATGATCTTACAATTATCTGCCTTGTAGATCATCTCTTTTGTTATTGTAGTTCTGCTTCTAACAATTATAATATTGAAGTTTGAGATCTTTTCTAAAATTTGTTGAGCAGTAATTTCAGGTTCATATGAAACCTTTAAGCCATTATCTTCCAAAATTTTGTTCAAAATAGGATCTACTTCATCACAAATCAGTACGGACTCACTAAATCCCATGACATTAGAAAAAAACTATAGAATATAATTCATTGTAAGAAAAAATAGAAAAAGATTGAGTTTAGTACCTATCTAAGGTACTGGTGGTAATGTTGGTATTACTTCCCATAAAGGAATCATACCAGCTGCTTTCTTTTCAGAAGCTACTTCATCAGTGTATAGACCATGAATGTTTACTGCTGGGTGTGCAATACTGTTCTTTCCCATTGGTGGGACAGCATCACTAGGGTTGCCCAATGCATATGCATATGATGGTACTGGTGCTGGAATTATTCCTGCATCAACCAATCTTGGGTTTAATCCGAATGGATCACCTGCTACAAAGACTGTAGCTGCGCCAGTGTAAATTGCTGCATAGTCGTGGTTAACTAATGCGTATGCACCTGGTTCATCAAATACAATATCTACAATCATGTTTTGTGAGCCGCCAAGTAACCATGTTTCAGTTCCTGCGGATTGTACTCTATTGCCTTGTGTAACTCTGTCCAAGATTTCTCCAACGATGTGGAAGAAGACTGGTTCGTTACCAGCGTTTTCGGCAAAGATTCTCACGTGTTGATCATTTTCAACAAACAAGAGTTGTGATTGGTATTGCTTTAATTCAATTCCATTCCATGGTTGTGCAACAAAGATGTTCTTGTTTGCATCTCCCTTAACGAGGATGTTGTGGAGCATGTTTGGTACATAACCGAATTGCATTCCATTAACAACTGTTGCAGTGTTATGATGTTGGAACATTGCTCCTGCATCATAGTTACCTTCAGGTGTTAGGTACAATTGGTTGTATTGGATTTGGAATTCTAATGCATCTGCATCATAGAACTTTCTGTCTAATGATACTTTGCCGTTGCTAACTTTTGTTTTCTCTACCATTAATTTCTTGTATCCATCGATAGGATCAACGATTGCAATTCCGTACATTCCGGAAAGAACATGTTGGTCCATGCCAATTAATTTGACACCAGAGCAATGGTATTTGAAGACACCAGCTACTTGAGCAATGTAACAATACTGACTTGTTTCGCCAGGATTGACAGATTCAAAAGCTCCTGCAGTGATTTGTGATGCGTGCATGTCGTTACCGTGACCAGTGACTTCATCTGCTGGAATTGATAGTGTCATTTTTACAACATCACCTTGTGTAACTCTTAGTGTAGGTCCTGGGACTTGTCCACTAAAGGTCATGGCGTTGTAAGTTTTTCCTCCCATGATTGGAAGTTTAACACTTTCACCAGTCAAATTGAACTCAACTACTTTACGTCCAGTTTGTGACAGTACACCACAATCAGTTTCTGCGAATGCTTGAGGCATTACAAGCTGTAAACCGCCCATTTGATGGATTTGTTCAATTACATCGGCATCCATTTTAGTGATGTCTAGTGATTGTCCAGCAATCTGGGTTTGTGTGTATGTGCTTCCGAATAAGGTTGCTCCCATCACAGCTACTGCTGCAATAGTAAAGAGCATACTAACGCGCTTATTCATAAGCACGGTGACTAGTGAATCCTATATAATAATTCCCATTAGTGGTCTTATGAAATTATGAAATTATCTGAAAAAGAATGAATAATAGGAAATAATTGAGTAAAGTCATCATGAAATTTAGAGAAGATCAAGATTCTTTAGGCAAAGTCAAAATTCCTGCGGATGCATATTATGGTGCATTTACAGGCAGGGCAATCAAGCAATATCACGTTACAGGAAACAAAAGTCATGAGAATCTGATCAAGTCTTTTGTAATGATAAAACGCTCAGCGGCAGTTGCAAATATGAAGACAAAGGCCATCGACATTAAACGTGGCAAAGCCATAGTAGCAGCATGTGATAAGATTTTGTCTGGAAAACATGTAGATCAATTTGTTGTAGATATGATAAACTCTGGTGCAGGTACAGCATTTAACATGAATTCTAATGAGGTAATTGCAAATGTAGCTCTAGAAATTTTACACAAAAAGAAAGGTCAAAATGAATTTCTTCATCCAAATGACCATGTCAACATGTCGCAGTCAAGTAATGACACATATCCAACTGCAATGCATGTTGCAATTTTGATGAATCTAAAAGAAACAATTCCAGCTATAGATATTTTGATAAAGTCACTATCTAAAAAAGCAAAAGAATTTTCATCGTATAAAAAAATAGGCAGAACTCATTTGATGGATGCATTACCAGTGACATTAGGAAGTGAGTTTGCAGCTTATGCAACATCAATCACTAAAGCAAGAGATGCGATCATTGCATCACAGAAAGAATTACAAAATGTTGCACTTGGTGGAACTGCAGTAGGTACTGGTGCAAACACACCAAAAGGTTATAGAAAAATTGCTATTGCAGAACTTGGAAAAATTTCAAAACTTTCACTAAAGCCTGAAACAGACATGCAACATGGTTTGCAAAGTAAATTTGCAGTTGCAAACTTGTCAGGGGCTCTACGAAACTTGGCATTAGAGATTGGAAAGATTGCCAATGATATCAGACTAATGGCATCAGGACCAATTGCAGGATTGGCAGAGATTGGAATTCCAGCAGTGCATGCAGGTTCATCAATTATGCCAGGAAAAGTCAATCCATCTTTGGCAGAATGCATGAACATGGTGTGCTTTAACATCATTGGAAATGATACTGCAGTATCTTATGCAGTACAAGGTGGACAATTTGAGCTAAATGTCATGTTACCTGGAATGCTAAAGTGCATGCTAGAATCAACTGACATGTTAAAGAATTTCTTACCAATATTTTCTGCAAATCTAATTGACGGATTAACTGCAAACAAAGAAAAATTACGTGCAGACATTGAGAACAGCCCGGTAATCGTAACATTGCTAACTCCAAAAATAGGATATCTAAAATCAGCGGAACTTTTCAAAGAATCGCTAAAAACAGGAAAGACCATCAGAGAACTTGTTGTTTCTAAGAAACTAATGAATAACAAAGAGATCGATTCTCTGTTTGGATAAGTTATGGCAAAGATCTTCGTAGAAGCTTACGGATGTTCCGCTAGCTTTGCAGATTCAGAGATGATTTCAGGGTTAATTCAAAATGGAGGTCACTCTTTAGTGGATAATTCATCAGACTCTGATCTAAATATTGTAGTAACATGTTCTGTAAAAGATTCAACTGCAAACAAGATGATGCATCGAATAAAATCATTAAAATCAAAACCACTAATTGTTGCAGGATGTCTTCCTAAAGCAGAGAAAGACACTGTTGAAAAATTTTCAAAAAAAGCAAGTCTTTTAGGACCTAATTCACTAGGTAAAACACTTCAGGTTATCAATACAACATTAGATGGAAGAAGACAAATAGCATTAGAAGACTCTGATTTATCAAAAGTTGGACTGCCAAAAGTTAGACTAAATCCAGCAGTTGGAATTGTAGAGATTGCTAGCGGTTGTATGAGTGAATGTACATTTTGCCAGACTAAATTATCCAAAGGAGACCTTTCAAGTTATAGATTAGGAGACATTGTAAGACAAATCCAAACAGAAATCAAAGAAGGATGTAAAGAAATTTGGTTAACATCTACAGATAATGGGTGTTATGGATTTGATATTGGAACAGACTTACCATCATTGGTAAACGCAGTTGTGGAAATTCCTGAAAATTTCATGGTAAGAGTTGGTATGATGAATCCGATGTATATGCCAAGAATCAAAGAGAGATTAATCGAATCTTTTGATAATGACAAAGTCTTCAAGTTTCTACATATTCCAGTACAGTGTGGAAGCAACAAAGTTCTCCACGATATGAAACGTGGTCATACAGAAGGGACATTTAGAGAGATTGTGAAAAAAGCAAGAGATAGATTTGAACAATTCACTATTTCAACAGATATCATTGTAGGATTCCCTTCAGAGACCGAGGAAGATTTTCAAAAAACAATTGCTTTGCTTGATGAAACAAAGCCAGACGTAGTAAATCTATCAAAGTATAGTGCAAGACCAGGTACAGATGCTGCTGAATGGAAACAATTGGATGCTACAGAAATTAAACGAAGAAGTAAGGTAATTTTTGAGCAGATCAGTAAACTGTCAATAGAGAGTAACAAAAAATGGATCGGCTGGAAAGGCAAAGTGTTGTTTGACGAAATGACAGATGAAGGTATCAAAGGTAGAAACTATGCTTACAAGCCTATAGCAGTAGAGGATAAAGTAAGCATGGGTGAATCACATACAGTTGAAATCACAGATGTCACAGTAAAGAGACTGATCGGCAAGATCGTAAGCTAAATTTTTTCGATCTATAATTTGATTAAAAAAACGTAAGAAGGTTTTTTATCCAAATCAGAAAATAAGATCAGAAATGAGTTTTCAAGTCAAAGAACCAGTTTTGGTCATAGGTTTGGGAGGCGCAGGCTCAAAATTAGCAATTAAAGCAAAAGACACCCTAAATTCTGATTGTCTAATAATTAGTAATGATGTAAAGGATTGTTCAACAGAGAATCCATCCATCCACGTTTCAACAGATTCAGTAATCAATCCATCTGTACAGTTAATCAGAGGCTCAACTTACAATGTTACCAATGAAATAAAATCAAAGATTTCATGCTATTCAACAATTATCTTAATGAGTAACTTAGCAGGAAAAGCAGGCTCAGCCATGGCCCCCGTAGTCTCAGAGATATGTAAAGAAGCAGATATTGGATTAGTTTCATTTGCAATAATGCCTTTCAAATATGAAAAAGACCGAATTTTTAATTCAGGAATATCACTAAAAAGAATTAGAGAAAACTCTCAATGCACAGTTGTATTGGATAATGATTCATTATTAGAAAGCAATCCAGATTTGAGCCCAAAGGCATGTTATGACATTGCAAACTCTGCAATTATGCATGTAGTAGAATCACTAGGTTCATCAGAGATGGCAAACGAGACAAACATCCTCACAACAAGCAAAGAAGGACAAAATATTGAGGATTCACTAAGAGATTCTCTAAAAATGCTATATGGAAACACATCACCAAATTCAGTTAAACGTTCAATGTTGTATGTAGTTGGAGGAAACAATATTCCAGTAGGAATCTTAAATTCCATTACTAATCTTACAGCAGGAATACTAAACGAAAGCAATTCACAGATAGATATGTCATCAACTACTGATGAATCCAAAGTTGTCATGTTGTCATCAATTCAAGGAATGACAAAATTCGATAGATATGATCCACTTGGAATGATTCCACAGGAAAACACACTTGATTGGTCTACACCAGATTGTAGCATAGATTGCAAACTAGATTTATACCAATTAGAATAAAATTATTTTTTAAAATTAAAATTTTTTGAGGATAGTTAATCTTTCTTTGGTGCTTCTTTAGCTGGTTCTTCTTTCTTTGGTGCTTCTTTAGCTGGTTCTTCTTTCTTTGGTGCTTCTTTAGCTGGTTCTTCTTTCTTTGGTGCTTCTTTAGCTGGTTCTTCTTTCTTTGGTGCTTCTTTAGCTGGTTCTTCTTTCTTTGGTGCTTCTTTAGCTGGCTTTTTCACTTTATCTGAAACTTTTTTAGATTCTTTTTCAGGAGTCACTACAGATTCTGCTGTTTCATCATATCGTGAAACAAGAATGTAACCATCATCAGTTTTACTCATTCTCACTCTAACTTTTCTTGGAGGACTTCGTACTCCTTTTGACCAGATTAAGTGGGCTAATTCTTCTTCGATTTTAATAGTTTCAACTTTCATGTGATGACGAGCAAATTCTTTAATCATATTGATTGCTCTAACTGCTCTATGTTGAGATTGTGAAAGTAAAGCTTTACCGAGATTAATTGTATAGACTCTTTCTAATTCTTGAGACATCTATCCTACCTCCACATCAGTTGATCTCCAAGCCCTACGTTTTGGATTTGTTCTAACATTTCTCTTTGTCTTGAGAATAATCCAAGCTGGTACTGCCGAAGTTTGTCTAGTCTTTTTCAATAGACGAATCTTTCTTGGTGAGGACTTGCGAGCAGCCATAGATTTTCAGGCACGAAAAGCTCTTTTTAAATGAATCTCAGGTTTCTAGGCAATTTTGAATCTGTTTAAGGATTCTAGCAGAAGCCCCCCAAACAATTTGATTTTGGTATTCAAAGACATACATTTCTTGAATAATATTATGAGTTGGATCAGGATCTTGTGTTCCAGTTTTCAAAAAGGATTCCAAAGGAATACGAAAAATTTTTTCAACCTCACAGTTTGCAGAAAGAGTGGGAATTTTATCAACAATAGATACAAAAGGTAAAATTAGAAAACCAGAATTTAGAGTAACAACAGGTTCTAGCTGACCTACTACTTGATCTCTCGTAATAGTTAATCCAATTTCTTCACTTGTTTCTCGTAATGCAGTTTCTAAAAGATCTGAATCACTTACATCTAATTTTCCACCAGGAAATGATATTTCACCAGCATGGAATTTCATGTCTTGTGGTTTTTTAGTCATTATAACAAATGGACCATCACCATAAATTATCACTAGAACAGAAGCTAATCGATACTTTCCATTTGTTTGAACATTAGGATTAATTGGAGTTGAAAGTATTGTCTTTAATTCACTTAAGTGCATTTTGGTTCTTCCCTACTATTCCATATGGGTTTTAGTATTCAAAGGTTTTAACCAAGGATGAAAGAAATGAAAATATGACAATCAGGTATGAAGCAAATCCACCTAAGATCCTACCTGATGTGAATATTGATGAATCCATTCAAAAATTTGTAGAAAAAATAAAAATTATTTCAAAAAAATGTGATGCAATTCATCTTACTGAAAATGTATTGGGGTATCAAAGAGTATCTCCAATTAACGTAGGAAAAATAATTAAAAAAGAAATTCCAGAGTTACCAATTACTGTTAGTCTAAGAGTCCGAGATAAAACTGATGAGGAAGTTTTAGAATTTGTAAAAAATTGTGTCGAAATTGGCTTTTCAGGAATCCTAGTGCTGATGGGGGATCCATCACAAACAGGAAAGCAAGATTCAGGATTGGTTCCAAGCGCAGTGGTAGGAAAATTGAGAGAGAAAGGATTTGATTCAAAAATTGATTTGTACCTTTCAATGTCAAACAAGCCTAATTTTTCAAAGATTGGAAAGAAAATTGATGCCAGACCGAAGGGATTCATGACTCAAGTAGTACAAAATATCGAGCAAGTTCAAAATCTGTCAGAGAATCTCAAAGGGTTTTCAGTAATTCCAATCATTTTGTTTCCATCTGAGAAAAATGAAAAATCTGCAAAATTTTTGAATTTGGATTTGGCAGTGTACAGTAAAGGGTTTGATGAATTTGTAAAAAAAATACATGCAATCACAGGAGATGTTCTAATAACATCTCCAAGTGATTTTAGTGGATTAAACGAATTTTTAGAAAAAATCAAAAATTAGAAAATAAAAAAGTAAAAATATTACATATACTTATTCTGCAAAAATGGCAGAAGGCAATGGTTGCATAGCATGCACTTTAGAGCATGACGGAGATTTTTACAGATTTTGTAAATGTTCATGTCATGATAAAGTAACTAGAAACATTGTAGACCAAGGAGATGTTGAAAGATATGCTCAGTAAGAGCATATCTATTTTTATCAAAATACAATATCACAATACAAAGTATTTTGCTTTTGGATGATGAATCACGATTGCAGCAGTTGACTGTTCGGGAACTATTTGACCAGATTCAGTTAGAGTCATTCCAGATTTTTCAGGCTGCAATAGTTTCCAGACCAAATGATGTTGTGAAACATCAGGGCAACTAGGAAATCCCCAGCTATACCTCAAACCCCCTTCACTCAAATTTAATTCAGATTTTATTTTTCTATTAACCCATTCTGCCAATGCCTCTGCAACTTCAACTGCTAATCCGTGAAGATAGTACGCATCAGTGTACTTGTCTTCTTTGTTCCATTGTTCTATTATTTCAGACACTTTGTTTCCAACCGTAACAGATTGAAATGCCACAATGTCATCTTTGCCAAAATAATCAGTAAGACACAGATGATCAGGTTTTGTAGAGCGTGGAAATTCTAATTCTACGTCATCTCCGCCAGGATTCTCAACAAGTAATTTTCGACCATTGTTATGACATTTGAAATAACCATAGACAATCTCAGGCTCAAATAGTTTTTCTCTGATGATACGAATCTTCCATTCAGTAAATAATTGCTCATGTTCGGATTCAGATTCTGCACCAGATTTTCCTCTCAAACCCCAAGATAGTTTGAAAAGAGATTTTTTATCAATCATAGTCCAAACTTCAGCCATATTGATTTGATCTAACTTTAGACGTATTGGTTCTCCAATAATTTTAGGAGTGGGAGGTGTAACTGGTTGAATCTCACTCTTTGGAAGAGCATCTTGGTCTACTGTTTCAGTTGATTTTTCTTTCCAGTTTTCCAACTTTACTTTCCAATCAGCTAAGAGTTTCGATTTTCCATCAGAAATTAAAACATCCATCGTTTTAAGACCCTCAAACATGGTGTTGCAGTAAAATACACCTGGTTCATAAATCCCATCTTCTTTTGCAATTCGATTAATGTAATTACTGTTAATTGCAGCGCCACCACAAAGAATTGGAATAGTCATGTTGTTTTTTCTTGCATGTTCAACAAAAAATTTCATCTGTTTTGATGTTGAAACAAGTAATGCAGAAAGACCAACGGCATCAGGTTTTACTTCCTCAATTGTTTCCAGGAATTTTTGTAATGGGACTTGTTTTCCTAAATCATATACAGAGTAACCATTATTTTGAAAAATTGTTTTTACAAGATTCTTTCCAATGTCATGAACATCTCCATAGACTGTTCCCAAGACAAGTTTGCCTTTACTTGTTCCTTCTTCTTTAACCAGATATTTTTCTAGTTCGCCAACTGCTGCCTTCATGCATTCAGCAGATTTGAGGACAAAAGGCAAGATCAATTCCCCTGCACCAAATTTGTCACCCACCTCCTTCATTGCAGGAAGCAAGTCTTCATTGAGAGTCCTAATTGCACCATCATGTGTTACTGCCTGTTCAGCATCCAAAGAAAGAACACCATCAGTGTCTTTGATTAATTCATTTTTGCCAAGCTTGTCTGCAATTGCAGAGACAACATCATTTTGAATTCCATCTTTTAGCCTATTGATAATTCTGAAATTGGCACGTTTTCCAGAAGGCCAGGAAGGGTCAACATCAACTTTTTTTGAGGCAGTACCGCTTTGAGGGCCTGTTTTTTCAAAGTATGAAATTAAATCAGAAAGGGCATTTGGTTGGGCATTAAAGATTAGATCTTCTGCAAGTTTTTTCTCCTTTGGATCAATCTCACCATAAGGAATGATCTCTTTTGCATTAACAATTGCAGTATCAAGTCCAACTTTAACTGCATGATATAAAAATACAGAATTTAGAATTTTTCTAGCATATGGTGTTAAACCAAAACTGATGTTGCTAAGACCCAAAGTGGTAAACGCATTTGGGAATTTTTCCTTGACAAGGCGAATTCCTTCAAGAGTATTTTTTCCTGCATCAAGAAATTCATCCTCACCAGTTGCCAGTGTAAATGTAAGAACATCAAAGATGAATTGTTCGATTTTTAAACCGTATTTTTTTCCTGTCTCAAAAAGCAATTCAGCAGTCTCCAGTTTTTCTTGAGGAGTCTTTGCCATACCTTTGGGTCCAATGCACAACGCAATAGCAGGTAATCCATATTTTGCCATCACAGGAGCTAACTTTTCAAATCGGCTTCCATCACCTTCAAGATTAATTGAATTAATTATCGGTCTGCCAGGAATTTGTGTAACTGCTGCTTCAATTATTTCAGGATCAGTTGAATCAATTACCAATGGCGCATCAATTTCTAAGCTTAATCTTTTGACAAGATTCAACATGAATTCACGTTCATCAGAGCGTTCAGTAGTTGCAACACACACATCAAGACAGTGAGCTCCATCTTCAACCTGAATTCTTCCCAGATCAACTAAACCGTCATAATCATCATTGAGGACCAATTCCTTTGCTTTACGAGAACCTTGAGTATTGATTCTCTCTCCAATGATTAGAGGTGCAGGAATCTGTTTTAGATCAACTGCCTTTAATGCAGAACTTACTCTAGGAATAGTCATTGTGTAAAATCACCACTGTTTTTCTAAATACTTAACCCTCGATAGAGTTGGCTTTTTCGTCAATTACTTTCCTTAGGGCTTTGATGTGCTCAGGATTTGTACCGCAACATCCACCAATAATTCGAACTTTTTTGTATTCATTAAGAAAATCACCTAGAGCCTCACCCATTTTTTGAGGAGTCATCTTGTAAACTGCCTTTCCTCCAACATTCTCAGGCATTCCTGCGTTTGGAACGACAAGTACACTGTGCTGATTTTGCTCATCAAGCCATTGAATACTAGGAGTCATCTCAATTGGACCAGTTGAGCAATTCAATCCAAATACATCAATTCCCATATCAGAGACAGTAGTGTATGCTGCTTGAATGTTTGTTCCAAGTAACATCTTACCATATTGGTCCAATGTTGTATTACAAATGATTGGGACTTTTTTATCAACCTTTTTCATTGCAATGTGAGATGCTTCAATAACTAATTTTACTTCCAAAATATCTTGACTTGTTTCAATAAGTAACGCATCAACTCCACCAAGAATCAACCCTTCTGCTTGAAGCTCAAATGCTTTACGTATTTCATCAAGAGGTTTTTGACCTAAATCAGGATCATTAGAACTTGGAAGATAACCAGTAGGACCCATAGAACCAATCACATAACGTTGCTTGTCAGAGTATTCATCACATACTTCTCGTGCAAGTGTTGCAATTTTTTTATTAAACTCAACTGTCTGATCACCAAATCCATATT
Organism: Candidatus Nitrosopumilus salarius BD31; assembly: GCF_000242875.2. Classification (GTDB taxonomy): domain Archaea; phylum Thermoproteota; class Nitrososphaeria; order Nitrososphaerales; family Nitrosopumilaceae; genus Nitrosopumilus; species Nitrosopumilus salarius. The sequence goes on along the minus strand of NZ_AEXL02000161.1, from coordinate 2,715 downwards.
CGTCTAGTTTAATTTTGTTTGAACCAAAAGAATTGGTTTCGATACAATCAGCACCTGCATCCAAATAATTTCTGTGAATCTGTTTAATCCATTCAGGATGTGTCAATACTAATCCATCATTGAATCCATCTTGTTTGTTTGGAAAGTCTTCTGGTTTTGGATCATATTTTTGAATCTCAGTTCCCATTGCTCCATCAAAAAGCAATACTCTGTTTTTTATTGCATCCAAGAATGGTTCTTTTTCGGACAATTTAATTTCAAAAAGGCTGTGTACAGTTTAACTCTTTTCAGAAAAACCCACAAAGACAGGTGGGATTGAGACGTATGTTGAAATTAGGTGAAAAATAATTTGATATACATTTATGTTAAATCTTCAAGTCAACAATCTAGTTCGTAGTGCAACTTTTTTTCAGCATGCAGGAATCTCAATTATTTTTGTATTCATGCCTATTATTGCCAAAGGCGTCACAAATTCGGTCTTTGAGATAGGATTGCTTGTTGCATCATTTAGTTTTGCCCAGATTCTCTCCGAAATTTATTTTGGCAGACATTCGGACAAGAAAGGAACCAGACTCAAATTCATTAGAGTTGGCTTTATTGGATGTGCCATAGCATTTGGACTGCATTATTTTGCAGATGACCTTACAATGTTTTTTCTGGTAAGAATTGCTGCAGGAATTGCAAGCGGGATAATGATTCCTGCAATGATTGCTTATTCCTATGAGGCAAATATTGACAAAAAAAGAGCAGCGACAGTAATTTCATTTCATGCGTTAGGATGGCTTGCAGGAATTGCTGCAGCAGGATTTGCAAATGATCTGAAATTGATTTTCTTGATTAGTTCAGCTTCATTTGTCATAGGACTTCTCTTTACAATCAAACTGCCAAATCCAGAGCAAGTGAAAGAACTAACACCAGGTACTATGAAAAAAGTTATTTCAAAGAATAAATTTCTATTCACGTCATTATTGCTAAGACATATCGGTGCAACAGCTGTATGGACAATTTTTCCAATAATATTAATGGAGAAATGGGGAGCTGAACTTTATCAAATATCGATTGTATATGTTGCAAACACACTGACAGCATTTGTTTTGATGAATGTAATGGCTAGCAAAATAAATTTCTCAAATGTAACTAAATTCAAAATTGGAATTGGTTGTACCACATTTGTATTTGTAGGATTGTTGTTTGTTACAGAATGGTGGATGGCAATGCCATTTATGGCACTTGTTGGTGGCACATGGGCATTTTTGTTTATTGGCGGAAACTTTCATTTAATGGAGAACAATCCACGTTCCACATCAACTGGAATATTTAGCTCTACAATATCCATTGCTACAGTTGTAGGTCCAGTAATTGCAGGAGGCATTGCATTTGTATTTGATTATTTTTCAGTAATGTATTTTGCAATTGTAATAATCATTTGTGCATTTGTAGTATCACTAAAGATTGGAAAAGAAAAAGAGATCACTAATAATATTTAGAATAAAACATTATCTTAATCCCCATCTAGACATTACCTTGTTTTCTAATTTTTTGAAAACTAGTCCATCTATTGCCAAACCAATTCCCATAATTACAATCATTATTGCAATTACCTGAGATACATCAGTTAAAGATCGTCCGGCATTAAGCAAAAATCCCAATCCCAAGTACGAAAACAGTAATTCAGCGCCGATTACGCCCCTCCATGCAAATGCCCAGCCTTGTTTAAAGCCAGAAATCATGTATGGAAATGCCGCAGGAATCAATACTGCTGTGATCAACTGAGTTCCCTTTGCACCCATGTTTCTTGCAGCCTCAATGAAATGCGGATTGATGTTCTTCACGCCAGTATAGGTGTTGATGGTAACTGCAAAGATTGCACCAATTGCTGTGACAAAAATAATTCCGCCATCAGTTAATCCAAACCAAAGTATTGCAAGAGGAACCCAAGCAACTGAAGGAATTGATTGTAATCCTAAAACCAATGAACCTACAGTTTGGTTCACCATTTCAACTCTTGCCATAAAAATTCCAAGTACAATACCGCCAGCTATCGCAATTGCCAAACCAAACAGTAATCTCCACATACTAGTTACAATACCATAAAACAGACTCCCATCTGCTGCACCATATGCCAAATCTTCAGCTACTTCGTATGGGGATGGAAAAATATTATCAGGCCAAATTCCCCCCATTGAAACAAGCTGCCAAACTACAACTATCCCAATATAAAATGCAATTCTGTAAGGTGTGAAATTTTTTGCCATAGTTATCACTACTTGCTCTTCTTTACCTCAGGTCTGAGTTCTGCCAAAATATCTTGTTGAAGTTTAACTAAAGATTCATCTTCAGTAACTCTAGGTCTCGGAAAATCATTGTCAACCTCTTTTTTAATTACAGATGGACGATTACTAAAAATTGCAATTTTGGTTCCAAGTACTGCAGCTTCTGAAACACTGTGAGTTACAAACAAAATTGTTTTCTTTGTCTTCTCCCAAATCAACTGCATCTCAACTAGCAGTAAATCACGAGTCTGTGCATCAAGTGCTGCAAATGGTTCGTCCATCAACAACACATCAGGATCCATTACAAGTGCTCTAGCAATAGCTACTCTCTGTTTCATTCCAGTTGAAAGTTGAAAAGTGTAAGAATCTGCAAAGGGCGTCAGTTGCATCATATCCAAATATCTATGCGATATCTTTGTTCGCTCTTCTTTTGGAATACCCG
>NZ_AEXL02000162.1 GCF_000242875.2 Candidatus Nitrosopumilus salarius BD31 | reverse complement strand
ATTGCAGATCTCATTAAACTTGCTGGAAGATTTTCAGATGAATTTAACCAGCAAGAAAAAATTCAAGTTGATTTACAAGACAATGAAAAAAAGGCATTGAAAATCCTAGTAGACGCACTAAATGCAAATGAAGAACCAGAAGACATTCAAAACACAATTTACCAAATTGCCAAATCAAACGATATTCAACCAAAAAATTTCTTTATGGTATTATACCAAATTATTCTTGGGACATCAAGAGGACCAAAGATTGGACCGTTCATATCAGATATCGGAAGAAAGCAAGTAGCACAAAAATTATCAGAGTACACATAGATATGGTTCACGGAGAACACAACAAAGCAAGAAACAATGGGAGTTTTGCAATGATAATTTTTGGGGCATTATTGCTATTTCTTGCCCCAAACATTTACGCAGACATGCGTGAATTAGGCACGATAGCATTGTTTGGTGGGATAATAATAGGGGGAATTGGATTTTATTTGAAATTTTTTAGAGCACGGGTAAAGCAAGAATAAAGAAAGGTTCATCTTTTGGGAAAAGGCGGATAGAAACATGGGGTTGTTTGGAAAGAAAAAAGAAGAGGGAAAAATTTCTGAAAAAAGCGAGGAGTTTATTCTAAAAAATGAGCTTGAAGATGAAGTAGAAAATCTACAAAAAGAATTCAGAGCAAAACAAGAAGATCTAAATGAGATTACAGAAAAGATCAATACTGTAAAAGAAGAATACGATTCCACAGTCAGCAGTCTAATGTTGGTAAAAAAAGAATTCAATCAAAAAAAGATGGATTTGGATATTGTTCAACGAGAATATAAGGAAATAAGTGAAAAAATAAAGAATACCAAACAAATCAAGGATTCAAAAATAATAGAACAGTTTAAC
>NZ_AEXL02000163.1 GCF_000242875.2 Candidatus Nitrosopumilus salarius BD31 | reverse complement strand
TTACACTAAATGTGTGTTCAAAAATGCATACACACAGTAAAATCCAAATTTATTGAAGATAAAATAATGATTAATTCAATATTGCAGATTAGTGAATCTGTAATAAATGAGTCATTTGAATCCACAAACAATGTATTTGATGAATTCAGATTATTCACATCTAGTTTATTTTCACAGATTATAGATTGGATTGTAGTAGTTTCACAAAGTTTGTTGAAATGACCAATTTTCTAAAATTATGACTAGGCGTTAAACCCCCCATGAAAATTACCGTCTTTAGGCATAATGTGATATTTTCAAAAATAGGCATTTAGAGGGGGGGTGTAACACTTGTGCCTAGATACAAAATGCAAACATCAAACCACCAAGATCTCTCAGCTAAACATATCTAAACTATTATCATCATGCGTAAAAGCTAAACCCCTATTTTTTGTGCAAAAAATAAAGAAAAAAGAGAGAATATCTCTAATTGCAGTTGTTAGCAAACCAATTTGATAATTCAACGCCACCTACTACGGAAGCATTTGTAGCACCATCTTGGTTTGTGTTGGCTTCATTCCAGATATAATCACTGTATGGGAATTCATCAATATCTAATCTGAAATCACCACCAGTATTGTGGTCTCCAATGAATACTAACGCATCATCTCTAGTACCATCACCTAGATCTTCACAAAGTAATTGTGAATCAGATTTTGGTCCAATACATACTGCATCAAGTGAAGTCAAATCTTCTGGATCTAGGAATATCGGAGTCAGATCAAATGCAAGACCTTCAGTACCTGGATTTGAACCAGTGTCAAAGTTTCTTTCACCGTCAGCAGATAATGCTGCGACATATGGATTTGCGCCTAATGCAATACCTCTTGCAATCAAGTTATTTCCTGCAACATTTAGTCTATCAGAAGGATCTGTCCATGTCAATTCACCAACTTTAAGATTTGATGCACAGCGGTCATCAGCAGCAGGCTCTACAACATGAACATGCCATTCTGCACCACAACCTTCTAGACTGCTACATAATGCAGCAGGTCCTGGAAAGTCAATAACTGGAGATGCAGGAGTTGTTTCACCTTGAATTTCACTATCGTAAAAACCGGCATGTGATGTAATTGCAATTGCAGTACCAGCATCGGTCAAAATTGCATACCCACCAAAGGGCTGAGTTTCTACTTTGCTCTCAAGTTGGAATCTAAGTTTTGAGATTTCACCTTTCTTTACCTTAACTTCAGTTTGTTTAATGGGGGTAATTGCATCTGCAATTGCAGGAAATGCAATAGCCATTGTCAAAATTGCAGCTAAGGTTAGTCCTAAAAGAACTGTTTTAGTCATTGGTA
>NZ_AEXL02000164.1 GCF_000242875.2 Candidatus Nitrosopumilus salarius BD31 | reverse complement strand
TTAAATGCTGTTAACTGATATATTTTCCACTTTAATTGATGGTGCAATTGATGGAAGTGATGCCCATTGAATTACATTTCGTGGGTTGTTTCCAATCTCTGAAATATTTTTCAACATGGTTGGAAGATTGTGGATTATTCTAACTGATTTGCCTGGACCCTTGATTTCACCATTTTTGATAATTTTTATTCCACTTCTTGCCGTACATGAAAAATCTCCCTTGATTGGATTAATTGCGTATGTATACCATAATCTTCCTACTAGCAAGCCATGTTTTGTATTTTTTATCATCTCATCTTGTGTTCTATTACCAGAATCCACTCTCAGATTATGTGGTGCTGAAATTGGTATTGGTTCTGAACTCCTTCCTAATGGGGATCCAATTCTTAATCCATTACCTGTTGATTGACTTTTTTCTTTATAGCTGTCATAAAGATTTGAAAATGTATTTTTGAAAATTCCTTTTTCTATTAAATTCCTTTTTCTAGTTTCTACCCCTTCATCATCTATTGATTTGGTTCCAATTCCATTTGATACGTGTGG
>NZ_AEXL02000165.1 GCF_000242875.2 Candidatus Nitrosopumilus salarius BD31 | reverse complement strand
GAATAACAATCAAAAAAGTTCTGCAGGAATCATAGAGGCAGCTAGTGCAGTGGTTGGATCATTAAAATCAAAACTCAGCATGACACAAAAGGAACTAGAAGCTATTCAATCACTTTTAGAGAAAGAAAGAGAAGAGCATGAAAAAACAAAACAAGAGTTAGAAAAACTCAAAAAAATTCAAAACCAGTAAAACTATCACAAATTTTCAAAATGTTTTTTCCATTTGGATTTAATTTCTTGCTCGGAGACCCCCAGATCATACAAAGGGGATGTTACCTCAGATACGTCTGAAACATCTACCAAAACAATTGAATTAATGGGACTCTTAACGCCCTGTGACCTATAATAATTCAAAATCTCTTCAAATAAGGAGTCATTTTTAAGAATACGTGCTTGACCTTTGAACAGATATCCCCTTCGTGAAAAAGGATCAATTGCATTAATTTCAACATTAGAATTACTTTGAAGGTTATTCATAGTATCAGGTGAACGAATATCTGCAAAAGCCAAAATATTGGATGACCAACCAACCAGAGTTCCCTTTGGAGAAAGATTTGGTTTTCCATCAGACGAGACAGTTGCAACATAAGCTAATTTATGCAGATTCAAAAAATCTTTGATTTCTTGAGTTATCATAAGCAATATTTCAAAATAGAACGTATTTAGTTTTCATACTAGCGCATGAACTCAGCAACCTCAATTGAGAAGAAGAAAAA
>NZ_AEXL02000166.1 GCF_000242875.2 Candidatus Nitrosopumilus salarius BD31 | reverse complement strand
TTGGAGATTTCTATGGATGAACAATTCAAATCAAAACATTTGCCTAAACGGAGTAGATTAATTCCGTTACAAAAATTCACTTTACAGAAATTGCAAATCCTTTATGAAGAAAATAAAGAAAAACTTCGAGATGACTATAGGATAAAGTCTTTCAGTGATTTTGTAAACTATTGTATTATGAAATCTATCCCTACATTAGAAAAACAACTAAAAAATCCTACCGTTGTTTATGAAAATAACTTTGGTGATTTTTAACAATCACATAACTGGTAAAAACAAATACAATCCAATTAATGTCATTCCAATTACTGCAAGTGTTAGTTTTGCAATTGTAATCTTTGATAATTTCATAGGATTAAACCGACAATTAATGGCACTACTATGATTCCAACTATTGCTGCAATTTTTAGATAATCTTTACCTTGAAGTTGTTGCATCTTTTCTCTATGAAATAACTTACTTTTGCGTATGGATTTTAAGTTCATTTCTTTAGATTGTGGATTCTCCTTCTTCGTCTGATGCAATGTCTACTGCTCGTAAAATTTGTGACACAAAGATTTTGCCTACTCTGCCATTCTTTTTGATTATGGCTATCACTTCATCCTCTTGTGTATCTGCAATAATTGCCTCCATTCTATATTTGTCATTAAATTGAGGCGTAAAAATTTCACTTCCTTTCGAAGCATGAATTTCCGGTCCTGGATTCTTTCCTCTTCCTCTAACTTTGGATACTGTGAGACCGCCGATGCCAATTTCTTTTAATCCTTCACTAATTGCCATTACATCGTTTTCGCCAAGTATAACTTCTATTTTGAGCATTTAGTTACAAATGAGATCATCATACAAATATAATTTTTGATTTTGATTATTGTTTGATAATCAATTGCTAATCAATCATAGTCATTCTTATTAATTTTAATTAAATATTTTATTTAATGGTACTTGATTCTGGAGATACAGCATGGATGCTTGTAGCTGGAAGTCTTGTGCTGTTGATGATCCCTGCATTGGGACTTTTTGAATCTGGACTTTTAAGAAAAAAGAATGCAGCTTCAATTTTCATGCAAATCTTCTTTGGTCTGGCACTTTTGAGTGTCATGTGGTTTGTATTTGGATTCAGTGTGTCATTTGGTCCTTCTTCTATGGGGTTAGTTGGAAATATGGATTGGGTATTTCTGAAAGGAGTTCCATCTGATGCGCCGTTAGATCAATACGCTCCTACAATCCCTGGTGTCTTGTTTGTTAAATTTCAATTAATGTTTGCAGCAATTACTCCTCTGTTACTTACAGGAACAATTGCTGAAAGAATGAAGTTCAGTTCATTTATCATATTTATCGCAGCATGGTCAATGCTCATCTACTACCCTCTTGTTCACTGGGTTTGGGGTGGTGGTTGGTTGGCACAACTTGGTGTAGTTGACTTTGCAGGTGGAATTGTAATTCACACAAGTGTGGGAATGGCAGCATTAGCAGCTGCATTGGTTCTTGGCAAAAGACGTCACTATGGTCCTGCAATTATGATTCCTCACAGTATACCGTTGGCTGTATTAGGCTCTTCTTTGTTATGGCTAGGTTGGTTTGGATTTAATGCAGGTAGTGCATTGTCTGCCTCAGGCGGTGTTGCTGGCAATACTGTAATTGTTACTCATATGGCTTCAT
>NZ_AEXL02000167.1 GCF_000242875.2 Candidatus Nitrosopumilus salarius BD31 | reverse complement strand
AAAAATCTTCGTGAAGTTAAATCAGCAGCTACTCCAAATCAATAGAAGTTTTTTGATTTGTTTTATTGTATCTGCATCACTATCAGCAGTAACTGCCCAATTACTGTCAGATTATGATAATTATCTCACCACGACAATTACAATTGTTATCGGATATATCGTGTATTTTGGAATTTTTTCATGTTTGTTTTATTGGGACAATATTGAGCGATATCGAGAAATGAAGTCAGGTTTAATCAAAAAGGAATTATTTGCACTGGTATCATCATTTGGATTAGGTGAAATTGTATATCTCGGGATAAGGTGGCCCACACTGTATTATTTTCTTGAAATTGGAATAGAGCCATATCTCGCATCAGTCATTTCTGAAATAATTTCAACTGGTTGTTACATGATATCAGTTACAGTGTTTCTTAGAAAGACTAGAGCATTTTAGTTATTTTGCAAGTTGATTTACCAAGTCAGTGGATGTAATAATTCCAATAATATTTCCGTTATCAGTTACTGCAAGTTTGCGTATTTTTTTATTAGCCATTCTTTTTGCTGCTTCAGAGATTGGCTCGTTGTAATTTATTGTGATTAAAGGCGAAGACATTATTTTTTGAGCGGGCGTATCAAAAGAGAGGTTTTTGGCTGCAATTTTTGTTGCAAAGTCCCTATCAGTTACAATACCCACAGGATTTTCATTTTCCTTGACAATTATCGCTCCGATTCCTCCCTGCTCCATCATTTTAGCAATTTGAAATGAGGTAGTGGTTAAATTTACAGATATCAGGACTTTTGTCATAATGTCCCTGACTAGAATGTGAGAGTGATT
>NZ_AEXL02000168.1 GCF_000242875.2 Candidatus Nitrosopumilus salarius BD31 | reverse complement strand
GTAGTATTATAGTCTGATTGTGATTCATCTGAATTATTAAAATCATCAGGAAACTGAGTTATGCCAGTTACTAATTTAGATGAATCTCCATTTAGTACCAAATTAGATTTGTATGACTTACCATCAGGAGTCAATATAGTTATCTCAAATAGCTTTTCAACTTCTGAATCCACAGTTGTCGATATTCTTACATTTGCTTTTTCATTAGAAACTATGGTCTGTGGAAAAATTTCCACATATGTGTTAGCATTATCAAATTCCGCAAATATTGTGGATGTAGAACTATACAAGATGAGTAGAGAAAAACCTATAATCAAAAAATATGATTTCCACACCACAACATTTCTTATTTTATATGAACTTAAGCATTTAGGAATCAGTTTTTAGTGATTGCCTAAAATAATGAGGGACTTGAACTAACTTGACAAGTCACCTCGAGGGCCCTTTTTATTTTAAAATTTGGGAAATCAAAAATCCCATACAAAATAATTAGAAGCAAACAAAGGAGAAAAACATCTCAGATAATTGTAGATGAATCAAGCGTTCAAGTTTTCGCTCCAATGTCACAATCAGATGAAGACATACAGAAACTAGTAGAATCTAAATCAAAGTGGATTTATCAAAAAAAATACAAATTGACACAAACAAAAAAACTTCAAGATAAAACTAATTTGTTATACAAGGGAATAAAATATCCATTTAAAATTATTAGATCTGACGAAGAGTCGGTATCTTTTTCTAAAGGTGTGTTTTTAATTAAAACAAAATCTTTCAGTCAAAAAAAGATAAACGAGTTGTATCAAAAATGGATTAAAACAAAGGCACAATCAATAATAGAAAAACGTGTAAAATTAGGCTCAAAGATAACAAAAATCCCCGTAAAAAAGATTAGAGTGAAAGATGTACGTGAAAGATGGGGTAGTCTTTCAGATGATGGTTCCATCAATGTAAATTTGAATTTAATTAAAGCCCCAACTGAAATTTTGGATTATGTAATTATACACGAGTTATGTCACAAGAAAATTCCAAATCATTCTCAAAGATACTGGAATTTGCTTTACAAATTTGTGCCAGATTATGAAACTAAAATAAAATGGCTTGAAGAAAATGAAAAGTCTATTTTGTAATTGCACACGTGTGTGACATGACGCGTAATTGGTTATTATCATGGCTTAGTTTCTTTTAGTCCCAAATTTCAAAAAACTAAACAGGTAATTCACTAATCAATTAATCAACCACCATATACTATAGAGAATTCGATTAATGATTAATTGATTACAATTTTTGTGCGTAAATGAAAAAGTTTTTTTGTAGTTTTTTAATCAAAAACTAATCAAAACAACTCATTTTTAATCAAAAATCATGATAAATTCTTCTTTTTCCATCTATTCCATAAATTGTTAAAGTAGATTGGTTCTTTATCTTCAAAATCCATATTTGGAATAATTCCATCTTTTTGCATTTGGACAAGGTCATCTTTAATTTGTTTGAAAGACTTTCCATCTGTTATGTGCATTTGATGTATTTTGTTTAGGATCAATTCCTTGTTATTCTTTTTTTGAGATGAATTAGTTGTAGAAGTTTCTTTTGGGGTTTTTTTGGAATTAACCTTCCAAGTAATTCCAGTATCTTTCTGAAAATCTTCTAGAGATGTTTTATGGTGAAATGATGGCATGTCAAACCGCCATCGTGCTACTTCGCCGTTGATGAAAGTAAGATATCCAATGTTGTCAGGCATCTCATCTATCTTTGGACGCCTATCATCAAGGTATTTTCTAATCTGAGGATATTTCTCATATCTCCACATATCTTCAGGTCTTTCAATTCTCTTTCCTGCTTTGCGTAACAATCCCATTCTGTCGCGTTCAATTTTCTCAAAAAGCCATGCCCAATCAGAACCCAAAATACTTCTTGAGGCACGTTTTATCACAACAATATTTGATTGGTATCGCACTCCTGCATAAAGATCCTCGGGATTTTGATAGTCGCCTAAAAACCAGGTTTTCATATGTCGGGCTTCGGGAATAAAATCATAGATTGCTTTTTTTGATTTACTTGATTCACGTTCTCCGGATAATCTTGATGAGGGTGCAACTGATCTTAACTCATTAATTACAATTGCAACTTTATGCCAAGACTTTTGTTGTTTAGTCCAATACTTTTTTGCTTTTCCAACATCTAATTCAGACAATGGTGAAAACAAGCCAGACTTGTTCATCAGATATGGAATCATTCTGATTATTTCAGCTAGGGTGTCAAACTTGTCATTTGCATATTCAAAGATTGCAGGATTCATCACGACGATTCTTTTTTCTTTTCTTGCTTGCACAACAATGTCTGTGAACTGTTTTTGAAAAGTTTCTTTTCTAGATGAACTGGTTGGTGGGGTAATTCGTTTTACGATTATTTTTTCATCTGGGGCAAACTGCTTTGGTTTTTTCAACACTCCTTGTAAAAGTAGTTGTTTTTCTTTTGATGTAATTTCTAGCAGATAGTTTCTATATTCAGAAATATTCTTCCAATATTGGTCGTTAAATTTATCTAGTGACTCTTGATTGACTTCAATGTAATCAGGAACAATCCAAACTATGGGATATGATTTGTGGCAATTGCAATGTAAAACTTCGCCTTTAAGAAATTCCAATCCAAGTTTTTCTAACCTGATAGAATTTCTCTCAACTGATACCAACTTGTTATTTTTTATTATTTCAAAATAATATTGAAACTCTTTTTCAAATATTTGGTTATGAAACGCCCATTTTTTCAAAGAGATCTTTTGTTCAAATCCTTGTAAAATTAGTTTGATTTTGTCATATTTTTCCTTGCAATCTTTGTTTACTGCCCAATACAAATTCTCAAAACTTCGAGCTCCCCATATGTGCCATATGTTAATTCCTTCTTTGTACAGTTCTTCTGCAGTCTTGTCAACTGCAACTCCTTTACCGCCACCTCTCATCCCCTGAAACAAAATTACTTGAGGTTCGTCTGTTCTGAGCCATTTTTCATCCATGAATTTTTTAGGCTTTTTTGACCTGAAGGTAGGTGTGAAATCACTCAATTTCATCGTACCATTCGTCTGAATAGTCATCATGCTTGAATCTGTCATGTGGAAAATATTCCCATGCAATTCCTCCACACATCTTACATCGTCTAATAATCCCGATTAACCTGAAATTTTCTAAATCATCCGTTTCCCTATCTGCATCAATTCGCCATCTTTCTTCTTGGAATTTCCAATTATGTCCAAATATCACACATTGAAGATGATGGTTTTCTAAACTATCATTGTCTTCAGGAGGATCTCTTTGTTTTTTTATTTTAGGGTAATGTAAACAACAATTTGCCAAATCGGGCATTGTTGGATAATATGGCAATGAAGGAATCACAAATGATTTGTTACATTCTAATTGAAAAAGCCAATGATTATTTGAGGCATGAACTTAAATCACAAATAAAATCATATACCCGTAATTTTCTTTTTTCCCATTCATTTAGATGATTGATGAATTCGTACCAATCACAATCCGATAATTTTTCACCTTGTATGATTCTGTTTGCAATTTCACGTGCTTTAGGATCTACTAAAGTATTTGCAAATGCTTGATCTAATTGACTCATAATATGATCTTCTAAACCACACAGTTTTGTTATGCTATCTACTATGTCTGGAACTACTTCCTTTACATTTTTCACATTTCTTTGTACATATTCTTGATTTTGAACATACCAATTAACAACCGCTACAATAATCATGATTGCAACAATGATAACTAGAACAATACCAATTATGGTTCCGGCTAATGCGGCTCCTGTTGCAATAAAACTCATGTTCAAAACACATGTTTTAGATATTTGAGGGTTAGGTGTGTTGTATATTTAGTACTTCATACTTTTTTTGATCTTTATTTCGTGTCATCGTGACGAAATTTTTCCCAGAATTTTCTGTCACTAACAAAAATAAGTTTGAATTAAACACGATTAATGAAATCGTGCCAAAAATGGGCTTTTTGAGGTGAAAAATGCTGTTTTTGAGTCTGTTTCATGACACGAAAACACTATTTTTAGGATATACAATTTCTAATTCTTTATTTTCACTAATTTCCTTTTTCACCCATTTCTCTAATTCTTCTTTTGTGTAATCCAATTCGTCAAATTTGATATTCTCAAATTTCTTACCTGTTGGATAGTATTCAAATTCTCGTGATTTTGTTTTTTCACGGGAAACAAATCCATTTGTCAATAATTGACTCATTAATTCCCTTGTACGATTCTGACTTAGATATGTGATTTTTGTCAATTCTTTAATTGTTATTCCGACATCAATGATGTTATCATTATCTAAGGTAGTATTTTGACCTGAAATGGAATTCTCTGATATTTTTTGTCTATAAACATCCATAAATTTCTCATACATTTCAATTGATGATTGGTTAATTTTGTTAATGGTCTGAGTAATGGTAGTACCTGCAATTTTTATTGCTTCTTGAAAATCAGATGGTTCTGCAATGATTGTGTATGTATAATATTTTTCTGTATTTCCAAATTGATCATCAATGAACTGTTCTCCATTATTGTTTCGTATGCACGTTCTGTTTGCTATATGGGTAAATGCTACAACACAAGTCAAGTTTAGAATTTTTGGTAAATCTCGCCTTATTGTTACATCTGAAACAGGAATTTTTGATTCTAATTTTCTGCCAAAAGGAACTACGATATCTCTAATTTGTTTTGCATGTTCTTTGAATAATCTTGCTAACTTTTCTAATTCTTTTAGATCATTGTTCCAATTGTTGTTTACTGATAAATGCTCATAAGAATTTATGATGTGTGAAATTACTTTTTTTGTTTGAAACTCTGATTCGTCTACCTGCATCAATAATGTGCGATTAAGGGTCTCAGGATCAATGTTGTAATTTGTTGATGTGGATATGAATACTGGTATTCCATTTACTTGAAGTGTTTTTGGCACATTTTTTCCTTTCTCGTTCTTATCCACCAAACCTATCTTTAGAACTCCCTCAGTGAGTAAAAATTTCAAATTAGAGATGCTTACTTGTTTTTTGTCATTTGTACGCTCAATCTGCTCCATTTTGAGTATTTTTCCATTCATTATTACCTCCTGCCTGCTTAGAAATGCAGGTGTGTAATCAGTAAAATCTATGACGTCCTCATGAAATGGCATTAGTACAGAATTCACCAGATTTGATTTTCCTGCACTTGATTGACTGGTAATTATGGCAGATAGTCTGTTTCTTTTTGGCAGATCTTTTGAAATACATGCTAGCCACAATAGCTTGATGTTGTTTTCTTCCCCAACTATTTTGGAATGATATCCCGCAACAATTTTTGACAGTATGTCAGTGTCAGTTATTTTATAATCCAAACTTTTGGTCATATTTTTTCAGTTTCCTCTGTAGTTGTTCTATTTCATAGTGTATCTGTAGAATGGCATTATCATGTTCATGAAATCGTGTAAGATTTGAATTTTGAATCTGTTTTAGTTGTTTTAAGTCAGAATGAAACTGGTATGCTCTGTTGCTATGTTTGTGTTTTTTAGTACATTCTGGGTTGTCAAAAAATTCTCTTTTACCATTAAGATCTTTTTCATAAATCGGCTCAAAACAGTATTTGCAATCAAATGATTCTGTCATTAGATATCCTCCAATTTGATAACTTTCAAAATGTTTTTGTCATATGGTGGTGTGTTTAGATGATTATTGCAAAGATAGACTGCATAATTTCTTGATGGATTTCCATTAAAGTAAACTAGATGATCTGATTTTCTTTTACAACATCTACCGACTAGGAACTCCTCTTCTATCATTTTACAATCATTCCTAAATTTTTTGCTTGTTCTATGTACTTGAATTCAAGTTTGTTTTTTAAAGATGAACAAATATTCTCTAAAATTATGATTTGAAATTCTTTAGTTGGGTAATTGATATGATCAAAATTCCTGCATTGCCATGTATGATACCAAATCTCTTGTAGGTTTTTAAAAGATTTTGAATGTTTACCATTAGTTTTGTTTATTTCACAACCAGCACATCGTAACCTTATGGGAGTTTTGTCTTTCTTACATGAATAATTGCATTTTTTAATATGGTCTTGGCTAGAAATACTATCTTGACTCTTTGAACTGGAGCAAGTGGGGCCTGATTTGTGTATCAGGTTCCCCTCCTTAATCTTTCATTAAGAATTTTTTGTACATATGCAGATCTAGAAATTAAACCACGCGAATTATCTATTATTTCTAAAATCTCCCTGTCTAGAGAAAGTCCAATTATTTTTTTCATGAAGAGTTAACAAACTTATAAAATATAACAAACATGACACAATATAGGAAAAAAAATGTGGTATTAATGCCTAAAAATAATGAAGATAAAAATGATAATCTTGATCTAGAAGACAGAATAATTAATCTGTTAATTGATGGCAAGCCTAGAAACCCTAAGGAAATAGCTTCCAAAATTTATCTAAAGAAGAAATGTAATATCTGCAAAGGAGAAAAATACATTGCTACTGAATTATGTAAACGATGTTGTGGTACAGGAATAAAACCAACCAGTTCCTATCCTATCACTAGAATTTTACACAAAAAAGGTTATGATAAAACTGAAGTTGTTCAAATAATTGATAACGAACAAGGTAAAACAACAAAATTTTATGCTATAACTACAAAAGGTGTTCTTCGTTATTTAGAAAATTTTAATCCCGATGCAATCCAATTTTGGAAAATTCTATTCACCTTAGCCTTAAATGAGTTAAACCTAGTAATTAGAACAAGAAATACACCAAAAAAAAATCAAGTTATCTATGGTAGATATGATAACCAATACATTACAAAATACAAACGTCGTAAATTTGGATTAAACTATAAAACAATTATTCATTTTTATGAACAAGAAAAATTACATTATGATAGACAATATTCATCCATTCCATTTACTATATTTTTTAAAAAAAATAAAATCTCAATAATTGAAATCGAGATACTTGATTATTTGGCAAAAAATAGAATGTCTACAGTTAAAGATATTTTTAAAAATAATTCTGAATCAAGACGGGAAGGAGAATTTGTATTTAATAATTTTCAAGTATTGGTAGAAAGTATGGTTTCCGCAGGTTTGTTATTGAGCAAAAGTTTTTCAAATAAAGATTTTTATGTAAAAAATGGTGAGAAATTTGTTCGTGTTCCAACCTTTTTACATAAATATCAGCTAACACAATCTGGTTTGTTTTATTTAATTTATAATAAAATGGGTGATTTTCCTTTAGACGAAATTAAAAATCAATACCATGAATTATTTCCGATGATTTTTAATAATAAAAGATGGAAAAAATTTGAAAAAACAGGCATAGATCTGAAAAATATATTCGTCCAACTTGCAACTTTTTATTTTGCTGATGAACAATTTGACATCAAATATTTTGATCAACCTGTTTGGGTAGCATTTAAAACTCAGTCTTTATTATACCGTTATTTTGAAATAAAATTTTTGAATATGTTTGATGATGGGCAAATGAGTTTACGTGAATGGATTTCTGAAAATAAATTTTTGAAAAATATTGAAAATTCATTCTCTCTATCTACTCGTAAATTTATTCCAACTAATCCAAATGCAAAATTACATGCGGTTGCAGATAATATGCTTTCACAAGCTAAAGAAATACATGATCTTAAGAAAATTAATCTGAGAACAAATTCTAAAAATGAATATTCTGAACAAGAATTTACCATCGTTTCTAAATTATATGTGCCTCTTCTTGAATTATCTGAAATAGGCGATTTAAGAAATGAGCATGTCATTTCAAATAAAATTAATGCCTCACATTATCTAAAATATGATCCTGAAATTTTGGACAGTGTCTCTAACATAATTCAATTCCATTTTTATCTTTTAATTAAAACTAAGATTTCTGGTGTTGCATGGAAGTATGTTTTAACTAAAGATAGACCCTTAAGAAAATGGTATTTTGATTGGGTGGACACTTTAGCATATGTTAATAATGAATTTGAAAAAAATCTTTTCGAATTAAAAAATCTAAAAATAAATAAACGAAAAATTCAATCCGAACGAAAAAAATTTCTAGATTACCTACAAGGAATGCTTGATGTTTTGCCAAGTTAGGGTATTTCAATAAAAGTGTAATATCAATAACATGGGTAAGAAATTCAGCATAATTCTTCAGAAACCTAAATGTGTTAAATGTGGCTGTAGGTTACAAGTAGATAGATCAGAAACCAATTACAATGATGGAAAAATCACTGCCTATTGCTTTAAACGTGAAAAACATGGTGGAAAGGTGCTGAAATTCAAGATAGAATCCTTGTTTTCAAATACACCTACATCTGATTTCATCTTTAAACTTAAACAAGAAAAATCTGATTATGTCTAAATTATAGAAAATTTAATTAATTCCGAAAAATATAGGGTTATCTCTAATTACAGCATTTTTAAAGTTTTGAGGTAAATTTCTAAATGTATTTTCAGACATGATGATTCCCTTTGTTGTTGTTTTCTTATCAACGCTGATTTTTTCACATTTAATTCCTGTAAAATCAGAATTTGTTAAATTACACCCTTCAAAAATAACATCAGACAAAGTAGCATTAACAAAGTTTGATGAGTTCATATCTGTTTGTTCAAATTTACATTTGATAAATTTTGAATCACGGAAATTTGATTTGTATAAATTTGCATTATTATATCTACAATGATCAAATACACAATTAATCATTATTGTACTGTTCATTTTTGCTGCTCCAAAACCAACTCTGACAAATTCATGGTTTTCAAATTTAGATTTTTTTAAATTTACATTAGTCAGTTCAATTTTTGTCAAAACTGCATCAAAAAATGAACAATTTGTTAAATTTGCGTTTTTAAAAGTTGTCCCAGTTAAAATACAATCATCAAAAATACAATTATCTATTGTTGAGTTTTCAAAATTGGATTCAGTAAAATCAGTTCCAGTAAAATCACTATTTCTAGCTGCAATCTGGTCTAAAATAGAATAAATAAATTTGGACTTTTGAAATTGAGAATTGGAAAAATTAGCTCCGGTTAGAATTGCATTTTTAAAATTAGAACGTCGTCCTTTACAATTTGTGATATTAACATTATCTCCTTCAACACCTACAAAGTTTGAATGTTGGAAGCTTGCGCCTGCCAAATTACAGTTATTTAGTTTTGATTTATGTAGATTAGAACCGTCTAATAGACAGTGTTGCAAATTAGATCCATCTAGAATACAATTTGTAAGTTTACAGTTTTCTAATTCTGCATTAGGTAAATTGATTCCAAACATATTTTGAGAGTCAATAGATTCACCCATCTGAACTAATAATGAAATTAGATTACTGTTGAGAAATCCTACCGTGTCTCCTTTTTTTCTACTTCTTTCAAATAATTCCTTTAATACATGACTTCCAGATACCA
Organism: Candidatus Nitrosopumilus salarius BD31; assembly: GCF_000242875.2. Classification (GTDB taxonomy): domain Archaea; phylum Thermoproteota; class Nitrososphaeria; order Nitrososphaerales; family Nitrosopumilaceae; genus Nitrosopumilus; species Nitrosopumilus salarius. Next base: position 31,955 of record NZ_AEXL02000168.1, on the reverse strand, counting down.
TATCTCTAAGAAATAATGAAATTTCTGGAGTTAGAATAAATGCTCCAAAACTTTCTATAAGATCTGGTAGAGGTTTTTGTACTCTGTCTTCATTTGAAATATCTGTAAGAAATTGTTTTTTTGCTGCACCTAATTCTATTGCAAACTTATATGCAGTAAAAAATTCAGTCATGGATTTGTGAGTGAATTCAAAAACTCCGTCTTCATCTCTTTTTAAAAATGAGTTTGTTCTGAGATCTGCAGCATAGTAGTCCAATTCACTAGAATCCACATTGAAATGTTGGTCGATAAATTCTGGCATTTTTTTCCAATGAATTCTTAAATTTTGAGACTTAATCATATACCAAGCTAAACTCGTGACGAAAAATAGAGATTGTGATTTAGTTTTTAGAAAAGTACGTTTTTCTTCATGTGCTTTTTTCAACCATCTGTTGACATATGTGTAATATATTGTCGATGGATCTACTGATTTATTTTCTATTATGTCTGACATAACTTCAATTAACATTGGTATCAAAACTGGTTTGTGTGCTATACTTGGAATGTCATAAATTGGTTTCAATTTTTCCCAATATTCTATTGCTTGTTCTTTATTTCCAATTCTTTTTGACATCACTTCAATAACTTGAGACTCATCAAATTCTTTGAGATGAATTATTTCAAAACCCGGTTGATTAAGTGGTAATGATGTTGAAAGTTGTTCCTTACCACTAAGTACTTTCTGTGACTCCATTTCATATCTGAAATAAGTGGTACGACATGTTAACAACACCTTGCTATTTGGAGTTGCAACTTTAGCTAATTCCCAAAAATTATCCACAACTGTATCATAATCTACTTTTTGAGCCATTTCATCAAACCCATCAAAAATTAGTAAAAATTTACCTTGATTGTTTAGTTCTTCGAAAACATCAAATGCCCCTCTTATTTTGAAACCATATTCATTCAATAACAAATCCGTAATCATTTGTTTAATGCTGTATGATTTAGCATAATCTCGTAATGAGATCAAAATTGGAATCCTGTTTGATTCTGGATCTTCTAAGTATCTGTCTAAACAAATTTTTGCATATTTTTTAGAAAACCATGTTTTACCTGAACCAAATTCCCCCAGAATAGAAAGATGTTTTTTTGTTTTATCTTTTAACCATCCATCAACATATTTTTCTAGATTTCCAAAATCTTCTTTGACAAAGTTTGGACCATTAGATTGTACTTCTTTGAAACAATTCAGATCAACATAAAATTTTGAGATTTCACTACTGTCATAATATTTTTTTAACCACTGAAAATATGATTCTGGATTTAGTATATTTCTATAAAAATTGAATTGGGATTGAATTGTAATATTTTCAAATTCTTTTGCTTTTTCTAGAGCTGATTCTGATACACGTTGATGAGTAAAAATAAATCCTTCATCAAATTTTGGATTCATGTTTAAAAAACGATTCACAACAACAACATCACTTGAATCCGCAGATCCATCAACACATCTGATGAAAACTTTTCTACTTCCAGACCAGTCATCATATTTCCCAGAAAAATTTACTGTTGACCCGTCAATTTGACAATTTGTTATAGAATAACCCATTGCATTCCAAACTAACATTACTTCACTAGCAATTTGATTGATGGATGCTAATGAAGATGGATTAGTGGTGCAAATTTTTTGTAAATATTCCTGAATTGTTTCTTTGTCGCCAAAAACAGAAGTTTTATTGGGAATTTTTTGAGCTTCTATGAATTTTTTTGCAAGGAGTTTTGCCATATCGCTTTGTATTTTTTGCTCCAATTCTTTTACATTATCAAAAGTATCATAGGTGTTATTTTCTCTTATTTTCCCAATAAATTGATCAAGTTTTTTATCTCGTTGGTTGATATTATATTCTGAAATATAACAAAGAATTTCTTTTTTATTTTTATTTGCTATGTCGTATTCTTCTTCAGTAGGTTCACTATGGTCTTCTCGAAAAAGCCCGATGTAAATATCGCATTCACTTACTTCTGTTCTGTAAACTTCTTCAGAAGATTCTGTTCTGGCACCTGCATCGTCTTCAAAAATAAATACCTCAAAATTAAATGGTTTGAGGCACTCTTTAATTGACATTCTAGCATCATGAAGTTCTTGTGTTTTTGAACTTATAAAAACTCGAAGTTTTCTCAATGAAATAGTGTTAATCGACTTAGATTAAAATATTAAGAAAATTGTATTTTCATACTTTTGATATGTTTTACATTCATGCCTCTTCATGAACCCCCAAGTAGATGTATTTTAGATATCTGCATATTTCCAGTTCATTCATAACCCTTTGATTGTGCATCTGATCTAATCTAGATTGCTCAAAAGATGTATCCAACTCAAACACAAGTTAGGTTTGAACCCCCAGTCCTTCATTTACTGAGATGGTTTTTTCTCGTATGGTGTCTTTTTGAATCAATCTGTTTACTGCTTCTTTTAATTCATCAACTTGTGATTGAAGATTTTTGTTTGACTTATTGATTTTGTTAATTTCTGTTTTTTCTTTCTCTAGATTTTCGATGGTTATCTTTTGTCTTTCTTCATCATTGATGGTTAATTCGGGTTCTACTTCCAAAAACCATTCTAATTTCTTAGTATCACTCATTCTATCATATTGAGGTAAATATCCCCCATGACCTGTCATCCTGTGTGCATATCCCTCTCTATGAACGTCAGATGCACGTCCAAAGAAGTATGATCTGAATGAATAAAGCGTAATCATTCTAAAACCATTAGACTTGTACTTTTGAGTAAATCCTGCCTCCTCAGTGTACTTGTTAAACATCTGAGCTTCTGCCTTTTCTGCAAATGCTGGATTCTCGTTAGTTGCCCAAACTAGATCATTTTCTTTCAAGTCCTTTAGCCGAATCATCAGTAATCTTCCAGCTTCTTTTGTCAGCCAAACAGAACGTCCTGATCTAGTCTTTGTGTTCTCAGCTTCTATCCTAATCTTGATTCTCTTCTGAGTGGTGTCAATGTCTTTCTTTCTGACTTGGAGTAACTCTCCAGGTCTAGCACCTGTTGAAATTAAAGCCAAATAGAATCCTGTCCTCCTTGGCAATGCCACTGAGAATATTTTTTGAATCTCCTCCAAGGTTAACTCATGGAGTTCTTCTTTGGTTACAGGTTTGTATTCCAAAGGCTCATCAAAGTCTTCTATGTGGATTTTGATGTTATTGTGGAGAAATACCCGTTTAATTTTAGAGACATACTGCTTTACTGAATTGGTCAAGGATCCTTCATTGTATTGCCAGTCAATCCATGACTGTAGGACTTCCCTTACTGCTTGAGTTTGTTCGTCCCCTTTGAGTGTCTGCAATTCTCTGAAAATATCCTCCAAGGTTCTACCGTCATAGTAATCCTGACAGAATCTATCCAAGGAGTTTTTAGAAGCCTCTATGTTTTGTCTTGTTTTGACGGATAATTTTTCTGTCTTTTCTGCAAAAGATTTTTGATTCTTTTTTTCCACCAAGAATGATGTCATGCTTTGAAATACTTTAGTATGCCTATAAAGTAGAACTTATCGATGGATTTCATGCTAGAAGAAGAACTAATTGATTTGATGACTTTCTGTCTTCAAAATCCTGAATCTGAAAAAATTTCTGAAAAACACAAAAGAATTGCTGACATTGGCTGTGAATTATATTCTGATGGCGGTGTTGACGCATTAGAGAATTTTTCTTTTGTGTTAAGAAATAGAATTATGGAAGAAATAGAAAAAGATCCATCCCCAATGCGTTCGCTCTGGAATGGCCTCACTGATGAATGGCAGTATTAAATTTCACACTAGTGTGAAATTTATCCTCTACCAATTCTGAAAATGGCTGTGCTACAAGTTGGGCATGTACCTTTGATTGCAGGTTTACCATTTTTCATGGTGTATGGTTTAGAGCCTTCGATTTCACGTTTATCTCGGCACTTTACACAATATCCTATTGTCATACTTGTAATAGGCTCAAGGTTCTATTAGCGAGAACTTGTTGAATTTTTTTCACTAACAGACAAATCTCAGATCTTAATTATCATATCACATCCAATATTTTTCGTACAGGTTATTTTTTTTGATAATTTAGGAATGAATTATTCGAATTTCTTATATAATGCCTATAGTTTTTTGTCAGAATTAACTCACGTTAATTTTTAACGTTGTATATTCAGTTAATGCTTTGTGATTAACTGGAAATCCCTCCCATAGAAAAATCTCTGCAGTAAACTCTCCCGGTTCTTTTGGACTCCAAGATAATGACGGATTTAATTTTTGATGTGGATTTAATTCTCCAAGAAACCATCCAAAATAAACTACTATGTCATTCTCGTTTTTTATTTGAACAAGATATGCAAAAATCTGGGATTTTTCTTGATTGTTTATTACATCTGCTGAGATCTGCACTTGTTGATCAACATTAATCAAATTTCCGATGGGAGATCCAAATGCATTCACTAATCTTGGATCTACAATCGATGCTCTTTCTAATTCTGTCAATGCAAATGCTGGGGTAAACCCAGACGCAATAATTATTAGAATTGTAAATAACCCAATGCCCTTGTATAACACGATTTTTTGGATATTTTTTAGTTAATAAAGCGTTTCTGAATATGTTTTGATTTTTTGACTGTACATTCTAAAACTTTTCTAGATTACTTATGATGGTACTTTTTTTTGAGATGATTTTGCCTGGATTGAGAATATTGGTTGGATCAAACAGTTTTTTAATTTCTTTGAATATTCTGTAATTTTGTGTTCCATATTGTTTTTTGACAAATTCTGAGCGTGCAAGGCCATCTCCGTGTTCTGCAGTAATTGTTCCCTGAAGTTTAATGATCTCATTAAAATATTCTTTTGCAATATTTTTGATAATTTTGGTCTTTATTCTATCTGCAATTAGTCTCACATGTACATTGCCATTACCAGCATGTCCATAAACAATACATTTTGTCCTGTATTTTTTATTTATTTCGTTAAGTAATGAAAATACTTTTGGAAGGTTCTTCAAAGGAACTGCGGCATCTTCGATTATGTGTGGAACTCTTTTTTCTTTTTTGATTGTTCTTAAACTATAGTATAATGATAAATCTCTATATCTCCACCATTGTTCTATTTCTTGTTCTTTTTTTAATTTTTTAATAATTCTCCCCGTAATGACTGATTGTAACTCTTTTTCCTTTTTTGTAATATCTTCGTCATACTCTACATAAAGTACACATTTTGTATTTTTAACAAATTTGAATTTGATCTGATGAAGAGTTAATTCATCCATAAATTCTATTGCTGTTGGGGCTGTCTGATTTATTTTCATGCACTCCCTTACTGCAACATAAATTGATTTGTATCCTATTATGTATAGGATTCTTTTTTTTGGCATCTCTTTGATTTTTATTTTTGCTGATAATATTACTCCCAATGTTCCTTCAGATCCAATTATTATTTTATGTGTATCTTCAATTGACTTTACTTTGTCAATTCTATACCCAGAAGAATTTTTTGATGTGTTAGGAAATTTTTTAGATTCTACTAATTTTGAAAATTTTATAATTTCATTTGAAATTTTTTTATTTTTTGGTAGGGTTATTTTTCTTGCATTTCCATCAACAAATGTTATTTCTTCAACATTGTCTATGACACTTCCGTACTTCAAACTTCTACTTCCACTTGAATTATTTCCTAACATGCCTCCTACTGAACAATAAGAACCAACTGATGGATTCGGCGGGAAGAATTTTTTTGCCCTTTCAAGTTCTTTATCTATTTTTCCTTTGATTGTGCCGGAACCTATTATGGCATATTTTTTCGTGATTCTGATTTGGTCAAATTTTTGCATATCTAATATGATCCCTCGGTTTAATGCACTACCAACAAGTCCAGTTCCTGCACCACGTGCCGTGACTGGGGTTTTGAATTTTTTTGCAATTCTTATGACGTTGATCACATCTTTTTCGTGCTTTGGAATTACTACTATGCTTGGAATTATTTTATATGAACTAGCATCCACTGAGTAAAATTCCTTGAACTCCTTACTGGAAAAAATGTCTCCCTGAATTTTAGATTTTAATGATTTAAGAATTAATTTTTTCATATGTTGAACTTAAATTTTGATTCGATAATAATCCCACCTTTCAGGATCAAACTGTGTAACAAATTCCGCTTGCTCTTTGCTTATTCTTGCTCTTATGACATCACGTAATGCAAAACTTGTCAAAAATTTGTATTTCATAGAGTGTGCTTGCATGATAAACAGATGACGCATCTCACTTCCACCTTTTAGGCCCCAATACCCCATCTTTAGTGCTAATGGTTCTAAAAATATCGTATTTCCAAGACCATAATTTTCATCTTTAATTTCTTCCCGTAACTGGTATTTTTCAAGTGGACCTCCTTTAGAGAATCCTACAATTTCACCATTTTTGTCATTTAGTCTTAATGTGTTAATAATTACTTGTGGATCTTTGATTGATTTTTCAAAATTTGCTTTCTCGAATTGAAGTGGTGTTGGTAGCTCCAAGAAGATTTCATATAGTGATTTGATAAAATTTGGATCTTCTCTTGTAATTCTATTTTCAATTGTCGGAATTAGTTTGAGATTTTCATAGGAAGCATCTGCTTGAATAGAAATTTCCTGTTGTCTAATTCTCATAAACGATAACACTGTATCAAAAAAATTCTTTCTCATTTCTTTTGGAAGTACTTTGAGAATTTCCCTCGCCATGTCTGTTTCTTTATTTAACAATTCTTCAAAATATGCAACTGAACTTCGTACAATTAGTGATGGTCTCCATGCAAGCGCATGAGCGTTCATTTTAGACATCTCCATTGCCTTTGAAAAATCTCCTAATGCATATCCACTAATCCTGTCTATTACTGATAGATACCAACCCATCTCCATGATGTGCTCTTGATATGGTTTATCATCTCTTGTTAATTTTGAATTTTCAAAGCATTGTTTGATTTGTGCTTCGGCGTTTTTTCTCAGTTCCCCACTCCATGGATATGTAGTTCTCAAAATTAACACCTTGATAATTTCTAAATCAATGTTTGCAGAATTGATTAATTGACTTAGTTTTCTATCCATTGAGATAAATTTCAGAACACTTTCTTCATGTGGTTTATCTACACTTTTTTGAGGATCGAAATCATGAAACAACGCAGAAACATACAGATATTTTATATCATTATCTGTTAATTTGATTTTTTCTTGTTTTGCAGCTAAAAGTGAGACATATGTTACTTCTAATTCATGGTTGATATTGTGATATCCGTAATAATCTGTTCCAAGACCCTGACTTTCAAATAAGTCAATTGTATAGTCTAACATCTCAACATAACAATCATCCTCCAATCCCATTTCTACCATCTTACTGAGAATTTCATTTCTCATTGAATGAGTATTTGCAAACTGCTGCAATACAAATGAAAATGAACTGTGGGTTTTAAAGATGATCTTCATCATTTAAAATACTTTATTTTTTGATTTTTGGAAAGATTCAATAGAATTATGATTTGATTGTTTTTTAATGCCATTTAACCACGATTTGCTAAATCTTTTAATGGATTCTAACAAGAATGGTTCTCTCGCATACAGACTTTTCATAAATGATGTATCATATCCTATGACTGCAGTATCCATTACCAATTCCCCCATTCCTGTTAATGAACCAACTACTCGTGGTGGTGTCTATTTTTCAGATAAATTTGCCTTCAAAATGAAAGGAATGATCAATGATTTGTCTGTCGTTCCTTTACTGACCAAGAAAATGCTTGGACCTAATACTGAATTTGGAGAACTCAAAATCACTACCTTGCTAGAATCCTCAGGAAAATCTATCTCGCTAGAGATATTCACAAATCTTACGAATAGTGTTCAGACTTCAAATTCTATTGAATTAAGCATGATTATTGTGAAATTAGAATCTGTCTAATCAACTCTAAAATATCTATCATATTTTTCTCTACGTTCTTTATCTGATAATACTTCATACGCTTTGTTTAATTTTGCCATGCTCTCTTCAGAATTTTCTTTTGTTTTATCTGGATGAGTTTTCTTTGCTAGTTCTCTAAATTTCTGTTTGATTTCCTCTTGAGTTGCATCTTTAGTAATCTCTAAAATGTTGTAATAGTCTGGCAACTCATTATTCATGGATGCGTTACGAAACTCTGTGTCCTCTTTTGTGTTACGTCTATTTCCAAATTCCTCATAGTCATCATTCCAATCAGAGTGATACTTCTCAAACGTTTTATCTTTTTTTGATTCTAACTCGTTTTTGTCATATGATGTTTTTCTTCTAAGTATAATGTCTCTTGCTAAAAACAAAACTATGCCTAAAACTACAATCGAAAAACTCGTAAAGAGTATTATTTTTTCTTCATCTGTAACTTCTAACTCCATATCTAATTCAGTATTTTGTGCATTGCTTACTTGAATTCCACCAATGAATAGTGCAATTACAATAATCCAAAATATGTTCATGATCTAGTCCTATGTTAATCTAAAATCTTCCTTAGCTGTATTTAGTACTACATGTGTGATAGTATTTTCCACGTTTGGGATTACTGCCAATGCTTTAACAAACTTGCTCAATTCATTACGCTCCTTGAATTTTGCTATGATTACTGTGTCTGTAGAACCTGTAATGTCGTAGACTCCACACACATTCTCAAATTTTGATATTGCTTCTTCAATACCAACAATTTTGTCATTTTTGGCCATGATTTCAATAATTGCAGTTAATGAATAACCTATTTTTTCGTGATCAATTATCGTGGTGTATCCTTTAATGATCTTCTCTTTTTCAAGTTTCTTAATCCTTGATAGAACTGTCACTGTTGAGATTCCTAGTTTTAGGGCTAATTGTCTAGCGGATTGTCTTGCATCTACTAACAAATTTTTGAGAATCCTCTCATCTATTTCATCTAATCCCATACAGTGTAATGTTGAAAAATTTATTTAAATTTTAACTCTATTCTTGTAAATTTGTTTAGTTTATTTGACTGATTTTGTGTGTTATAATTTCAAATTTAATAGAAATGATGTATTTTATGATTTATGGATTCTATACGATCTCTTGTTGAAAAGGGCCAATCTTTGATGGATGATGGAAAATTTGATGATGCGTTAGGTTTCTTTGAACAAGCTCTTCTTTTGAATCAAGATGATCCTGATCTTTGGAATTACAAAGGTGTTGCACTAAGAAGCTTGGGAAGATATGAAGAATCAATGGAATGTTTTAACAAGTCATTGGAGATTGAACCCCGAGATAAACACGCATCTTGATTATGGATTCAATACTTTCAAAATCATATATTCTGTGAATTTAAAATCCATAAAACTCAGACCATTGATTTTCTAACTTGTAGATGATTTTCCATGCAAATCTGTCTATGTTGATACTTAATTCAGTAATGATCAATATGATGTATCTGCCAATAGGAAAACTCATCATTACGACTTTCTCTCTTCTGGAAGCGGAATATTTCACTCTGCCTAAATTTGAGTCAAAGCCTTGTCTATTTGCAACCCTGTGTGCTAATTCTTGAAACATTTGTCTTCTTTGTTTATCCGTTTCCAAAGGTACGACCCCTTTTTTAAAATCGCCAGCTACTAATTCTCCTGAACTATCTATCAGACCACAAAATCTAATTTCTGGCTCTTCCAGAATACTCTTTATTTTCTTTTTTACATCTTCCACTGAAAACTGTTTTTCTGACATATGGAATTATAATGCATTTCTATGTTATTATTACTTTGGAGTTTACAGTTCTCTCTTGTTGTTGGTTTTTGACCTTATTGCTGATAATTTCACAAACGGATTATAGTATAACCTAGAGGTTAATTCTGAATTTGTATATTTCGTTGCATGTCCGAATTGATGATTATCTCTAAACGTAATCCAATACAAGAACGTCCTGTTAAAGAAGGCTATATTATTAACAATATGCTTTCTAATACGTTGAGTAATCAAATTAAAGAAATACTTTCCCAGGCATTTGAGTTTGTAGAGGATGGACATTACTCTAGGGCTTTGAGATTGTATGATTTGATATTAAAAGAAGACCCTGAAAATATTAATGCGTTAGTAGACAAAGGAGCTACTTTACAAAATATGGGAAAAATTAAGCGAGCCATTTCTTCATATGATAAAGCACTTGTTATTGCTCCTGATAATCTTGATGCGTTATTGAATAAAGGAGCGGCATTGCATTCTAATCAAAAATATGTTCAAGCTATAGAATGCTATGATAAAGCTTTGAAAGTTGACAAGCAATGTGCTATGGCGCTTGCATACAAGGGACTCTCATTAGGCGAAATGGGTGAATTGAAAGATGCGATCAAATATTTCAAAAAAGCCTTGTCTATTGACAAGTACTGTGATTTGGCTAACATTTCAAATGATGTTGCTCAAGATTTACTAAAATCTCTCAAAGAAAAAAAATCTAAAATACGGTAACATCGCCTGGTGCTGGTCCTCGTTCAATTTGTTTTTCGTTATTTCCCAAAAAATCGGCATGTGCTGATTTTTGATGCTCTCTTAACTTCTCTATGTTTTCAAATCCGTCATGGCACAAATAGCATTTTGGCTTATGTTCATCTACTAGTGGGAGTACCATACTATTTCTATCATGACTAACTACTTATTTCTTGAGACTAAGGAATATATCATAACGAGCAATACCTTGTAGCATGTTAGAACAACTAGTAGGAGATTCTTCAGCACTAGATCGCGCTCTTGCAGGAGAAGAACTCTCATACAATGATGGCTTAGAATTGATGAATTATGATAATCTACATTTACTTGCAGCTGTTGCAGATAATGCCCGGAAGAAACTAGTTGGTGATACTGTCACATTTGCGGCGTCATATTACATGAATTACACTAATGTTTGTGCGGCTAGTTGTCAGATGTGTGCATTTTACAGAAAAGATGGTGCAGATGATGCATACACGTTAACTCCGCAAGAAATTGAACAAAGAGTTGGAATTGCAAAACAAATGGGCGCAACTGAAGTTCATATTGTTGGAGGTTTTCATCCAAAACTTCCATTGGAATATTATGAAGATATGATGAAGGTGATCAAAAAAAATCACCCTCAACTTAACATTAAAGCATTGACTGCAGCTGAAATTTTCTATTTGTCTAAATTGACAAAAAATTCAACTAAAGAAATTTTATCTCGTCTAAAGGATGCAGGTCTTGACTCAATGCCTGGAGGAGGAGCAGAACTGTTTCATCCTGATATTAGAAATAAAATTGTTAGGGGTAAATGTACTGGCCAACAATGGCTTGATGTAATTGAAGAAGCACATACCATGGGAATTAACAGTAATGTTACTATGCTCTACGGTCATATAGAAAAGCCTGAACATGTAGTTGATCATCTGATCAAGATCCGTGAATTACAAAAGAAAACTAGAGGCTTCTTAACTTTAATTCCTTTAAAATTTAGTCTTGATAATACTGAGTTGGAACAAGAGCATCTGGTAAACAATGAATGCTCTTCTGTCTATGATTTAAAAATAATTGCACTTTCAAGATTGATGCTTGCAAATGTTCTAAACAACATTTCAGTATACTGGGTTGCATATGGTAAAAAACTTGCACAGGTTGCTTTGTCTAACGGTGGCAATGATTTGGTGGGAACTGCATTTTCTGAAGAGATTTATCGTGCAGCAGGTAAACCTACTGCATCATCAGTTGAGGAATTGGCAACAATGGTTAAAGAGATAGGTCGCACACCTGCTCAAAGAAACACTCATTTTGAAATATTGAAAAAATTCTAGTGAATATTTAGAATAAATTCAACAGGTTTTTAGATTATGATGTTGTATGTAATCTGTGGAAAAGTATGAACGATTATTGAATATGTTGATGGACTTTAATTCCGATATGAGATTTGCAGCAGTTTGTGATAAAAATGGGGGGATTCTTTGGAATACTAAACGCAACAATGTAAAAAACATGGTTCCATTAAGTGATACAAAAAAACCCTTCAAAGAGCTTTAAGTGCTTGGGAAGAGCGCTCAAAAATTACTGATAAAGTCGGACTAGGTCTTTATGTAATTGCAGCATATGAAAAAATAAAGCGAATTACTATTCCGTTAAATAACAAACATGTTTTATTTATCAGCATAGATAACACTCCGTTACACACTTCGAACAAGAAAAGCTATGGGCATTTATTTGAAATGGGGAAAATCATGTCCATTGTAGACTTTGTTAATTCTGCAAACTAACACATTCATCACAATTCAATGTATTTTTTAACTGATGCTATTTTTTCTTCCATCTTGACATCTTTGTCTCTTCGTGAATCAATTTTTATAATGACTTCTACCCTTACAATTCCAAGATTATGTACAGTCTCCATCATTTTCTTTGAAGCAGCATTAATGACATCAATGCTATCTGATTCTAAAATTGTCCCCATCGAATTAATCTCAAATCTGAGATTTTCTATATTCTGAATTGATTCTATTGCCTTTGCGATATAGAAACTTGCACTAGTGGTACGCGTAGCCATTGGATATATGCTGATCTCAGCCTGAATCAATAATATTGAATGATGATTTGAGATTAAAAAGTTTGAATTACTCTGCAGGTTTTTTCTCTTCTCTTTTTGCACTATCTTTTTTTCTTCTGGCACCAAAACTGATGAGTACTAGTAAAAATCCAATTCCTATTAAAATTCCTGACAATGTGTTAAGATCTTGACTCTCTTGCTGGGCAATCAACAAATCCATTGCTTCCTCCTCGGTCATACCAGATTGGCCAACTGGCATTGTTGCACTGATGTTTACAACAAGTATTATTCCCACAACTATCATTGCAATTCCAGCTACAAGCATTCTTTTATCAACAAGAACCATTTCTGATGATAATTTCACTCCATCCTATATTAGGTATTTTGTGTAACTGTTTTTCTGTATCCTTATCTCTATAATTATACTGAAATTTTGATTTTCTTTTTCTTATAGATATCCATTCCACAATGTATGCAAAAATAAGATCCGTTTGCTACCCAATAATGATCACAGTCAGACTCATCCATATTTTAATAGTTTTTTCAGGCTCATTATTTGCTGAGATTGCAAACTTTGTACTATTTGCAAAAAAAAGTTAACCCTTTCTAGAGTCTCCATAAAAGACTCATTATACCATAAAACGCAATAACTGAAATTACGATAATTATGACTCCTTTAGTTGACGACTTCATACATTTTAGATGTAAATTATCCACTTAAGCATTTGGAAAACAACATCTGTTTTCTGGTCTCTGATTTTATGGATTTAGATTTTTAAATTCTATGCATTTTGAATCAAATTTGTTAAGATACTGTTTGGCATTAATCTGAGAGTCTTTAATGTACAATTCACAAGTTTCAGCATCAATGAGTGGATTATTGTTACTATTATACATCAATTGCAATCCAAAAATTCCAGCCAATACTATTATCAAAATGATTGCAAATTTGCTAGAGTAAATATCCACCATTTTTCTTAATGCTTATGAGTTTAAGAATATTTGTTAATTGAACAATTCCAACTCTTGAAGAATTTTCCCCATGGAATGCTTCCATCTTCTCATTTCGTCAATATCATGTGGTCTGTTATCTTCAAGTTCTTTTTTTTGTTTTAGTAATTCTTGGTATCTTTTCTCATCAATTCTTACTTTTATCATTAAACATAACATTATTCTCTAATATGAAATCATTTCGATGTTGAGATTGATACTTTACACTATAATTACAAAATGCAATTAAAAATATTTTGTAGTATTCATGTATCTGAATTTTACCATGATTTACCCTGCTTCTTTAATTTGATTTTTAGATCTTCAGAAAGGGTATCCAATGTGTGCAAATCATAGTTTGCATCTGTGAATTTAGTGGATGCAAGAATTGCTCCTTCAAAGTTTGCATGCCTTAGATTAACTCCACTTAAATCAGCTCCAGTTAAATCTGAATTTCTTAAATCTGTATAAAACAAATCAGCTCCACTAATGTTGGCCTCTTGAAGATTTGCTCCATATAATTCAGCATCCCACAATTTTGCATTTGAAAGGTTAATCCCTTGCATATCTGCCCCTCTTAATTTAACATAAAACAATATTGCATCGCTCATGTCAGCTTCCCTCAAATCCGTACAACTAAGATCTGCATTATGGATGTCTCTGTTCTTGAGGTTAACTCCTCTCATATTGGAATCAGACAAATTTCTTCCAATCAAATCTTCATATTCAAAATTAACTTTGGAAAGATCACGCTTTCTAAATACGTCTGAAGGATTCATATAGAAATTATGAACGACAGTCAATTTGAATTTAGATGGATATTCCTGGTGAATCTCAAATTATCGTTCCAATATTGATCATTCTTGCAGTTGGAATATTTGTTGGTAGTAGAATATTGATATTGTTTAGAAAATGACGTTTAAAGTCTATTCTAACATTTACAACCTATTCATTAGTCTTTATCTGCGATTTTTTCAATTATTTTTCCACGTCTTTTTGAAGATTTTCCATTTTCTTTTGTAATCTATCTCATTTTTCTTTTCAATTAGTTCTCGACGTTTTTTTTCTAAGATTTCCATTTTCTTTTGTAATCTATCCCATTTTTTCTTAATCTCAAGTCTTAATTCTGGATCCTTATTTTTTCGATATTCATGCTTGAGCCAAATCCACTGTTTTGAAACCTTATCAATTTTTTCATCTGTTTCATTTAAAATTTGAATGACTTTGTGTTCATCATCTTCAATTTTATTATCTTTAGTATCTCTCATTAACAAACTTACTAGAATATTTTTGAACTTAATCTTTTTGGAATTTAAAATCCTTCAGGTGGCTTTTGAACAAAAACATTACAAACAAGTGCATCTGTTTTTGTATCTCTATATTGTACGTTACATGAAACAAATTTGCCTTTTAATGCACGTTCCAAATCTTCTTTTGTAGTTTCTCCATACTGAGGTTGTTCTGGATCATCAATCTTTCCAATAACTATTCTTTCTGTTTTTCCATAACTCTCTTGATTATCTTTTCTAGTGTGACTCACTAATAATTCAAAAGCGTTATTTGTCAAAATACCTATGACTGGACCGCCAATACCATCTCCCATATTTACTAATTTTTTTTTCTTCTATAATTACTTGGTGGCAATACTGATCTCAAAATCTGGAACAAGATTCTTTTCTTTTGCCATCTCAAAGAATTTTCTGATTGATTCTTCGCCAGAATTCCCCATGTTTACTGTTACTTGATTGACATACATTTTTACAAATTTTTCAATCAACTCACGTGGCTTTCCTCTTGAATACTGCATTGCGTATTCTATTGCATCGTCAAAATTTTTCAGTCCAAATTCAATTGAAGATTGGAGATATCTATCAAATTTTACAATTGTATCCATGCCTAGATCCGTTCTCATTACATTAATCCCTAGTGGCACTGGCAATCCATTTGTTGTCTTATCCCACCATTCTCCCACATCTAGAATTTTGACATTTCCTTCTTGCTCATATGACAGCTGGGTTTCATGGATTACTAACCCTGCATCTACTTTGCCTGATTTAACAGCCTCTGGAATGTCGCTAAAATTCATTTCTATGTAATCAAATTTTCCAATCATTAACTGTAGCAACAAAAATGCTGATGTCATCTTTCCTGGAATTGCAATCTTACATTTTTTTATCTCATCAATTGACATTTGTTTTGTTGCCGTAACTATGGGACCATAACCAATTCCAAAACTCCCCCCACTTCTTAAAATCGTGTATCCTGGAATATATGCACATGCGTGGACTGAAACTGCTGTTACATCAAGTTGCGGATCAGTTGCTTTACGATTTAGCTTCTCAATATCTTCTATTACATGATTCACTGTAAACTCTGGTGATGGAACTTTTCCGGTAAACATTCCATAAAACATGAATGCGTCATCAGAATCAGGAGTATGCCCTACAGAAATTTCCATATCTGAATCCTGAATTCTCGTAATAAAAATCAAAACCCAGTAAAACCGTTTTTCTAATATATGTCAAAAATTATTTGATATTGTGAATTCTATTGAATCATATGAAAAAGATATTGAATTACAGCCCTTGTTTTTAAAATTGTTTAAACCTCAAAAACCACTTTCGCAAAATCACCAAAAAAAACATACTTTTCTGGAAGCGGTGATTCTCTAGTATCTTCATTACTTGCAGAATCTTTTTCTGGTGGGATTGTAAAAGCAATGGATCCTTTAGATCTTTACAAAAACAAAAAACTGGTAAAATCAAAACATATCTATTTTATTTCAGTTTCTGGAAATACCTTCTCAAATGTCAAAGTAGCAAAGATTGCAAAAAAATCAACTGCCGTCACATCCGACTCTGCTAGTAGGCTTGCAAATGAATCTAATCAAATAATTCAACTCCATTTTCCAAGTGCAGGTGTATTCACTGCAGGTAGCATCTCATTTTTGGCAAGTGCTCTTACATGTATTTCCTTGGTAAAAAAAATCATCGTCCCTAATGAAGTAATTTTCCAAAAAGCAAAATCTGATGCAAAAAAAGTTGAATTATCTGAAAGGATATTTATCTTGGGGAATATGTTTACTTATCCCATAGCCATGTATTGTGCTGCAAAATTTTATGAGGTTTTGGGATATGATGCACACTATTGCAGAATTGAACAATTCTCACACATGGAATTATTCTCGGCCAAAAAAGGAGACTCTGTGATAATCTTTGAAGAAAAAAACTCTCACAATAAACAACTAGATAAACATCTTAAAAAAATCGGCATGAATGTGATTCACCCTGACATACCTTCAAAGAAACTAGACCAGATCATCTTCAGTGTTTTTTTCTCTCAGATGATTGTTTTGAATGAGGCAAAAAAGAAAAAAATGAAAGAGTGCCATTTTGTAGATGCAAAAAATATTCGTAATGTATCCAATCAAATGATCTATTAGAAGGCTAAGGTTTAATACCTGAAAACTTTGGTTTGCGAATATGGCAAAATTCAAGTCAACATCAGAAGTAATGAAAATTATCAAGAACAAAGCCAATATTCGTAACTTTGGTGTTATTGCTCATGTTGACCATGGAAAAACTACAATGAGTGACAGCCTTTTGGCACACTCTGGAATTATTGCCCCCTCTGCTGCAGGTAAAGCGCTTGCAATGGACTTTGATAAAGAAGAACAACAAAGAGGAATTACAATTTATCAGGCAAACGTTACATTACTCTTTTCTCAACAAGGCCAAGAATATGTCATTAACATGATTGATACTCCTGGTCACGTAGACTTTAGCGGAAGGGTAATTCGTAGTCTTAGGGCAATTGATGGCGCTGTAGTTGTATGTGATGCTGTAGAGGGAATTATGACTCAAACTGAAACTGTCACTCGAATGGCACTTGAAGAAAGAGTGAAACCTGTTTTGTTTATCAACAAAGTGGATAGATTGATCAAAGAACTCCGACTGACTCCTGAAAAAATGCAACAGCAACTAGCCGATGTGGTTTCTAATTTTAATCAATTAATTGACACATATGCTGAACCTGAATACAAAGAAAAATGGAAGGTATCTATTCAGAATGCAAGTGTGACATTTGGTTCTGCAAAAGACAAATGGGCAATAAACCTAGATGTTATGAAAGAAAAAGGAATCACTTTCAAAGATGTAATTGATGCTTATGTTAACGAAAAAGTAGATGTTTTGGTTGAAAAAGCACCACTAGCTAATGCAGTACTTGGAATGGTCGTAAAACATCATCCAGCACCACATGAAGCAGTTCAATACAGAATTCCACAAATATGGAAAGGTGATTTAGAATCTGATGTTGGAAAAGCACTTCTTGCATGCAGTGATGATGGTCCAACAATCATGATGATTGTAAATATGGTATTAGATCCTGCCGCAGGACCTGTTGCCATTGGAAGATTATTCTCTGGAATAGTAAAAGATGGGCAAACAATCAATATCATTGATTCAAAAAGAGAAGGTAGAATACAATCAGTCAATTTCTTTATGGGTAACCAAAGAGAGCAAGTCGGAGAACTTGGAGCTGGAAATATTCCTGCATTATTGGGATTGACTGAAGCAAGAGCTGGAAACACATTATCTTCAGTTAAAGGCATTCCAATGTTTGAAGGTGTCAAATATGTTTCAGAACCTGTCGTTCAAATTGCAATTGAACCAAAACATCCTAAAGATTTACCAAAACTTGTAGAAATTCTAAAACAGCTTACTATTGAGGATCCTAATCTTATTGTAAAAATTGATGAAGAAAGTGGAGAAACTATTGTTGCTGGAATGGGCGTGTTACATCTTGATGTTGCAACCCACAGGATTCAAGATGCAAAATGTGAAATTGTGACCTCTGAACCTTTGATTAACTATAGGGAAACTGTCAAGGGAACTTGTGAACCAATTATGGCAAAATCTCCTAATAGGCACAATAAGATTTTCATGAAAGTAGAACCATTGGAACCAAAAATTGCTCACATGCTTAGAACTGGTGAAATCAGTGATATGAAAGATAAAAAAGTAGTTTCTGATTTACTAAAAGAAGCTGGGTGGGATACGGATACAATTAAGAGAGTCATGAAATTTGATTCACGTGGCAATGTTTTGATTAACGGAACAAAAGGTGTTCAATTTGTACAAGAGTCCACTGACTCTATTAATTCTGGATTTGAAGAAGTGATGAAAGAAGGCCCTCTTTGCAAAGAGCAAATGAGAAACTGTAAATTTATCTTCACTCATTTTGTTCCTCATGAGGACACTGCACACAGAGGGTTGTCTCAACTAGGTCCTGCTTCACGTAGAGCTTGTATGGGTGCATTGCTAACTGCAGGTACTGCCGTTTTAGAACCAACACTAGCAATCGAGGTTCGTGTCCCAACTGATTTGGTTGGAAATGTAGCTACAGTTCTCTCTGGTAAACGTGGTAAAGTTCTAGACATGCAACAAAAAGGCGCATCAAGTATCATTGTTGGTGAAATCCCAGCTTCTGAAACATTCACCTTATCTGAAGAAATGAGAGGTCAAACTGCAGGTCGTGCGACATGGAATACATCCTTTAAAGAATGGACTGAAGTCCCAAAATCTATGCTTGCCTCAGCAGTGGCAGATATTAGGAAAAGAAAGGGATTGGCACCAGAACCTCCAGGTGTTAACGAATTTATCGACAAAGAGTAAAAAGGGTCTTTTTTAATAATAAAAAAAATTGTTTATTCTCGTTTTCATGCCTAAAATCTAAACATGATGTGTTTGTTCAAAAATTACAACCAGTCCTTTATGTACTAACAAAGAGGTAAAGCGATCTATGGGTAGATCTGTCATTGCATGTCTTAATGGATATTTTGAGTAATTATGAAAAAAACCCTTTTTGAGTTTTCCAAATCTATTTTTGATGAAATAGTTGGAATTTCAAATGCTGATATAGATTTTAGCATAACCAATAAAATTGAGTATGCAAAAATTGAATTCGCTGAATGCATTTCAGCTACGATTCCTAGTCCAATAACTCTTCACAAACAATACTTTCTTGAAGGAAATGTTTTTTCTGATTATCAAACACATGCAAATTCTATTTGGAATTTGTATCTATGCACTATTTATCATGTAGGTGTACATGTACGTCTTTCTGATTATTCTAAATATGACACTTGGATGAAAGACAAAACATTTGAAAAATGTTGGAATGTAATCACTTTTGTTGAAGACGCCAAAGTAGATGAATATATAAAAAAATCATATCCTGAAATGTGGCAAAACATGGAGTTGATAAAAATGCTTTATGATACTCATTATGAAAATAAAATTCACAAGAATTTAACCTATTCGAGAGATCGTTTTTCAATGTTTTCTGGAGTTGAACACTCAAAAAAATTATGGCGTGAAAAGTTCACAAAAACATTATTGAATGTATCTTCTTACAATATGGCACAAATTACACCTTATCTTGATTTTCTCTATAGCAATCCTCATCTTTTGCCAAAAAAATTATATCCTTTTTGTGACCGCCCTAATTATGAAAA
Source organism: Candidatus Nitrosopumilus salarius BD31 (assembly GCF_000242875.2). Taxonomy (GTDB): domain Archaea; phylum Thermoproteota; class Nitrososphaeria; order Nitrososphaerales; family Nitrosopumilaceae; genus Nitrosopumilus; species Nitrosopumilus salarius. Next base: position 11,918 of record NZ_AEXL02000168.1, on the reverse strand, counting down.
ATACCAAAAAGGAATTCTTAACATGGTCATTCCTGCTAAAGATGAATTTCAGAGCACACTTGATGATTTGAATGAGAGCTGGTTAAAAGAAGCATTTTTGGAAGCTCAACAATTGGAGCGTTATAAAAAATTCAGTGAAAATTCAAATTTTGATGAAATAGAAATTAGTCCTGAAAATTTTGCTGAGTTTATGAGAATCACCAATACTAATGCTTCTGATTTGAGAAGATTGAGAAATACTCTTAGAACACTTTCATTCTATGTCGACTCTCCAGCATTTGAGGAAATTGGTCTGATTGATATGCCTTCGGCAATACAAAAAGAGTCTAGCATGCGTGAAGGAATCGAAATATTTGAACAAGACATTCCTAAAAAAGAGAGTGAGAATTGGGTTGTTGTCTTTGATAATAGTTCAAGCATGAAACTACGATTTGAAGAAATGAAAAAATTTATCATTTGTTTAGGTGAAACTGCAGAACACATAAATCGCGATGGAGGTAGATGGGGATTGTATAGTTTCAATAATAAATTTTTGATTCTCAAAGATCACAAAGAACCTTACAATCAAAAAGTGAAGGCACGAATTGGCGGATTGAAAAGTTCTGGACTGTCGTTTATATCTGATGCTGTAAACATGGGGGTAAAAATCTTACAACATGATAATCGATCCGAAAATAAATATCTGATAATCGTTTCTGATGGAAGATCCCTTGGGAGCGATGATGCTGATAATGAATTGTTAACAGCATTATTACATGCAAAAAAACATAGGATTCACTTGATTGGTATAGGTATACCTCCAAATATGCGCAAATCATTTGCGTTTACAATAGATTACACTGATACAAAAAAATCTGTAAAGCAGTTCATTGATTCCTATACGTGTCTTGTTCAATCTCACTAAACCTGATTTCCTTTAATAATTTACTGCGTTTTATCTACAAATAATTAAAAATGGTTTTCAATATTTGAAGCATATTTGGATATTATCTAATATGCTATGTGCAGATAATTTAGAAATAATTCATGGGGTTTTGATGATTCCTCACCAATCCTCCATGATGTGTTAGGTGTTTTGTCTTTCAAAATTTGTATTTAACGTCGATGGATGATTCCTTAGTAAAATGTTATTTTTTAGGCTCTGAGTTTTCGAAGGGCTTATTTCATACTACTGGTATATGTCATTAGAATATTATGGGTAAAAATTACTGGGAAAAGAAATTCAAAAAAGATCTAATTGAAGAGGAAGACAAGTTAAAACAAGAAATTGCTCAAGCTGTAAAAAAGAAGCTTGATGAACTTGCAGACTCTGAATCTTAGATATCATATACACACAACCCATCATTGCCTAGCTCCAAGGAATGAACATGCTCACTATGAGACATCCCTCGTAATTTTCTAATTTTGATCGTTCTTTTCATACTATTGTCGATAATTTGGTTATCTAACTGAATAATTCCTGATGTGACAAACCATTCTGATGGCATTCCATTATTTTCTGAAAATTCTGAAATTAAAATGGATGTTACATCATAATTTTCTAGTGATTGAATCATTCCTTGCATTCCCTGTCTCATGTAAAATTTATCAGAGTATTGCATTCCAAGAATTGAAATTGAATCAATCACGATTCTTTTAGCTTTAATTTTTTTAATGCTGTTAAGTATGAATTTTGTAAGGTGTTCAAATGGCATTTGCTCTCCACGATAAAGAGAATCATCTTTTCCAATAACTTCATCTTTAATTTTAAATGGTCTTAAATCTATAATGAGTATTTTTTGCTTTGAAATCAAACCGTCAATATCCCATCCAAATGATTTACAATCATTTTTCATTTCTTCAACACTTTGTGATAGGGAGATGTATATTCCTGGTTCATTAAATTCTTTAGCGCCTGCATGAATAAACTGTAATCCAAATATTGTCTTTCCACTCCCAGGTGGACCTGAAACTATTATTGAACTATTTTTTTTAATACCTGGTGATATTATGGAATCAAATCCTGGAATACCTGTTTTTACTACTGATGGTTTTTTTCTTTTCTTTTGTAGAATTTGTGACCTAAAAATTATTAAAAATAATATGCTACCACAAATTCCAACTGCCGATGATATTTGACTGTCTGTCAAAAAATATGTCGTGCCAACCAGCGAGGCTAACAACCCTGCTGAGAATACCATCTGTGGGGTCATTGACTGAGATTTTTCATTTTTAATTGACTGTCTAATTTTTTTGGCAGCAGGTTCTGTTTTTTGAAAATGGCTTGACTGCACTATTGGAATTTTTTTAAAACATTTTTCATGAAACCAGAAATTATTTTTTCTTATTGATCTTTCATCTAATTCTATTTCTAAACTACACTGATTACATTTGATTAAATCTTCTGATAAAACGTTTTCAAAAATAATCGGAATATTTGATTCTATAGGTGATTGCTCGCATAAATCTATCATTCTTTTGATGTATAGATGATCTGATTTTGGTATTGTTTGGTTTTTTTGCAGTTTTTCAATAATGTACTGTGTCCTGCCATAATCCCCGTAATCTTTTCCAAGACTTTCTTCAAGTTTCAGAATAGTACTGTTTGAATCCAATTGTCATAATTTGTGATATTTTCCAGTAATGGGTTGTGAGTAGTCAAAATTCTCTTAGATGTCAAATATTTGGACTGGAATTTTGAAAATGTATGAAAAATTTGCCCTTTTTACAGTCAATTTTGTTATGTCTTAAATGAGACAAAAATCTGTATGTGTAAAAATATTACACGTTATTTGATATATTGAAAATTATGCCTTTTTGTAATATGATTATTAGTAAATTCCTAGTTTTACCACTATTTTTTGCCCTCATAATATCTGGAACTGCCACTTTTTCATTTGGTGCAGTTAACACTGAAGCTCAAGAAGATATTATGGCAGGATGTAGATCTGAACAGTCTCTAGTTTTTCGTTTTGCTTACAAAGATTATGTTTGTCTTGATCCTCCAACTGCTGAAAGATGGGAGAAATTAGGTTTGGCTGAAATAATTCAAAATGCCACTAAAATAAATCAAAACGAACGAGACGATTCAGACACTGTTTATTATGGTGCCCCTCCACCTGCACCTCAGGCAAAACATATTGATATGTCCGATGATTCTGAATGTAGATCTGGATACACTTTAGTTCATAGATTATCATATGATGATTTGTATTGTATTAGTTCATCAACGGCAAAACTTTGGGAAAGATTAGGTTTGGCTGAAATAATTATAACTGATCAAATTGAAAATGACTTTAACGTTAAATCTTCTGAAGATAATGACAATGACTCCTTAAACAAAATGGAGACAAATTCCCAAGACATTGAATCACTTGAAGAAGTTCCAGATGATGTGTTGTCACTTGAAGAAGTTCCAGATGAGGAGTTAAACATATCATCAAATTCACAGGAATCAAATATTCCAAAACCACTGAAAATTTTTACTCTTTATGACCGAATTTTAGTCGCTATTGGAAATGATGGCAAAAATAGCGTGTTAATTGAAGGTGACACTGGACTTATAGTAATTGACACTTTAAGTTCATATGAAGAATCAAAAAAATTTCTTGAAACTGTTAGACTGAAAACTGATAAACCTATCAACATTATTGTTTATACAACAATTACTCCTGAACAAGTTAGTGCATCAAGAGCTTACATAGAAGAAGGTGATGGAAGTGTTGGGATTGTGATCAACGAATCTTTGGTAGACTATTATAATGATGTTTATGGTTTGGATGTTGTACCTACTCATACATATGAGTCAGAACTCTCGCTTGATATTTCCAATGTTAAAATGAATTTATTTTTAGATGAAGGGGAATTCTCTGATCAAACATATGTGTATTTTCCAGATGAAAATGTCCTTTTAATCGGAGATAGTGTTAATGGCATACATCCATTTCTCTTACACCTAGATTATCTTGAAAATCTTCTTGATTAGATTATCTAAATAATCTGCCCTAACAATGATTATAATGACTCATATAATATAGGTCGACCTAGATATGATGAGTCACATTAAGCCTGATTTAAAAAAAAATGAGCGTGAGAGAATTCTGTTTGAAACTATCAAAAATAATCCTAACTTACACCATAATGCATTGATAAAGCAAATTGTCCCAAAACATATGGCAAAAACAACCTTTGAAAAAACAAGAGACTCTCTTCTAGATAAAGAAGTCATTCATGTAAAAATCAAAGGTAACATGAAGTTTTATTGTTTAACTGAAAACTATGAGTTAAAATCACAACAACATATTGAACGAAATACTAACAATTCGTTTCATGATTTAAAATTAAATATTAAAAGATTGAATACTGAATACCCCCACAAGGATATTGATGAAAAGATCACGCTTGCGGTTTCTTTGTTGAGTGATCTTTTGCATACTGATAATGGATTCACTATTTTAGATGCTATAAAAAATCCGAAAAAAACCCTCTATCGTGACGAACATCTCTTAATACAACAATTAATTCATCAAATTTTCGATATAATTAAAAATGATCGAGATTTTGACATAATCCTTCCGGCCATTGTTAGTCATATGGGTCTAATTACGTCTAAGGCCTAATTGATAAATTGGTCTCATCTAGTTATTTATTCAGGTATATTTCACTAAACGCTGATGGGGCTACTTTACACAAAATTCTATCTTGATTTTAATGGTGATCAATGGAAACAAATCTCAAACGATCCTATTGTATTTCAAACTAAAAAAAATGACGTAATCTTGGAAATTGAGGATATTTCTCACAAATCTTACAAGTTACATTTTAAGGAAGGTGGCAAACTGAACATGTTTCGAGTTACTGGAAAGTTTCGTCTAACTTGGGATGACGATGATGTTGTTTAGATTTATTAAATAATCTAAGGATCTTTACGTAAAGACATGACTCTAGAAGATCAAATCAAACATATCATCACTAATTTTGATAATACCTCGTCTGACCATTTTTTGGAAATTCTTGAACAGATAAAACCCTTCTTTAAAAATTCTTTAATTTCTGAATATCTTCAAGGGAAAATCCAAAAAATTATTGACACTGCCGATGAGATTGAAAAACAACAACAATGTAGGGCTTTAATGCCTTATTTAGACTGGTATTTGCAGGGATTGTGAATATCTTAAGAATACTGTTTTATTTTTCTTAATGCCATTCTGATAGTTTCTTTGTCATTTCTTGCATCTTGCATATTTCCAACAAGTTTTACAAAGTACTCGTGTCCTGTATCTTCTGCTTTACAAATATCTGAATAGTAACATGAAAGCGCTTTTTCTAAAAATGAAATATCTTCAATTAATGAATTGACCGATTTGATTTCAGATAGGCTATTTTGAATTTTCTGAATAATCCTGTCAATTTCAGGAATCGTTTTAATTGCCTGTTGGTTTAAAACAGATGCAAACATTGCTGCAGCATTTTTTAATTCTGGACTGTTATGCAAAGTTTTTAATCTTTGTTTGTAATGATTTAGCGACTTTAGAACAATTTCGTACCCCCCCTCATCTTTTAGATATATTGCACCTAACCAAATTTTTTCAGGCATCTATGGTTTTTAGATTGATTGTTATTATAATTTAATTCCTGCAATTACCACTAGTATAATTACTACTTGATACTAATATATCAGAACTTCATACATCAAACAATGAATCTAAAGAATGAATTTGGTATGAACAAACTTTTAGCAGCATGTCCTAATTGTGAGTTTGATACATTATACTGTGGAAAAATTCCTACGTCCATCAAAAATTTAGCAAATAAAGAAGTTTTATTTTGTAAGAGTTGCAAATTCGTAGTATCTGTGGATAATTATAAAAAAATCCTTTTTCAAGTTTAAACATCAAAACTTTCTTTCACGGTTGGCTCATTTCTATTAATTAGATGTAATAGAATTCCAGCTAAAGTGACTCCCATCCCACTTAGACCAATAAATGTGCCAGTATTTTTGATAACTCTCAGTAATTGATCTTTTTGACCTATCTCTACAGAGTAAAACATCACCAACCCGAAAACAAACATGCTTATTCCTGTTGTTATAATGATTGTCCCCATTCGCATATTTTGAGTCCTTTTTTCCGATTAATAAATAACTAGAACAATAATTGTACCCATTCTCAATCTTTTTTAGGGATCTCTTGTAACTGAATCATCTAAAATTTATTCACGAGTTAATTTTTTTAAAAAGTTATTTTTACTTGATTTCTACAACAACAATTACAAGAATATGCCTCAATATGAAATTCTATCTTTAGGTCAAACCATTGAAAAAGTAGAAAATCTGATTGATTTAGGTAACGGGGATGCAGGTAGATTATACCATATTTTAGAGTCATTGAAAAATAATCGACCACTATATAATTCAGATCAAGTTTATCTAGAAAATAAATTAAATTCTTCATTCATAGTTGAGGTAGAAAAAATTGAAGACAACCCTCTTCTTCCTAAGATACAACGTCTAATTGATTTAGGACATGGTGATCCTGGAAGATTACAGCATATCTATGATATGTTGTTGAATCATAAGCCGTTGTACAAATCTGACAAATTATATCTTGAAACAAAACTAGAAGGAAATCATGATATTCCTACTCAAAAAAATCGAAATAATTGACACTAACGAATCAAAACCAGTAATTCAGGAAACATTGGTACGGGATATTCCCCATGAAGTAAAGATTGAAAATAGGAGAATCATGCCAAAAGGTTGGAATGATGACAAATCTAAAGATTTAGATGACATTTCTAAAAATATTAAACATGAAGAGACAAAAATTATACAACAACAAAAAATAGATGATGAAATTCATTTACAGCGTACAAATTTATCTCAATTAATTTCTCATAGAAAACAATATGAGGAAAAAATCACACAAGAAAAATTAGAACTTGAATCACAAATACAAGATGAAAGGATCAAAATTGAAACCCAAACAAAACTTTCTAAAGATATAATTTTACAAAAAGAAGAACTTGCTAAAGTACAAAAAGAAAGAGCAAATATTATAAAAAAAATTGATTCTGAAAAAGCCAGAATTACAAAAGAACTCTTACAGCAAAAAAAACAACTTGCTCAAGCACAACTTGAACAAGAAACAATAGAAAAACAAGTCCAAGATGAACAGATGCTGCTTACTAAAATGATTGAAGATCAGAAATCCCGACTCACAGAACAGGCACAGATAGCACATGAAATAAAATTAAAACAACGTGAATTAGAAAAATCCAAGAAAGACTACGATCTAATAGTTAATCAGGTAAATGAGGAAAAAGCAAAATTTGACGAATCTGAAAAACTACAAAAACTAATTCATAAACAAGAACAAGATTTGATTAAAGCAAAAGAAGATCGACTTGACTTGATTAACATAATATCTAAGGAAAAAGAAATTATAGCTAAAAAAACAGTAGAAGAAAAACTAAAACTTCAATCCCAGAAAGAACTGGCTGCCCAACTAAAAAAAGAAGAAAAACTTTATGAATCTCTTAGAAAAAAGCGTGAAAAAATTGAACAACAAATTAAAGTTAAAAATCATAAATTAAAAGAAAAACAACAAATGTTAAAAAAACAAATAGATGAAAAGAACAGGAAATTAAAATCAATTGCTAAAAAACCCCCTGCTGTAAAATCTTCCAAAAAATCTCCCAAAAAGAAAACTGTATAGGCCTATATTTCTTTTAGTTCTTTTAAATAGACAGATCTGTGTTGAAAATTTGAATTTTTAGAATATTCTATAGATTATATTTGGTAAATTGAATTTTTGAATTAAGATATGGCGGCAAAGAAAGTAGACCTTCTAAAAATTGTTCAGGAAATACTAAATCTAGATCCTAAAATGAGATTTGCGGCGATAATTGATCCAAAAGGTAACATTCGTGAGGCAATAATGAAAACTGGAAAAACAAGCCTGAAAAATCAAAAAGAAGAAGAACATTTCTGTAAACAAATTGCACAAAGAAGAGCAATGAGAAAGGAATTTGATAAATCTCTAGGTAAAGTAAGATACGTTCACGTTGAAAGAGAAAAAGTATCTCAACTAGTAATATACACAAAAAGAAACATTATCTATTTCACAATGGAGCCTGAAATGCCAATTGACATAAAAATTCGATTAATCACAAAAGTAAAGAAAATCACCATCGATCTTTAGTGTTATTTTAAATTAATTTCTCTTACTATCATGATTTTCCACAAATATCTTGGCGACTCTAAGATGTTTGAGTATGATAAACACTATCGAGAATGCCAACAGCAAAACATGCCATTTATCAAGGCTAAAACAAATCCTGCCCATGGAAATTACTATGTACAAATTGATTTGATGACTTGTGATTATGAGTTATCGTTAGAAGAACAAGATGAAATAAAAAAATTAATCCAAAAAGAAATTGAATATGTAAAATTAAACTCAAAATTTGAATTTAGTGGATTTAGTGTTACAAAAGATCTTGCCTGGTTTGATGGAATCTCCTCTGAACATGTGGATAATTTTTGTAATACTCTTTATGACTTGATCCGGAAATAATAATTAAAACCGTATCAGATTTTTTAGAATCTTATCTATTGCTTGAATCTCTTGTTTTCTTTCTTTAATTGTTGTCTCATTCCATTTTTTTGCAAATTCTGATTGTCTATCCAATTTTTCTAACTCTTCTATGTATTTTATCAGATGGATTTTATACTCATGAAGCAAGTCCAGATGCTTATTGTGGTTTTTCTCAGTTGGTGTGGTCATCCCATTCTTCTTCCTTTATCTCTGGAAACATATCTCTGATTCTTTTTTTGTCTTTTTCCATTGCCTCAATTCTATTCTCTAAATGATTTTTAATTGCAGGCTCCTTCTCTTGGATTTTTTCCTCTTTAATATCCATTATAATTCTGCAAAGTGATCTGTAATATTCTATATGGTTTTTCTTAGATTCCTCTGATTTATCTTCTTCTTTAACATCCATGAAATCTACTCTTTTATTGAAAATAAGTACTTGATCATTAGATACTTGTTTACACTAATATTGAAATTAAATTATAAAATTACATGAAAATACTGGTAGATGAAAATCTAGATGGGATGGATGAGCGATTACAATGTCTTGGATATGAAGCTTATAGCGTCAGGAAATTACAGGTGGCTGGAAAAAAACTTGGCTCTGACTATTCTATAATTAATTATGCCCGTGAAAATGATATGATCATTGTTACTAAAGACACTGAATTTCGTAAAGCAAGTGAAGAAAATAATTTCCCACTAATATTACTTGATGACGAAGAAATTCTCAAAGTCATTGTAGATAAATTAAAAAATTTTTAATTCATATTGTTTGAATCAATTCGTGATATGTTCAAATTTGCAAGTACCTCATTTAGAAAACTCTCTTCAGGTTGATGCACGATACTGTCCATAATTATTTCCCAACAGTCACTGATTTTTCTAATAACTTGTGAGAACATTTGATCTTTTTTAAATGATGGATAATATGATAACAACTTCATCACCCCATCAATTGTTTGCACAATCTGTATTTGATGTATGATAGATCTTAGTCTTTGATGAAATGAAAAATTTTCACTCCTACTTATTTTTTTAAAGTTTATGATTTCATCAAAAATTATCATTATCTCTCCGTGTACATTTTTGAGTTGTTTGTTTACTGACTCGTAGAGATTAATCAACTCGTACTCAATATGTGATCTATTGTAAACTTTTTTTTCAATCTCCCCTGCCTCTACAAGCAGGCTTATTTCTCTATAAACCGTTTTCTCGTTGCCCACCTTCTTGATTACTCTTTTGGCAAGTTCTGTCCCTCTGATCTTTCCATTCTCATTTAGAATTCTGATGATTTCAGTTCTGATTATTTCTGAATTTTTGTCCATGATTTTTCTCTAGCGGTTATTTTTTGTATTTTTCTAGTACTGCTTTATCTCCCATCTCATTAATCTCTCTTGCTAATTGTTCTAAAATTACTATTCCTTTTTTGATTGGTTCTTTTTCTAAATTTTTGAGCTCAAGGTTTTTTTTCAGTGTCATTTTTTCATTATTTATGAAACTTATGAGACTGACATTTTCTCCCATATTCAGATTGATGAAAAAATCTATGTATTCTGTAGCTGATTTTATGCCCATAAAGTTAGATTTTTTTTCTAGTATTTGTTTCAAGGGCTAATTAATCTAGGTTTATTTACATTTTTAATTATTTGATAATGTGGATAGTTGTGATAGACGTGTTCGTGCTTATAAAAATGGAAAAACTTTTGATCAATGCAGAGAAATTGCTGAATCAATGAATCCTGATTTTAAAAGACAAATTCAAGAAAACGGTAAAGTTCTATGGACTGAAATATTGGAACAAGTTGATCATGATGAGTTACTTTACAAGTTAACGCTCAAGTACTTACGTCGTGATGGTTATGATATTGGAAATCATAAGATTCCGGAAGTAAAGCCTTTTTCACTTTAGTGATCTATCTTACAACTACCGTCATTATTGCGCAATTTTTTTGCCATCACGTATGGAGTCACAAGCAAGATTGGAATTGAAATTGCAATAAATAATGTTTGCATCTGTGCTAGTGCAATTGAAAGTGCAATTCCACTTGCAGTCCCAATAAATACTGACAGAAATGTTCCTGCACAAGTTGGGCATGCTATGAATAACCCTGCAGCAGCACCGATGGTACTGATCCCTCTTCCTTTTTTAGATATTGCATATGCACTTACTGCAATTGATGTATTCAATGCAACAAGATATGATACCACTAACTGTAATACGAGATTTATTGGGATTACTTGTAATCCGATATGCTCTGTCAGGTAAATTATTATCTTTGGCATGTAGCCTGGACTGTCACAGCATGGAGCAATAAAGCCTGATGGGATTATTGCACCGTAGTGAGTTACAAAATTGACTTCGGGTTGGTATACTAAAGTGCCAGATATCAGTGAAAAAAATATACCATATATGATAAATGTTGTAACAAATACTTTCTTAGATTTTGAGCTGTTTGTAACTATTGCAATTATCGTCGTCAAATCTTTTCCATTATTTTGGACTTTTTCTTTATGGTACCTGTATATCCCAAATGCAATAGCGCCAAATGATACAACCAATGTGATGTAAAATCCATATGCTATTCTCTGTATGGTGTCAATTGCACTTGGTGTGATAAGCTCTGGATCCTGATATCTGTTAAACATTAAAAATAATATTCCAATTGTAACAAATCCTAATACAATTAGCTTCTTACCTCTACTGGCTTTCTTTTCTAACGCATTGACCATATTTCGAGTTCCAGTCTACAAAATTAAACTCTATCTAACTAAGTTTGGGGACAAAGATGTAGATGATAGCAATTATCTCTAATCTCCCAAATATCATTAAAAATCCAAGAACCATTTTTGTACCAGAATCAGTATCGATATCTATTACTCCTGCTGATAATCCTCCTGTAGTAATTACCCCTACTGCCTCAAAGAATGCATCTTCAAATGACACCTCTTCTGTAACTGCAAGATGTGCCCCTGTTACAACCGAAATTACTGGAAATGATACAATAATGATCATTGTTGCAATTACTTCTTTTTTTGTATGTTCGGACAGCTCTGCTCTTTTTACTTTGTTGAAAAATGATATGGCATCTTTTAAATGAAGTAATCGGAATATTTTCAATCCTCCTGCAGTAGAAAATCCACACCCACCAATGAACATTAGAATTATCAAAATTGCATGGGCGCCTCCATTAAGTCCTGCAAGACTTTCTTGCTGTAACCCTGCTGTGGTGCTAGCTGATACTGAATAAAATGCACTGTCCCATGGATCTAGTCCGCTGATTGCAACAAACAAAATAGTGGCACCACCTAAAATTCCGAAATATGTCAACACTTCTTTTCCAA
>NZ_AEXL02000169.1 GCF_000242875.2 Candidatus Nitrosopumilus salarius BD31 | reverse complement strand
AACAATTTTAACAGTGATAATGTACTGTAATCCTTTGTTCTTGCTTTTACTGCATCAAGAATTTGCTCATCTCTTTTTATGATGAAATCCTCGAATTGATCTGCCACCTCTAGTGGGACATATGTTAGTCTTGCTCGCATCATACCGTATAGTACGGTACATTACCTTATTAGTCTTTAACTTGAGTTTTATTGATCTTTCCAGCTGGTTTTTTTACACCTGATTTACATTCATCCCTATTTTTGCATGTGATGACAATATGCTCCTGTGATGCGATCTAATTTTCACCCTTAGGCATAACCCTCTCTGATAAATAGGGCTCTTTTTTGAAAATTATTTATGAAAAAAATTGAGGCTGTGATAAAGAGGAAAAATTTTCCTACGATTAAATCTAATCTGAATATTATAGGGACATACATTATAGATAAACGAAATTTAGATGATAGTAATATCTATGGAGAGTCAAAGGGCTCACGTGTTGGTTCTACTAGTTTAAAATCAATACCTTTGGCAAAAATCGAGATGGTAGTTTCAGATAAAGATGCAAGAAAAGTAGTTGAAATGATTTCAACAAATTCCGGTCTGACTCCTAATCACGGTGGTAAAATCTTTGTCTCAGAAATGGCAGAAGTTGTTGACATGGATACTCTTGATGGACAACAAGAC
>NZ_AEXL02000170.1 GCF_000242875.2 Candidatus Nitrosopumilus salarius BD31 | reverse complement strand
AGATCTTTGAGAATTTCGTCTTTAGTTTTACGTTTGAATCGCCTTGTATATTCTTCAATAAGCAAAAGAGGGAATGGGCTATATTCCACATCAAGGTAGTATTTGATTACGGTATCATCAGGCAAGGTTTTGAGATATTCTTTAATTGATTTTTCAGACTTTATTTCCACATGTTTTATTCAATGTAACATCATAAAAAGATTCAACAGAGAATGAATTCATGATCCGGTCAGAATTCAACTGTGAGTTTATCTTATTTGTCAATTGCGTGTTGGTCTAAAATACCAATACATTCATGAAGTGCTGCGTTATCTGAAATTGCTTCGGTTTCTTGTAAGTTAAACTCTTGACTCAGTTGTTGATCATATTCAACCAGATCATTTTGGTATGTATTGCATGCCGAACGTACTAATCGCCAATAGTAGTAACCCTTGTTCATTTCAAGCTTCATTTGTTCATGATCCAAAGTGAGTATTCGTACAAGATTCTCATAATCTGTTTTGTAACTATCAAATTTTGACTTTACAATTGCAGGCAGTTCTTGATACCAATCACGCCCCTCACTTGTTTTTTCAACATTATGAATTTTTTGTAATTGGTATGCAACTGATTCTCTCAGAATATCTAAAATATCATTTGTTTCAAGCAATTTCATCAATTCCGGATTTATCATAAAAGTGGTCTAACAATTACCGAATTAAGCGTATTGTTTTAGTAGATCTCAATTTTGAGAATGGTGTATTTTCTTTTATTAGTAACAATTATCATAGACAGTATGAAGATTGCAAAGCCCGATACTCAAGAAAATACATTATTGGTAGGATTTCCTAGTAACGGGCTTGTAGGTACTTTTTCAATATCATACATAATTCACCATCTAAAAATGAAGCAAATAGGGGAAATTGAAGTGGAAGATCTTCCTGCAACTTTATTTGTAGAAGGTGGGGAAATTATAGGACCCGTCAGAGTTTACAATAAGAAAAATATTTTCATAATCATATCAGAGGTGCCATTTAACCAATATTTTGCAGAAAGGTTTGCTAATGCAACCCATGAATTTTGCCAAAAAAATGGAATAAAAAAAATAGTAATTGTTAGTGGGATGGGGGCAATTAATCAGTCAAAAGAAACTCCAAAAATTTATGGTCTTGTGACTGATCAGATATTGGAGAACATTCTATACAACAATCAAATTCCAAAATTTTTAGAAGGAAGTATTTTTGGAGTAGATGCTGCCATAATTTCAGTTTTCAGAAAATCAAAGATTCCAGCACTGGTGCTTTATGCAGAATGTCATCCTTTCTTTCCAGATCCAGAAGCATCAATTATCGCAATAGAGACACTAGCAAAAGTTTTAGACATACAAGTAGAAACACAAGACATTCAAAATAGAATGGACAAGCTTAGAATACAATATAGGAATTTAATGGAAGAAACAATCAAGACACTGCAGCATAACCAAGATCATGGTAAAGGAGTCCCACAAATTTACAGGTGATAAAATGAAAAAGGACGATTTTGAATTTGATATGACACTACCAGTTTTTACACCATTATTAGATGATATTGAACAGAGGATTCTTTCACCACTTTCATGTCTAAGAGAGTACGACAATTACTGGATAGTTGAATTCGATCTTCCGATGGTAGGTAAAAAAAATATCAACATTATTTTTAATCAAAATACTGTCACTGTAGAAGCAAAGCTTAAAGAGAAATATTCAGAAGAGAAATTAGGGAAAATTACAAAATTTGAATATTTTAAAAAATCAGTTTCACTACCTGGAAAAGTAGACAGCAAAAAAATCACCACCAAGTTTGAGAAAGGAAGATTAGAAATTAAAATCCCTAAAAAAATGGATGGGACATCAATCAAAGTTAATTAAGAATTAACTCATTCTTGATTTTCATAATAAAGTTGAATCACTTTATCAACAACATTGTGAGTATTGCAATCTCGTTCAGCACTAACAAGAAGTAGATGTTCATCCCCCAGATAAAATGAAAATCGTTTAACCTTATCATATTCTGCCAAAGTGTAGATAGTTTTACCAAGCCATTTTGACATATCCTTTCTTGCTTTCCAATCAAGTACAGAGATATTTACTAACTCATTTTCTGCATGCTCGGAAAGTAAATTTTCCAAACCTTTTCTCATGCCACCGCCAACATGCGTTGCCCACTCATCATACACAGTAGCAAATCTGATTTTAGGATCAGCCTCTAAAATTTGGGAACAGAATTTTTCATAATCCAATGATACTATATCAAATATGGAATTATTAGAGTTTTAGACAATTTCAAAATCATATTTTCCAACATCAGGCACACTTGAAACACGATTTCAATATTTGATTTCAAATGGATCAAGAATAAGATTATTTCAGAAACGCCAAAGCTTTGACAATGTCTGTTTTACTGAGAATTCCAATAATGTTTCCATGCCCAGATAAAACACCAACGCCGTTGATGTTTTTATCCAACAATAATTTTCCGGTTTTTGTCAAATCATCATCGTAATCCACAGAAATAATATCAGCATTCATAATTTCATCAATTTTTGTACTCCCACCAAAACCAGAATTAGATATGAAGCCTTTTCGTGGAAATATTACAGAAATTACAGGATCAGTATTATCCAGTACATCGTCTTGTTCACCTAAGGTTAGTGCAAGTTTGAATAAATCTCTAAAAGTTACAATTCCAACAGGGGTTTCATCATGATTCCTAATTATGACTCGTGAAATTTTTTCATTGATCATTTTTAACACTACTTCATACAAAGGAGTATCAGAATACTTCCAAGCATAGTATGGAGACATATATTCGCCTACAATTTTTTCTCCAGAATGAGTTTTTGAGAAATATCTCACAAGATCTGTTTTTGTCAAAATCCCAACAACTTCATTATTTGAGGTTACAACTAATGACCCAATTCCATTTTTTAACATAATACCTGCACATTCATCAAGTCTTGTTTTTTCATCAACAGAGATTATTTTCACGGCAATTTCAGATAATGGGATTTCATCTAGTTTTCGTTCACTATCATCAGTAAGTAAGAAAAATCCCAAATCCTTTTCAGTTACAAGTCCATTGATTTTTCCATTATCGGTGATCAAAAGACGGCTTTTTTTCTCATCAATGATTTTTTTTAAAACATCAGCAAGGTTAGAATCAGATTTGATCGTTCGTGGGGTGTTAAGATAATCTTTTGCAACTTTCATGGTTGTGCTAATTCACCCAGTAATAAATAACACAAGGCAATTTTCACGAATGAAAATCATTAGATAGTG
>NZ_AEXL02000171.1 GCF_000242875.2 Candidatus Nitrosopumilus salarius BD31 | reverse complement strand
TATTAAGCTGTATAGCACCGACTACTAGTTTGGATATTGGCGCCAATATAGGAAATCACGCCATTGTGATTGCGCAATATACCAAGAGGTTAATTGTTTTTGAACCCGTGCAATTTATATTTAGTGTGTTGCAACAGAATTTAATCTTAAACAAACTGAATAATGTAATTGCGGTTAACTTGGCTTTATCAGACAAAGCTATTAAGAGGGATATTTCTATCCCCAAGCACGGTAATTTGGGATGTTCAAGTTTGAATGCCTCTTTTGAGGATGCCGAGCAGCAAGAGATAGAGTTAGTCGTTGGTGATGATTATTTGAATTTAACTTGCCCAAAAGAAATGATTGATTTTATTAAAATGGATGTTGAAGGGCATGAGGCATCAGCACTGCTAGGTTTACAAGAAACGCTAAAGCAAGATCAACCACTTTTGTTAATTGAATATAAAAGCACAACAACAATTGCGTCTTTCCAAAAAATGCGCTTGTTTGATGAGCTATTCAAAGGATATCAATTTTTCTCACTTTCCTACACTTATAACAAAAAAGTACATAAGAAAAATTTAATTGGATTTTTAAGGCGCATTTATTTTAGGATATTTGATAGAAGATGGTGTTTATCAAGTTTTGATCAATCAAAACCTTACGCTAATGTTTATTTAGTACCACCGCGTTATCAGAAGATATTTGCCACATTTAGTTATTTAAGTGCTGAAAAGTAAAGAGTTAAGTATTGACGCTTTTACTCATCTGAGTAGTTGCTGAGAACTCTATAGACTCAATAAGATATGAAGATTTTATTTGATTGGTAATAATATGGTGATTTGAGTCGAGAGATATTAGGGCTAACAATCTATTTATTTGCGTAAGCATTAGAAGAAAGTACATGAAGCCTGATTGAGTTTGCGCTAGTTACTTTTGGACATGACTATTGTATAGAACGTGATGAGACTATTATTAGCGAGTAAAAGCTGGGGTAGGGGCAATTGTCGCTGTATGCGCAACTTTACTAAAAATGTTTCACCTTATACTATCTATGCAGTAACTACTGCTAAGTTCATTAGATTTAGTTTTTCAGCGTGTTAATTGGTAAAGTGTTAGAAAGTGAATCATGGAATTACTCAACACAAGAATTAGAAAATTCTCCAATGTAGCAGCCTGAGCAGTGTATCGATAGATTTGCGAATCTTGATAGCAACAAAAATGTAAATCAATATTATTCACAAGCAAAGGAATGAAAAAGTTAGTTAGTGCTGTTTTGATAAATGACTACTTGCTTTTTATCTTTGTATGATGAGATGCGATTAATTTCAATAAAGTTTGGAAGGTTGCTTGATATGAATTGTTCACTTTCAAAGTCATTTTTTGAACTATTGATAACTAGATAGGTATAATTATTAATGCTGTTGTTTTCATGTGCATTGATTAATTCAATAAAGTTTGGTGTGCCTGTACCTTTAAATGGTTGCTTGGCGTAATATCTCATGCGAGAATCATCATAAAATACAGGGTGATTTTCTTTATTTTGTGATTTTACCCAAGAGACAGCATCCTGTTGGTAATTGTACCCTTCACGCTTAGGCAATACATTCTTTACGAAGCTTAAACATGATATGATGCAAAAGATAATGAAAAGCCTACGTTTATTTTTATGAGTGTTTGATGAGAGGTCGGCCAGATAGATGCTTGCAAAGATTAGCAGTATCCATGCTAAAGCAACCACATACCTGCTTGATAGAACAAATACTTTTGTGATGATTAAATACATGACAATCAAAGCAATTGCCGAGCTAGTCAGTAAAGTCATTCTTACTTTGGGTGGCATTGTGTTTGATGTATTTTTGATACCAAAGAAAGCAAGTGCAGTTCCAACCCAGCCAGCAGCGGTTAATATCTTTGATCCCGTGACATAAAGAAATGTCAGCAGCAAGCCCGGAATTGCGAATTCTTCTAAATATCCGCCTAGTACCTCTTTTGACATAATATCAGCTTGCGTTAAAAACTTCTTAGTGAATTCATCGAACAGATTTAACGTGAATACTTCATCCAAGCGGCCAAAACTCGCCATATTGATTTCTGGATGCAGAAAAATTGTTATCAAAATGCTCAAGCCAATGATGAAGCAGAAGGAGTAAGCTTTAAGCATCATCATTAGTTTATTTTTATAATTTTCTGGCTGCAGTGCAATGACAATCACTGGTAAGAATAACAAGAATAGAATTCCTTCAATTCTAAACAGGGTGGCAGTCATCATACTAAGTTGCCACAAAACTGCATGACTTAGTTTGCCACTGTCGAGATAGCCAATGAAATAGACTAATGCAGTAAGGTAAAAAGCCCAGTAGCCTTCGTCGCGCATAAGCATCTCTAGCACATCACCCACGATGTAGAGCGAGCTAAATAACAGTAGCATGCCAAAAAATAGTGTACGGTTATTACCACCAGCAAGTTGAATCAGCTTCAGAAAGCTGGCGGTAGCAATCCCAAAGAACAGCATATTAAGCAGTTGTGCTGAGTTTTGGATAGGTAGGTAAGTAATCTTGTGGATAAGGCTAATACACGCAGCATATAAAGGCCATTCAAATATCTTGAATCCTGCCTTCCATTCGCCCTGAGCAAATTGCTTGGCTTGTTCAAAATAGAGGACACTGTCTGGATTAATCCAGCCATGCTGGATATATTGCATCCAAGCTGCCAGTAATATGCTAGCACCGACAATTATCCAAAAAAGACTCTTTGTGTTGTGGTTGTCTAGTTTGTTAAGCCATTGATCAATCATAATTTAATTTTTTTATTATTACCGATGGTTGGATGTTATTTAAGCAGTTTAGATGACCTAATGGGCATTCCCTTTTAAAACAAGGGCTACATGCTAAATCTAAATACTCAATCACAGCTTCAGGATGCATGGGCGGTGTATGATGTGGGTCACTTGAACCATATATTGCGATAAGTTTTTTATCTAGAGCGGCTGCAACATGCATTAGCCCTGAATCATTGCTAATAACGGTGTCACACAATGACATAATGTCTATTGCGTCGCCTAATTTGGTTTTGCCACCTAAATCAATGCAGCGTGACTGCGTTATTTGATTAATTTCTTGTGTTACTGGTATGTCTTTTTCAGAACCAAATAATAACACCAACCAGCCATGCTCAATTGCATGGATTGCAACTTCTGCATAATATGTAGCAGGCCAGCGTTTTGCTGCCCCATACTCTGCACCAGGACATAAGCCTAATACTTTGCTACTGGATAGTTCGATACCTAAATCACTAAGTGATTGAATAGCATTGTTATAATCTGCAATGAGTTTAGGTTGTGGTATTGGCGGTAGCGTTTGATTCTTATTGATGCCTAATGCAACAAATCGTTCGACTGTTTTCGGAAGTAACGATTTATCTAATGGGCGGATATCGTTTAATAAA